>JAJRWF010000054.1 GCA_024276905.1 Deltaproteobacteria bacterium
GCACTTCGCCAGCCGAAACTTGACGAAGTGGCGGACCATATCGGCCTGAGCCCCTTTCACTTTCAGCGTCTGTTCCAGCGCTGGGCCGGAGTCAGCCCCAAACGCTTTCTACAATACCTGACCAGCCAGCATGCCCGGCAACTCCTCAAACAATCACAGCCACTGCTGGAAACAAGTTACTCGGTCGGCCTCAGCGGTGGTGGACGACTGCACGACCTGTTTGTCGCTGTCGACGCGGTCACTCCCGGCGAATTTAGCGGCGGCGGAGAGGGATTGAATATCGACTGGGGTATCCACCCCAGCCCCTTCGGAGACTGCCTGATCGGGCTGACGGCCCGCGGTATCTGCACACTGCAGTTTATCGATAAAAACCGACAGCAGGCGGTACATTTACTGCGCAACGACTGGCCGAATGCCCTCCTGCAGCAGAATGAACGGCTGACGGCCACCGCCCTCGCCGAGGTTTTCGCCCTGATTGATAATTCTCCGCAGAAACCTTTGCCGCTGTTGCTGCGCGGCACCAATTTCCAGCTGCGAGTCTGGCAGGCACTGCTGCAGATTCCTACGGGACAGATCACTTCGTATGGCCAGATCGCCCGTCAACTCGGTTGCCCCGACAGTTCCCGCGCGGTCGGCACCGCTATCGGCAGAAACCCGGTCGCATGGCTGATCCCCTGCCATCGGGTCTTGCGGGCAGATGGCGGCCTGGGTGGCTACCGCTGGGGCGAAGAACGAAAACTGGCGATTCTGGGCCAGGAGTTCGCGCAAGCCGGGCATACCTGAAAATCAGGCAAACCGGAGAATGAATCAACCGCGGCAATAGACTTCACCCTGCCCGCAGATGGCCGCCCCGAAGTCGAATTCGGCTATTTACATTTGCCCCATTTCTGTTAAACCTGAAAGTATGAAAAACATCGAATTCGACGACCTCGGCCCAACCAAACTGCTGCAGCTCTATGATCCTGAATCCGGGCTGCGCGGCATGGTGGTGGTCGACAACACGGCACTCGGCCCTGCCATTGGCGGTGTGCGCATCTCCCCAGCCGTTTCCCTGCGTGAGGTGGCTCGTCTGGCGCGAACCATGACCATGAAGAGCGCCATCGCCGGGCTTGATCACGGCGGCGGAAAATCCGGCATCATCGCCAATCCGAAACAGGACAATATTGAGCAGCTGGTGCGTGCCTTTGCCCGTATGATGCGTGGAGTCGAAGAGTATGTCCCGGCCCCGGACATGGGCTCTGACGAGTCGATGATGGTCTGGATCAAAGAAGAGATCGGCCGGGTTCTCGGCCTGCCCGAAGAGCTGGGAGGTCTGCCGCTGGATAAACTCGGCGCTACCGGCTACGGCGTTGCCGCGTGTGCCGAGATCGCCTGCAAGCACCTGCACCTGCCGTTACAGAGTGCGCGGGTCGCCATTCAGGGTTTCGGCAATGTCGGACGGGCTGCGGCCCGGTTCCTGGCCGACAAGGGCGCGATCATTGTCGCCGTCAGTGACAGCAGTGGAACCCTGGCGCAGAAAAACGGCCTCGAAATCGACGAATTGCTTGCCGCCAAGCAGGACAAAGGCACTGTGAGCGGATCTTCACAGGGGAAAACCCTTCCTGGAGATGCCATCTTCGGCACCGATTGCGACATTCTGATTCCGGCAGCCACCCCCGACGTCATTCATCGCAACAATTTCGAACAGATTAAGGCCGGACTTATTCTGCAGGGCGCCAATATTCCGGTGACCCGTGAAGCCGAAAACGCCCTCGCTCAAAAAGGGGTGCTGGTGGTCCCGGATTTTATCGCCAACGCCGGTGGACTGATTATGGCGGCAATGGAATATCGCCGAAAGAGCGCTACTGAGGCCTTTGCCACTATTGAACGTAAAATCCAAAAGAATACTGACCTGATCCTGCTTAAAGCATTCAAGGAAAACATCCTGCCCCGAGCGGCCGCCGAGCAACTGGCGATAGAGCGGGTTAAGGCCGCAATGGCGCTGCGCGATTTGAGTTATCCCTGGAAGTAATCCCCTGATCCCAGGATCAAACAGTCTCCATAAACAATGCCCCCGGATCTTCAAGATAACCGCCAATCCGGGCCAAGAAGCGGCAGGCTTCGGCACCATCACTCACCCGGTGGTCGAAGGTCAGGGACAGCGGCAGAATGTAGCGCACGGCCAGTTCGCTCTCGACCACCCAGGGGCGCTGGCTGATTCGCCCGCAACCGAGGATCGCAACATTGGGATAGTTGATGATCGGAGTGGCAAAGTACCCGCCGTAGGAACCGAAATTACTCAGGGTAAATGTGCTGCCCCGCAGATCCTGCAGGGCAATACTGCGCTGATGGGACCGGGCGGATAACTCTTGCAGTTCGGCCGCGAGCTTGACGATGCTTTTGCTGCCGATGTCACGCACAACCGGGACCATCAGCCCTTCTTCGGTATCAACCGCGATCCCCATATGACAGTCCGTCTGCAAAATCAGTTCATCGCGTTCTTCATCAAGGCGGGCATTAAAGCGCGGGAATTCGAGCAACGCATGCTGGGTCGCCTTCATGAAGAAGGGCAGAAAGGTCAGGCGCAGCTCCCGTTCCGCCAGCTGGGGTTCCTCGCGCTGCTTCAGGTTCCATAAGCGGGTGACATCAAACTCATCCATATTGGTGACGAATGCCGTCGCTTGCTGCGCCTGCAATAACTTACGCGCAATCACCCGTCGAACGCCTTTCTGCGGCCGTCTTTGTCCAGAGGACGCTGCCGGTTTTACGGCGGGAACAGACTGCGTAACACTGATGGCAGCCTGCACGTCTCCTGCCGTAATCAAGCCGCCAGGCCCGGTGCCGGATAATTCTTCCAGTGCAACATCCAGCTCCCGGGCCAGAACCCGCACCGAAGGCATGGCGCGAATCTCAGCGGTCGCTTTTGACTCGGCAGCAATTGGCTTTTCTCCCGGGCTCACTTCTTCGGCTTCCGGCAACACACCGACAATCCCGTACGATGGAGGACGCTCGTCATTCTGTGTGCTCTCCTCAATCGTCAAGAGAATATCTCCAACCTTGACCAGAGCATCTTCCGGATGACAATGTTTAACAACCTGCCCCGCTCTCGGCGACGGCAGTTCGACCAGCGCCTTGTCAGTCTCGACCTCAACAACCGGCTGATGCTCTTCGATCTGCTCCCCTTCGGCCACCAGCCAGCTGCGGATTTCCGCCTCAGCGATTCCTTCACCCAGGTCAGGCAGTCTGAATTCAAATTTCATCTTATCTCTCCCCAACCAACTTCAAAAATTCGCCCCTGACTCAAGGATAGCTTAGTAATTTTTCAATCGCGCTGAGGATACGTTGCTCCGACGGCAGATTGTAGTCTTCGAGTAACGGCAAGGGCGTGACCACATCATAGCCGGTGACACGCAGAATCGGGGCCCTGAGTGACATGATCCCCTCTTCGGCGACAGTCGCTGCCAGCTCGGCGCCGAAGCCGCCGGTCTTCGGCGCTTCCTGGACAATCAGCAGCCGACCGGTTTTTTTGACCGAAGCCAGAATTGTCTCGCGATCAAAGGGGCTTAAAGTCTGCAGGTCGATCACTTCCACCGGATAATTGTGGGCCGCCTTCAGGGAACGCTCAACCATACTGCCCCAGGCGATGAGCGTCAGTTGATCGCCTGCCTGGGCAATCCGCGCCTGCCCGAGAGGAGTGATATATGCCTCTTCGGCCACCTCTTCCTTAAGCAGACGATAGAGCCGGGTCGGCTCCAGATAGATCACCGGATCGGGATCGGCAATCGCCGCCAGCAACAAGCCCTTGGCATTGCTCGGGGTCGAAGGAACCACGACCTTGATCCCCGGCATATGGCAGAAGAAAGCTTCACTGCTCTCTTCATGCAGTTCCGGGGCCTTGACCCCGCCACCGTAGGGCGTGCGAATCACCAGTGGGCAAGTATAGCGGCCCCGCGAGCGAGCGCGCAGCCGGGCGGCATGGGTATAGATCTGATCGATGGCCGCGTAGGTGAAACCGAGAAACTGAATCTCGGCCACCGGCCGCAGACCATAAGCCGCCAGACCGACCGCCAACCCGACGATCCCCGATTCGGCCAGCGGCGTGTCAAAAACCCGCGTCTCGCCGAACTGCTCATAGAGCCCTTCGGTCACCCTAAAAACTCCGCCATCGGCTGCAACATCCTCGCCGAAGACCAATACCCGGTCATCTTCGGCCAGTGCCTGCTGCAATCCCTGATTGATCGCCTGAACCAGATTAAGGATGGCCATCGTCGCACTCCTTCAACTGTTCAAGCTGCCGGGAACTGAGCTGATGACAGGTATAACGGAACATATCTTCGGCAACCGGCGCTTCCACCGCCTCCGCTTCGGTCACTGCCAAATCGAGACGTTGGCGCAGACGATCCTCCAGCTGTGTCTGATTAGATTCGTTCCACAGCTTGCGGTTTTCGAGAAAACGTCGCATCCGCAACAGCGGATCCTTGTCGCGCCAGCGCTCAACTTCGTCCGGATCACGGTAGCGTCGCGCATCATCGGCGGTGGTATGGTCGGACATGCGATAGGTCTCACACTCGATGAAGGTCGCGCCACCGCCAGTGCGCGCCCGCTCCAGAGCCTCAGCCGTCGCGCGATAGACCGCCAGCACATCGTTGCCGTCAACCTGAATCCCATGAATCCCGAAGGCCAGCGCTTTCTGCGCCAGGGTCTCGGCCGCCGTCTGCCTGGTGCGTGAAACCGAAATCGCCCACTGATTGTTCTGACAGATCGCCACCAGCGGCAAACGATAGATCCCGGCCATATTGAGCGCTTCATGAAAATCGCCCTTGGAGGTTGCACCGTCCCCCAGATAGACAACCGCAACCGCCGGGTCGGACCGATAACGCGCGCCCATGGCGACCCCGGCCGCATGCAGCAGATGGGTACCGACCGCGATATTGATCGGGAAGATATTCAACTCCGGAGGACAGAGCAGACCCCGCTCGTCACCCGACCAGTAACGGTAATAGTTGGCCAGCGGATAATCGACAGAAAGGAAAACTCCCAGCTCGCGGAACGACGGAAAGATCCAGTCCCGAGAGTTCAAAGCAAAGGCACTGCCGACCTGCGCCGCTTCCTGACCCAACGATGAGGGGAAGGTCCCGAGTCGGCCTTCACGCTGCAGACTCAAGGCACGCTCGTCAGCCAGCCGGGTCAAAAGCAATAATTCGTAAAGTCGCAGGAGTTGTGTATCGGACAGAGGCGGAAGCAGCTCGGAATCGACCTCTCCCAGAGGATTGAGTATCTCCAGACGCTCGATCTGGAATTGAACGATCGTCTCTCTTGCCATACTGAAATTTTATCGAAGAGACGCGAACTGTCAATGGGGTCAGGGTGTTCGGTTTTCTCAGTTTGACGGTTACTCCCTGGAAAGATCAAGCTGAGGAGAACAAGAGGTGACATCAAGGCAACGCTCATTCCGCTTCGAGACCACTGGGCCAATAACAGAAAAAGCCGGAATTCGCTACGCCCCCCCGTGACCGACGGGCCGTTTCCACAAAATCCTTTACAGACCCTTTTTAACAGACTTCCAAGTGGTGATTTGCGCGGCATTCAAGACCCTCTCAGCCATAACGCACGACTCAAGAATCGTATGGATTTTGTAGATGCAAACCTTCTGGTTTGTATAGGGTTGCGGGTGAGGTTGATATCCGCCCTGACTTGAAAGGCATAATTACATGGGCCCTCTGACTTCCAAAAATAATCAGAAAGGAGTATCAAGATAATCAGGAAATGCCGGACAGGCTAATCTGAGAACTTACACCCCTCCACTCGCTGACGCAGCCATCCCTGGCTGCTTTTCTGACATTAAGTCAGCGCTTGCTGCGCTTCGAATCCCCCAAACATACTGTCCTCCAACGAAAAAACGCCCTGCCGAATTGAATCAGCAGAGCGTTTCTCGTTAATGGCGTCCCCAGGGGGATTCGAACCCCCGTCGCCGCCGTGAAAGGGCGGTGTCCTGGGCCAGGCTAGACGATAGGGACTTAAAACTTCTAAGTGCCCTGCGGGAAATGTACCCGCAAATGACGCTATTAAAAAATGGTGAGCCGGGGGGGGATCGAACCCACGACCATCTGATTAAAAGTCAGATGCTCTACCAACTGAGCTACCGGCCCGTAACGGAGCATCTTTATACGCGATGATTCTGAGTGCGTCAACCCTTTTTTGTACTTTTTTTTCAGCCCCCGAAAACTTCGGCATCATGCCCTAACTCGACGTAAAAATCAAGCAAAAGGATTGCTGCGCAGCATGGTTTCATCGCGCCGTGGACCGACCGAAACCAGCACCACCGGTACCCCGCTCCAGGCTTCTATCTGCTTGACGTAATCGATCGCCGCTTGCGGTAATTGGTCGAAGCTCGTGACCTCGTTGATCGACTGCTGCCAGCCGGCAACCTTTTCAAAAACCGGGGTACATTGCTCCAGCACCTCAAGGTCGCCGGGGAAGTCTTCGAGCAGCTGATCCTGGTATTTATAGGCGGTACAAACCTGGATCGTTTCCAGGTCGTTGAGGACGTCCATCTTGGTCAGTGCCAGGCCGGTCAGGCCGTTGACCCGCACCGCTTCACGCAGGGCGACAATATCGAGCCAGCCGCAACGCCGCGGTCGCCCGGTGGTCGCACCGAACTCATTGCCTGCGGCACGCAACTGTTCACCCATCTCATCAAGCAGCTCGGTCGGGAAAGGACCCTCGCCAACCCGGGTCACATAGGCCTTGGTAATCCCGATCACCTGGTCAAGACGGGTCGGACCGACGCCACTGCCGGTGCAGGCACCGCCGGAAACGGTTGATGAAGAGGTGACATAGGGATAGGTGCCATGATCGATATCAAGCATGCTGCCCTGAGCCCCCTCAAACAGCAGGTTCTTGCCCGCCTTGATGGCCGCATCAAGCTCGGTCGAGACATTTCCCAGATAACAGCGCAGCTGCTCGGCATAGCCCTGATATTCGGCAAAGATCGCCTCGGCATCCAGCGGGGCCTGACCGAGATACTTCTCCAGATAGAAGTTCTTCTCCGGCAACACCTCGTTGAGGCGGCGCTTGAAAGTCTCTGGCTTGAGCAGATCGGCGCAGCGGATCCCGCGTCGTCCGACCTTGTCTTCGTAGGTCGGGCCGATGCCGCGACCGGTGGTGCCGATCTTGCGGTCGCTGATGCGGTTTTCACGGGCCTTGTCGATGGCAACATGGTAGGGCATGATCAGATGAACGGCACCGTCAACCATCAACTGGCTGTCATCCTGCAGATACCCCTTGCTCTTGAGCCCTTCAATTTCTTCGAGAAAAACCTTGGGGTCGAGCACCACACCGTTGCCGATCACGCAGCGCTTGCCCTTGTGAAGAATCCCCGACGGGATCAGGTGCAGCACCGTTTTTTCATTACCGACCACCAGGGTATGCCCGGCATTGTTGCCGCCCTGGAAACGCACCACCTCGTCGGCATGCTCGGTGTAGATATCAACAACCTTCCCCTTACCTTCGTCGCCCCATTGGGCGCCGATGATTACGACATTGGCCATAACGTTTTCTTTAGCTCCTTAAAGCCTTGTGCCTGTTTCGCCGCAGCGAAGAGCAGGGCCTGAACAGATTATTTAAAACTTTTACGTTGTAGGAGTTCGTCAATCGTCAGCTGCTCTTCGGATTGATCCGCCGGGTTAATCAAGCGCAGCGGGGTCTTATCATCGGCAACCAGCAGCAGCTGACGATAGTTCATCAGCCGGGCGTAAGCAAGCGCTTCATCGACTGAACGCTCAATCATGTCGCGCGCGGCACTGAAGCCTGCGGTACGTAACTTGCGGGTCAGCTGCTGGGCACGGGTGACCGCTCCGCTGCAGGCAAAAACCAGCAGATCGGTCTGCGGCTTGACCTGGTTGTCAAGGGTCTGATCGAGAGCAAAGAGCAGGTTGAGCAGATCAAAGGTGAAACCGGTGGCCGGTGCCGGACTGCCGTAATTGGCCATCAACCCATCATAGCGCCCACCACTGCAAACCGCCTGGCCGTAACCCTGCAGAAAACCCTGGAACGTGATGCCGGTGTGGTAATCGAGGCCGCGCAGTTCCCCAAGATCGAGGGTGACATACTCGGCAATCCCATGCTGATCGAGCAGATCGAGAACCTGAGTCAGATTATCCAGCGCGTTTTGTGACCGTTGATTCTGCACCAGCTTCGCCGCCCGGCCCAGAACCTCACGCCCGCCGAAGAGTCGCGGCAGGGCCAGGACCTCTTCGCGCGCAGCCTGGTCGATCTGGCCTTCATCGAGCAAGCGCGTAAGTTCTGCGCTGTCCTTGCGCCCGATCGCACCTGCCACGCGACGCGCCATATTGGCCGAGAGCGGCAACCCATCAATCACGCCACGGAAAAATTCGACCTGGCCGATATCGAGGGTGAAGTTTTCAGCCCCGCTGCGCTGCAGGCACTCAATTGCCATGGCAATCATCTCGGCGTCGGCTTCAGGATGGCCCAGGCCGATCAGTTCGACACCGGTCTGGTAGATCTCACGGTCCTTGCCTGCCTGTTGCTCGGCATGGCGCAGGACTTTACCCGAATAGCACAGTCGCAACGGCAGCGGCAGTTCCCGCATACGGGTCGCAGCGATCCGCGCGATCTGCGGAGTCATAGCAGGGGGAAAGGCCAACAAACGGCCACTTTGACGATCATCGAAACGAAAAGCCCGGGCCTGCAGATCACCGCCGAGGCCTTTTTCGAGCAGATCGAAAAATTCAAGCTGCGGCGGAATCACCGGCCGAAAGCCCCAGTCGTCCATCACCTGGCGCAGCTGCAGCTGCAGATATTCAACCTTGGCCGCCTTCAGGGGCAGGAAATCACGGACTCCCTTCGGCAGGGCGGACTCTGGCGTCGCATCAGTATTCATCATTTATCATCCACAGTGTTCAGCCGGTCGTCCCGGCACGACAGAGTTATTGTTTTCCGTCATCGTTCCAGTCGTTAAGCGGCGGCAAAGTAACCGGGCAGGCAAAAAGGACCCCGTCGGCAGCAGTAATTTGCTGCAGAACCTCAAGCGACAATGAGCTATCGACGCCGATCAGTGACACCGCTGTGCCTTCGACCCGTCGCCGCGACAGGTTGAGCATCGCAATATTAACTCCGGCGGCGGCCAGAACCCCGCTGACCCTGGCTATCACACCGGGCCGATCCTCATTATGCAGTACCAGCAGGTTCCCCTCGGGAATCGCCTCGACCAGGTAATCATCAATCCGCACCAATCGATAGTCATGGGGGCCGAAAAGTGCGCCGCCAAGACTGTGGCTCCCTTGGTCACCATCAATTTTTACCTGAATTGAACTGGCAAATTCATCGGTGGTGTAGACACGTGTTTCGCTGACCCGGATTCCGTTCTCACGCGCCAGTTGCAGGGCATTGACATCGTTGACCTGTTCACCCAGCACCGGGCGCAACAGCCCTTTCAGAAAGACCGCACTCAAGAGTTCAAGCGGGTGCTCTGCCACCGTGCCGGTGTATTCGATACTGACCTGCCGGAATCGGCCGCGGCGATACTGGGCCATAAAGAGGCCCATCCGTTCGACCAACTCAAAACAGGGACGCAATTTTTTCAGCAGATCCGCATTCACCGAAGGGACATTCAACGCATTGGTGATCAGATCACGCTGCAGAAAATCGAGAATCTGCCGGGCGATCTGGACCGCGATATTCGTCTGTGCATCGGCGCTGGCCGCCCGCAAGTGCGGAGTTGCAATCACCTGCTCAAACTGCAGCAGCGGATGATCTGCAGCTGGCGGTTCTTTAGCAAAAACATCGAGCGCCGCACCGGCCACCTGCCCGCTCTGCAGCGCTGCAACCAGAGCCTCTTCGTCAATCAGCCCCCCCTGGGCGCAGTTGATGATACGACAGCCGGGTTTGATTTGCTCTAACCGTTCCGCATTCAGAAAGCCACGGGTTTCCTGATTGAGCGGAATATGCAACGAAATAAAATCGGCTCGCTGCAACAGTTCGGGTAATTCAACCTGCTCGCCACCCAGTTGCTGAATCGCTTCGGCCGTCAGGTAAGGGTCACAGACCAGTACCTGCATTTTGAGCGCCAGTGCGCGTTCGATGACCAGACGACCGATCTTGCCGGCACCGACCACACCAAAGGTTTTGCCCGACAGTTCAATCCCGAGATAATTATCCTTCTGCCATTCTCCGCGCCGCAATGCGGCACAGGCCTGGGGGATATGCCGGGCCAGCGCCATCAACATGCCAAGGGTGTGTTCGGCACTGGTAATGGCACTGCCGAAGGGGGTATTCATCACCACCACACCACGGCGACTGGCGGCCTCAAGATCGACATTGTCAGCACCGACCCCGGCGCGACCGACGACTCGCAGGCGCTCCGCCTGTTCAAAAACTTCCGCCGTCAGACGGGTTCCGCTGCGTACCACCAGGGCATCGACATCAACCACCGCCTCCAGCAGTTCCTGTTCACTCAGTTCAGGCCGGTAATCGAGCAAGATCCCTTCAGCGGTGCCGAAGATATCGAGCCCGGCCTGTGACAGCCGATCTGCAACCAGAACTTTCATGCCACAAACTCCCGCTAGAACCCGGAAAAATGGCCTTTCGGCCAAAGGTCGCAATTTATCAACAGTATCTCTTGATGTCAAGATAGCGCCGCGGAACAGCACGAGGAGACCTGATGAAAAAAAACCGAAAAGAATCGAATTTCACACGGGTTTTTATCGTACCACCGTCAACATTGCCCACGCAGATACTCAACCAGCAGCCGCACACCCACACCCGTCCCGCCCTTGGGAGAACCTGGCGCGGCTTTGTAAGCCCAGGCTGTCCCGGCGATATCAAGATGAGCCCAGGTATAATCATCCGCAAATTGCTTGAGAAAGGCGGCGGCTGTGATAGTCCCCGCCGCCCGGCCACCAGAGTTCTTGATATCCGCAAAATCACCTTTAATCAGAGCATCGTACGCATCCCAGAGCGGCAGCTGCCAGAGCCGATCACCGCAGCGCTCACCAGCCTTGATCAGCTCACGAACCAACCCGTCATGGTTGCCAAGGACCGCCGTAGCCTGATGCCCCAGAGCCACGATACAGGCGCCGGTCAGGGTTGCCAGATCAATCACCACCCGTGGGTTGTACTGTCCGACCCAGGTCAGAGCATCGGCCAGAATCAGACGCCCCTCGGCGTCGGTATTGAGAACCTCGATGGTCTTACCCGACAGGGAGGTCAGAATGTCGCCGGGACGGTAAGCGGTTCCCGACGGAAGGTTTTCGACCGCTGGCACCACCGCCACCAGATTTACTGGCAGTTGCAGCTCGGCCACCGTCTGTATCGCACCGAGCACCGCAGCACCGCCAGCCATATCCATCTTCATCTCATCCATCTTATCTGCTGATTTCAGGGAAATCCCGCCAGCATCAAAAACTACCCCCTTGCCGACCAGTGCCACTGGCCGCTCGTCACTGGTTCCACCATGATACTCAAGGACGATCAGATAAGGATCTCGCACACTCCCCTGAGCAACACCCAGCAGAGCACCGAATCCCTGCTTTTCGAGTTCGGCTTTCGGTAACAGGGTGCAACGCAATCCCTGTTCTTTGGCGATTTTCTGCGCCGTTTCGGCAAGAAACAGCGGCGACTTGCAGTTGCCTGGCTGATTAACCAGGTCCCGTGCCAGGCAGATGCCGCGGCAGACCGCAGCAGCCTCCCGGGTTGCGACTTCGGTCGCAGCCTTGTCCCTGGTGGTACCGATCAGCAGGGTTGCGGCCTGCAGCGGACCTGTTTCATCCTTTTTCTGCTCGCGATAAGCATCAAAGCGATAGCCCGCCAACAACAAGCCTTCGGTCAGGGCCGCAATCGCAGCGACTCCGTCCCCTTTACGCAGTTGCAGCGGGTTGGAGTCAATCAGGCAGCGTCCGATTCGCCGTTCGGTCAGATAAACCGCAATCTGGCTGCCAAGACTGCGCAATCCCGAAATGTCCGCCTGTTTTTTTGAACCCAGAGCGACCAGCAGCAAACGCTCACAGGGAATTTCATTGACGCTGTGCAGCAGCAGCATTTCACCGGCTTTACCACTAAACTCGCGACTGCGGAAGATCTTCTTCAGCCGCCCCTGCAGCAGTGAATCGAGTTCGGTCAGCAGCGGACTCTTCAGCTGCCCTTCATAGACCGGTAAGACCAGACAGGTCGTTTTTTGTTTCAGCGGATTGCCGGTTTTGATCGAAATTTTCGTCACAATGACCCTCGTAGGCTGGATAACATTCTGTTGATTCGCTGAAGAAAGTTTAACGCAGATTATGCCGCATCGCTGATAACTGATTTTGACAAAGTGGCAGCTCCGGCTACAATGGAATCTTCCACCATATGATTATTTCTGAACGTACTCGATATTCAGGAGGTTCCCACCATGCGTCTATTACTGCTTAGTGGCCTGATTTTCACCCTGTTTCTTTCCGCCTGCACCGCCACAACCACAACATCCACTGGCGACCAGATTATCACCCGGATGATTGACGGTCAGGGTCGGACCGGAATCAGCGGCAGAGTCATCCTCAAATCAGACGGCTCCCCGCTGGCCGGTGCCTATGTCAATATTTATCCCAACAGTATTTCCAACCTGCTCGGCCCCTCGCAGTTCATCTCGGCCCCGACCGATACCAACGGAGGTTACAGTATCGATCTGCCACCCGGCAACTACTATGTGGTGGCCCGCAAACGTGCCAGCGGCCTGGCCAACGGCCCGTTGACCACCGGGGACTATTATTCGGAACATCAACGGATCATTGCCCGGGTTGCCAAAAACAAACTGACGCTGGTCAACCTGGACATGGCCCAAATGAAGGCACCGATGTTCTTCAAGAAGGATCTGTCTGAAACCCGCACCGAAACCGGAATCCGCGGCGTACTGCTCGACATGCAGGGCAACCCGGTGGCCGGTGGTTTTGCCATTGCCTATAGCAATGACAACCTGCAGCGCCTGCCAGATTTTGCCTCGACCCTGACCAATCAGAAGGGGGAATTCACTCTCTACCTGCCGCAGGGCGGCCGCTATTATCTCGCCGCACGAATTCATGCCTGGGACATGCCGCGTAGCGGGGAGCTCTACGGCAAATACGGCGGCGTAAACCCGACGGCGATGGACGTTGTCGACAACAGTTTCATTGAAGGGATCACCATCAGGATGGCTCCGTTCAGCGGCACCTACAAAGAGATGAAAACCCAGCGGCCATTCTAAAAAACTGTGAGGAGTAAGGCGTTAGAAGTAAGGGGTAGAACCTTGGCTTTTGCCCGTCAACACCTCACCCTTCACTCCTTACCTCTTACGGGTTCAAAGTCCCGAACTGGTCAGGGAATCGGTGATCGCCATCTCCTTCATGCGCAACGCCATGCGTTGACGAATCCGGGTCGGGATCTCAACATGCATACACCCGGCGCAACTGCACAGCTTACAGGCCTGAATTCGTTGCAGGGCATTGGCCCCGGCACTCGGCAGCCAACGGACATTCTCCTGCGGCAGGTAGTTGCGTTCCTCCCCCCTGAGCAGATTTTCAACCTCCTGATGCGGATCAAAAATCCGGCCCTGCAGGCTCAAATCCTCCTGCAATTCCAGATGGTAACCGCAATGACTGTCGGTACAGAATTGCACCATAATCTGCGGTGACAACGCCCCGATCATCTGCAATCCCTGACGCAGACGTCCGTCGGGATCAAGCCGCACCCGGTCGCCATCGATTTCAAGTTTCCCCATCCGCTGCGGATCAGGGTAAGGCGGCAAGCCGCCAAGCCCGACGATCACCCGCCGGTCATCACCACTGGTCCCGACATAACCATGAACATCAACAATCAGTACCGGCGCGGAACCGGAAAAATGGCTGATGAAACCACAGAGCCCTTCCTCCTGCTTGTAGCAATAGGGATGGCCTCCGGCGTCGGTGTAAGGATAGATGACATCGATATTGCTGGGGTTGAGCGGCACCCCCCAGCCCTTCAGTTTCTGCAGATTCTGATCCGCCAGCGGTTCACGTCCGGAAAAACCGAGATTGATAATGGCGCCGCGAGCTCGTCCCTCTCGGAGAAAATAGAGTGCAACTTCAAGGGTATGCGGATCATAAGGCCCATGACTGACTGTCAACAGCGGTAACTCAGGGTCGGGGCAGTCAGCCTGCAACAGCAAACTGCCGCCCGCCTCATCGGCCAGATAGCGACTACTGTAACCGGGCAACAGAGCCGGGCAGGAAACCCAGTCCCCTGTTTCCAGAGGTAAATGACCGAAAACCCGCGTCAACACCCCTTCCCGCCAGCTCGGCACAAAGCGAATCGTCCGCTGCGGCAGACGATAGTAGACATAGTAACGTTTCTGATCGAGATAGACTCGGACCTGCAGATCAATGAGTAATTGGCGATTGTAGTTGTTCTGGGTCGTATGCAGCAGTCGTTCGGTCAGATCGACCATTTCGGCAAAAGCCGACTCCGGCAGATCGACCAGCTCAACCCGTTTGAGCTCACGGTAATCCTCACCGCCGATCTCGACTTCGAGACGATTCAGATGACGTTCAAAAGGGGCATCGGCATCAACGGTAAAATCGCTGACAAACAGGGGGGAAATGGTTCTCTGGGGACGACTTTTGACCATAGCAACAGGATAACCTGCAGACGGGGCCATAGCAAGAGGGGACCCCTCAGCTCAAGGTCGACAGAAGTCCGGCAATCGCCTGCTTGAGATCGGACACGCCGGTCTCAAGGTTATCAACCCGGAGTTCAACCCGCTGCTGCGGGCAGGTGTGCATATAGAGCGGATCGTAGTAATCGACCATCAACCGTCGGGTCAACTCTTCCCACCGCTTGTGGTGCAACAGTTCCAGCAGATCGGCAACCGCCTCCTTACCGAGCCGCTCTTTTAGTGCCAGTAACGGGGGCTCAAAGGCTCTGGTCAGATCATCGCGCGCCGGATAATCGTCAAGAATCACCCGCACCCGGTAATCGAGCGGGGCCTCAACCCAGAGGCTGATCTGCCGCTGCATTGCCTGATGAAAACGGGGCGGCACCACCAGCCGACCGATATGCCGACTCTCCCCCTCGGTCACCAGATATCCGGCATCACGACAAGCCTCAAGCCGTTCCCAGAGCCGGGCCTCAAACATCTTCTGTCCCGGCTGATCCCCCAGGCCCAGGCCGCCGAAAGCGCTGCCACGGTGATTGGCCAGACCTTCGAGATCAATCACCGGATAGTTTTCGCTGGCAAGGTTTTGCAGCAGCAAGGTTTTGCCGACACCTGTCAGGCCACGCACCACCAGCACTTTCTGAAATTCTTCCTGTTCGAAATAATCGATCACCAGGCGCCGGAATGCCTTGTGTCCACCATTCAGCTGGCGCGCCGGGATACCGGCCAGATTCAGGAAGCTGGTAATCGCCAGTGAACGCTGCCCTCCGCGCCAGCAGAAAACGACCGCCGGTGGGGAATCCGGGTGACGCGCTTCTTCAACCTGCTGCAGGATTTGCGGAATTTTAGGCGAAACAATCTCAATTCCGCGCCGACGAGCATCCTTACGGCCGGTCTGCTTGTAGAGTGTCCCGATCTCGGCGCGTTCTTCATTGTCAAAAATGGGAACATTGATCGCCCCGGGAATAGTCGTTTCAGCAAACTCCGCCGGAGAACGCACATCGACAAACAACGCACCGCGTCGGCGAAGGTCAAGAGCCTGATCAAGATCGATAACGGGTTGCAAAAGAAAACACCTGTCGGATATCGGGTTGAATGTCGACCTGCGTTGTAGCACCAACCTATCGCGCCGACAAGGGAGAATCGGCGGCAATCGAAGCTTTTATTTATTTTAATATAAAAAAGAGTTGACCTGCGGCAGACAATCGATTAGTTTTCGTGACCGTTGCCGCGGGATGGAGCAGTCTGGTAGCTCGTCGGGCTCATAACCCGAAGGTCGGGGGTTCAAATCCCTCTCCCGCAACCAAAAAAATTAAGGGAATTCGCCCACTGCGAATTCCCTTTTTAATTTTCAGCATTTGTATCGATCTCGCCTCCTTTCATGCAAATCTCTAATATTGTTTTATTTTCTTTTTTCGCCTGTAATTTCATGTAGATTTGCACATTATCCACATATCTGCTAGCGTGCGTTTAATTTGTCGGTAAATTGTCCGTTCCCCCTTGCCAGGATCAGACCATGAACGACCAACCATTTATTGCAGACAACCGCTACAAACAGGCCGCCGAACTTGGTAAGGCCGATGCCCAGTACAATTATGGCCGGATGTGTGAACTTGGCGACGGAGCCCCGCGTGATGATCAGGAAGCGGCCCGTTGGTACCTGCTGGCAGCAGAGCAGAACCATGTCCTGGCTCAGCTGGCTCTTGGATTCCTCTATGAACAGGGGCGCGGAGTTGAGCAGAACGACGGCAAAGCAGTCAACTGGTACCGGCGCGCAGCTGACAACGGCGATGCCGATGCCCAGTACAATCTCGGCGTCATGCTGGCCTTCGGGCAGGGGGTCAAGTCCGATTATTCCCAGGCCCTGACCTGGTGCCGCAAAGCAGCTGCACAAAACCACATTGAAGCCCAGTACACCCTGGGGCTGATGTATGCCAACGGCGAAGGAATCGAACAGGACTTTGATCAGGCGATTCACTGGTACCGCCAGGCTGCTCAAGCGGGCAACGCCGATGCCCAGTACAATCTCGGCGTCATGTACGCCTTCGGTCAAGGGGTCGATCAGGACAATACTCAAGCCTTCAAATGGTGCCATATGGCTGCCGAACAGGGGCATGTCGACGCTCAGCACAACCTCGGCTTCATGTTTGCGCGCGGCGAAGGGGTCGAAGCCGATCCCTACGAAGCCGTCAAATGGTATCGCCTGGCAGCTGAACAGGGCGACCTGGATGCCCAGTACAATCTCGGCAGCATGTACGTCAAGGGCGAGAACATCCCGCAGGACTATGCCGAGGCGCGTAAATGGTGGACCCTGGCGGCCGAGCAGGGCAACGCTGCTGCCCAGTACAATCTCGGCGTAATCTACGTCTTCGGTTATGGGGTCGAAAAGAACGAATCTGAAGCGGTCAAATGGTGGAGCAAGGCGGTTGAGCAGGGTTATACCGATGCCCAGTACAACCTCGGCGGCATGTATGCCCTCGGACGCGGTGTCCCGAAAGATTATGTCAGTGCCTACGTCTGGCTGAGCCTGCCGGCTGAGCAAGGACACGAAGATGCCAGGCGGGTCCTCAAAACGATTGAAAACAAGATGACGCCCGATCAGATCAACACCGCCAAGGCTGATGCCCAGCGGGTTTGTGAACGACTGGAAAAAAATATCGGCTGATCCATGTAGAGCTCCGACAAACACAAAGCCGACCCTGAACCGGGTCGGCTTTGTGTTTCACACCTCTAAAGTGCCCCGTTCAACCATCAAACAAAAAGCGATCCATCATCCCGACCAGCTTGGGAATCTCGGGCTTGGTCGCGTAACCATCGGCGCCAACAGAATCACACTTGGCCGCCATCTGCTCATTGATCAGCGAAGAGAAAAGGACCACGATCACGTCTTTGAGCGCCGGATCCTCCTTGACCTTGCGGCAAAGGGTCAGACCATCCATTTTCGGCATTTCGATATCGGTTATCAGCAGGCTTAAACGCGTGCTGATCTCCTCCCCGGATTCTTCGGCCTCCTGCTTGAGACGCAGGATCTCCTTGTAACACTCTTCACCGTCCATGAAGCTGTGCAGATCATTGTAACCCGCCCCTTTGAGCACTTTTTCAATCCCGGCACGAATCAGCGATGAATCTTCAGCAAGCAGAATTCGCATCTGCCGACGATGCTCGCCGACAGTCTCAACCTGCGACTCCTCTTCCAGTTCTACACTGTAATCGAGCGAGGCTTCGGGATCGAACTCGGCAATAATATGTTCAAGATCAACAATCAGGATTTCACGTCCGTCAATATTGATACTGCCGGTAAAACGGGGCCGATACTGGTCGATAAAATGCGCCAGCGGCTGGACATCGCTCCAGTTGACACGGTGGATCTGATTGACCCCGTCAACTTTGAACCCGTTGGTCCGGCCATTGAACTCACAAACCAGCACCACCTCACGCACCTCGTCATCCTGCTCCTCGACAAAACGCTGCGCCAAGTGCTTTCTCAAATCGATCAGCGGTATCGTACTGCCGCGCAATAACAGGGTACCGAGCATCGATTCCGCGCTGTCCGGAATGGCGGTCAGCCGGCCCTCATCAAAAGGGATAATCTCTTTGAGCTTCTGCACGTTGATACCAAAGGACTGGCTGCTGAGATAGAACTCGATGATCTCCATCTCATTGGTGCCGCTCTCGAGAAGAATTTCCTGTTTCTGCACATCGGCCATAACGCTCTCCCGCACCCGCTCCGGTTAATTTTTATTGAGCAATTCTAACCAATGATCGGGGAGATGCAACTAAAGGCCATTATTTTTGCAAAAACAACCTCACTCCCGAAACGGCTCAACCACCGAATCAATCAACTGCCTCTTATCAGACCGCCGCAGTTTCTTGATCACACTCTCACGCCGACTGGCGCTGCTGCGATCATGGCCGGATTCGAGATAAACCAGTAGTTGCGGAGCACGGCCACGAAAATATCTGGCGCCGGTTCCGGCTGCGTGCTGGGCGAAACGGCGTTCAATGTCGGTGGTAATTCCGGTGTAGAGAGAATCA
>JAJRWF010000055.1 GCA_024276905.1 Deltaproteobacteria bacterium
AGGGTGAAATCCGCACCAGACGGTGGATTCCGTTTTCAGCCCGCAGATAGCCGTAGGCGAAATCGCCATCGACACTGAAGGTGGCACTCTTGAGCCCGGCATCATCACCGGCCTGATACTCGGTCATCTCGGTTTTAAAGCATCTGCGCTCACAGTAACGCAGATACATGCGCAGCAACATTTCTGCCCAGTCCTGCGCCTCGGTCCCCCCGGCTCCGGCATTAATACTCAAAGTGGCGTTGTTGGCGTCGTGAGACCCGGAGAGCATACGGGCGAATTCCATCTTTTCAATCTGGCCTGCCAGTTGCGGCAACAGCTCGTTCAGTTCATCGAGAGAGTCCTGATCTGCAGATTCTTCCCCTAATTCGATCAACACCTCGGCATCTTCAAGCTGTTGCCGGACCTCTTCGCAGCTCTCGACAATTTTCTGCAGGCCGGTCCGCTCGCGCAACAGGTCCTGTGCCTTGTCACCCATATCCCAAAAGCCCGGCCGGGCGATTTCGGCTTCGAGTTCGGCGACCCGTTCCTTCTTGGCCGGAACATCGAGATATTTCCAAAGCTCGGCAAGCTTTTCCTGCAGATCTTTGACGGTCTCTTTCGGCTCGCGGAACATTTTGACTCCTGCTGCGGGTATATGACCGCCCCACCTGCCACGAAGGGCGGATGGGGCGGAGCGATATCGTCAGTCTGTGAAGGCGGCGATTATATATAAAAAGGACCGCCGACTCAAGGGCGAAAGGGTTATATTCTGCTGATTTCAGCGTTCATCCCGGATATGGATTTCCCGCGCCAGCACATCATCGACGGCAAACTGACTGTGGCCGACCTTGAAGACGTAACTGGGAAAACGCTGCACCAGTTCGAGGCGGTTGCCGGGCAACACCCCCATACTCATCAGTTTCTGCATTTTCTGCCCGTCGCTGATTGCCAGATAGGCGATCTCGCCTGACTGCCCGGCTTTCAGCTCGGTCAGGGGAACCACGCCGGTTTCACCCTTACTGCGCGCTTCGACACAACAGCTGCCTGGCGGAATCGGCTTGCCGTGCGGACAAGTGGTGGGGTGATTAAGCAGGGTACAAATTTTGGTATCGACCCCTTCGTGGAGCAGATGCTCAAATTCACAGGCTTGTTCGTTGCCTTCGGCACCCTGGATATCGAGTATATCCATCATCAAACGCTCAGCCAGGCGATGGCGGCGCACGGTCATTTCGGCTTCGGGACGGCCTTCTTTGCGCAGGTACAGACGATCGGCACGGGTCTCGACATATGCCAGGCGCACCAATTCAGTCAGTGCACTGTCATCAGGGCCGAGATCAAGATCGCTCAGCAGGCAGCCGACTTGTTTTTCTTCCACGGTTGCGATCCACATGGATTCGAGGATCTCTTCGGCATGGGGGGAGAGTTTTTCCATCAGCGCTCTTCCTTTTTTGTTTTCTGTTGTAACAGACGCTCAAGAAACTTACCCGGCGCCGGGTTTGCGTAACCGCAATAGGGACAATGTATCTTGCGACACTTGCTACCGCAACCACCACAGGAGTCCAAACCGACCTTGTCCGGTATTTCTTTACTACAGAAGCCGCAAATCATGAGAGGACCCCGGTCGCAAGCAACAACATGTTCAAAACCCAGCCTGTCGCAAAGGCCTGTACCGAAACAAAAACAAAAATGGCCGCCGCAACCTTCAGCCCACGTTCTTTTTTCATCATCATGAACTGGGCGATACAGGGGACAAAAAGTGTCAGGGTCACTGCTGCTACCGTTAACTGGATGGGAGAAAGCAGTCCTGCTGTCTGTAGATCATAAAGTCCGGCAGCACCGAAATCACGGCGGAAAAAGCCAAAAATAAACGCCGCAGTCGCCTCGGATGGCAGACCGATGGCGGTAACTACCGGGGTAAAAGCCTTCACTACCAGTTCGAGAACACCGGTCATTTTTCCTGCCCATAAAATGACCGATGCAATCAAAAAAAGCGGCAGGATTTCCAGAAAATAGGACTGCATCCGGGTCAGGGTTTTTACCAGCACGTTGCGCAGTTGCGGCAAGCGCATCGGTGGAATTTCCATATAGAACACCGGATTTTCACCCGGCATCACCTTGGCGGACAAGTATCCGATTAAAAGAAAAATTCCGATTATGACCAGCAGCCAGACACTGAGAGCTCCAGGCACCGCAGACAGCAGGCCAAGGATCACCCCCAGCTGGGCACTGCAGGGAATCGCCAACGCCAGAAGGATCGTGGCAATCACCCTTTCACGCCGGGTTTCAAGGGTCCGTGTCACCATCGTCGCCATGGTATCGCAACCAAAGCCAAGCACCATTGGGATGACCGCCCGGCCTGACAGGCCGATCTTCTTGAACAAACGATCAACCAGCATCGCCAATCGAGGGAAATACCCGGTATCTTCCAAAATTGAAAAAACCAGAAAAAAGGTGCCGACAATCGGCAAAATCAATGCAATGGCATAACGAAAACCCAGCGTCCAGAGCCCATATTCGCCCACCAGAAGTTCTCGTAACCAGTAAATATCCGTTAAATCATTGAAAAACCCGACCACTGCCGGATTGATATATTTGCCGAACAAGTGGCCCTCAAGGTAATCGACCAGGATACCGGCGCCGAAGTTACCCACGAACTGATAGAGGCCGAAATAGAGCACCAACAGCAACAGCGGAACGCCAGTGAACGGATTCATCGTCCAGCGAGACAACCGCTCTCCAAACATCTGATGCTCAGTGACTTCCTGCTCCAAGGCTCCTTCCAGCATTTTGCGCGTCAAACGCTTGCGTTCGAGACTGATCTGTAGATTGAGATCTGCCCGCCGGGCAAATTTGATGGCATGAAGTACCGGTGCAATCTGTGCGAACCCCTCCCCTTCCTCGGCCCGCACCAACTCATCGACTTCATGATCCTTCTGCATCATCAGGATTGCGGTTGTTCTCGCTCCGAGGGAATAGTCGGCACTCAACAGGCTGGAAAGGCGTTCAATATCCGCCTCCAAATCTGCAGCATAGGGTCCGACGGCTGTCGTCGGTCCCTGAAAAAAGGCAATGGTTTTCTGTAGTTCGTCCAGCCCTTCGCGCCGCTTCATAACTGTTCCGACCACGGGTATGCCGAGATTCTGCTCTAAGCGCGGCAGGTCGAATTTCATACCGAGCCGTTCCGCTTCATCGAGAATATTAACGACCAGAATCAGCGGCAGCCCGGCCTCAATCAGTTGCAGAGTCATCGGCAACATCCGCTCAATATTGCGCGCGTCAACCACGTGCAGCAGAATGTCGATGCGATCTGTTAATAAAATCTTACGTGCAACCCGTTCCTCATCCGTGATCGGCATCAACGAATACATACCGGGAGTATCGAGGACTTCGTAGTTACGACCCTCTATCTTGCAGCGCCCACTGGAAATTTCGACCGAAGTACCGGGATAATTGGAGACCGTAGTGTAAGAACCGGTCATGACGTTAAACAGAACACTCTTGCCGACATTGGGATTGCCGACCAAAACGATTCTGGGGGATTTTGCCTCTTCATGCATGACGTTCTAATATTTCCCTGGGAAAACTACTGTTGCTCAGTTGCGACACAATCGCTACAGAGGCCATAAAGTTCAAGCCGATGGCTTTTGATAAAAAATTTGTGTGTTCTGGCGACATCAAGCTGTAGCTGCTCAATCTGTTGATTTTCAAATTCGATAATCCGCCCACAGCCGGTACAAACCAGATGGTCGTGGTGTTCGTTGTCGTGACAGACTTCAAAACGCATCTGCCCGTCACCAAAGTTATGTTCGGCAGCAATCCCGCATTCGGCAAACAGTTTCAGGGTCCGATGCACAGTCGCATAGCCGATGCCCGGGTGTTTTTTGCGCAACTGTAGATAAAAATCTTCGGTCGACAAATGAGAGTTCTGGCGCAGAAATGCCTTGAGGATAATCATCCTCTGACTGGTATTTTTCAGTCGTTTGCGGGCCAGAAATTCAAGAAAAAGTTCTTCCTGCTTCTTCATTGCGGATCCTCATGAAAGACCGGTTAAATCTCGATATTGAAAACGGATTTCAAAATACAGAGCAGCCTGGACGTTGTCAAGTATTATCTTGGCAACTGCACTGCGGGATCAACCTAAAGAGGCGGGCAGGTAACGGTATAGAAAACCGGTAATACGGGGAAACAGATCGAAAAAGAGCAGGATACCAACCGACATCAACAAGACACCGGTCACAATTTCTACCAGGCGAATGTGTTTTTTAAACCGGTCGAAGAAATTGAGAAACCAGTGGAACAAACCGCTTGAGACCAGAAACGGCAGCCCGAGACCGGCCGAATAAACAGCCAACAACAAAATGCCGCGCCCTGCACCACCGGAACTGCTGGCGGCGATGGCAAGTATAGCCCCGAGAATCGGACCGATACAGGGAGTCCAACCGGCAGCAAAGGCAATGCCGACAATCAGGGTACCGATGAAGCCCGAGGGTTTACTCCGGAGATGGTAACGACGTTCACCGAGCAGCACTCCGAAATGGAACAAGCCGCTCAAGTGAATGCCAAACAGAAAGATCAGTATCCCGCCGATTTTCTGCAACCAACCAAGACCTTCACGCAGATGCAGCTGAAAGGTCGCCGACGCCAGCCCGGCTAATGCGCCAAGAGTGATAAAAACCAGTGAGAAACCGGCAATAAATACCAGGGAATGGGCCATGATCGTCATTCTGACCCTGGCCCCGGGGTGCGCATCGCTGAGCTGCTTGAATGAAAGCCCGGAGATGTAGGTGAGATAACTCGGGATCAGAGGGAGCACACAGGGTGAAAAAAACGATAAAACTCCGGCGTAAAAAGCCACCCAGAGGGTGATATCAGCGGCAGCCTGCATCTTTACTCAGCCTTTGAGCATGAAGTGGAGCAAATTATAGACATCGCCACCCATCCAGTGAACAGCACCAATGACCTTTTTAACAACCATGCCATTTCGGTCGATGATAAATGACTCCGGAAACTGAAAAACTCCATACAGAGTCTGGACCTGTGCCCGGTCATCAAACAGTATCGGGAAACTGTAAGGTGATTCCTGCAAAAACTCTGCAACGGACTTGCGGCCCTCCTTTTCTACATTGATCGCCAGCAGAACCAGATCGTCGTCCTTGAACGTTTTGTACAGCGCCTCCATTGAGGGCATCTCACGTTTGCATGGCGGACACCAGGTCGCCCAGAAATTGACAATAACAACCTTGCCACGCAGCTGCGACAGACTGACCTGTTGTCCTTGCCGGTTTTCCAATGTAAAGTCAGGTGCAATACTGCCTGAAGTCACGATCCCCGGAGCCTGTTGAGGTCGTTCACCCCCGGCAAAAACCGGTAATGCAAGCCCCATAAACAGTAACAGAAGCAAAAACTTTTTCATCTGCAAATATCCTCAATCCTGCGGTAACTGCAGCAGGTAGCCACGATTATCACGTACAACGAGAAAAGAGAGTGGTTCCTGTCCGATCAGAGCGGCCATCAGACGGCGTAAACCGTCAAGGTCACCGACTTTGCGCCGTGCAACCTCTACCACCCTATCACCCGGCTCGATCCCGGCCCGGGCGGCAGCCGATTTGTTTTCAACGGAAGCGACTTGCAAGCCACCAGGTCTCTCGACAAAAGTCAACCCGAAGATACGGCGAGTATAAGCCATCAGACGCGCATCGGACAAGAGGGTCAGTTCAACCTTGTAGCGTAATTTTTTCAACCCGCGCTGCAGGAGCAATTCAATTTTACTGCCGGGAGGGTAGCCGGCCAATTGGGCGTTGAGTTCATTAATGTCGGCGACGCTGATCCCGTTGACGGCCTGAATAACGTCGGCAATCTGTAAGCCGGCCTTTCGGGCCGGAGACTCTGCGAGAAAATCGACCAGCAGTACACCGCGGCCACCATTTTTTGCAACAAATGACGCGCCAACTTCTCCCGGCAGAATACCAAGATAGGACGTGCGAACCTGACCATAGTCTATCAACTCACGCAAGACCCGCTTGGCCGTGTTGATTGGAATCGAAAAACCGATTCCCTGCGCCTGGCGAGCTATCGCGGTATTGATCCCGATCAGTTCTCCATTGATATTTATCAGCGGCCCGCCGGAATTTCCGGGATTGATCAGCGCATCTGACTGGATAAACAGTGAGGAAAATCCCTCTTCAAGTTCGATGCGCCGGGCCACGGAGCTGACAATCCCGGTGGTGATGGAATGACCGAGCCCCAACGGGTTCCCGATGGCGATAACTGTTTCGCCCAGCATCAAGTCATCCGAGCGTGCCGGCGAGAGGTAGGGCCAACGCCCTTTCTGCCGAATCTGCAATACAGCAAGGTCGAGTCGTTCATCTGCACCCACCAGGCGCGCCTCAATTTCTTCGCTGCGATCTGGCAGCGCAACAAAAATTTTCGACGCCTTGGCGATAACATGAGCATTGGTCAGCACATGCCCCTGCGCATCAATGATCACCCCCGAGCCCAGAGACTGGCTGGTCATACTTGAAGGCGGTAACAGTTCCCGAAAAAATTGTTCAAAAAGAGAATCACCAAAACCGAAAGGAGAACTGCTGCGCCGCACGATCTGTTCCGTGCGAATATTCACCACTGCCCGCCGGGCACGGGCAACAGCTTTGACCACCGGTGTTTCACGTTCAGCAGCAGTACCTGATAACGGCAACAATACCGACAAAAGAATAAAGAGGATATTAATCCTGACGAATCGCATATTTTTCCAACCTGTAGAGCAACGTATGGCGTGGAATTCGCAGAAATTCAGCGGCTTTTGTTTTGTTCCAGTTACAGCGTTTCAACGCCTGGGTCACCGCTTCGCGTTCAAGGTCCTCAAGCGAATATCCTTCTGGGGGCAGATTAAGAACCCCGTTCGCCGGTGCGCCCCTGCGGCTGATACGCTCCGGCAGGTCATCAAGTCGCAAGCAATCATCCAGACGCAATATCAGCATCTGTTCGACAACATTTTCCATTTCGCGAACGTTCCCGGGCCAGGCGTAACTTTTGAATTGGGCAACCACTTCGTCATCGACCACGACTGTAGAACTGGCTTCATGCTTGCGTAGAAAGAAATCGAGCAACAGAGGAATGTCCCCCTCTCGTTCACGCAATGGTGGCAATACCAGCGGGACCACCGCCAGTCGGTAGTAGAGATCCTCACGAAAACGACCCGCTTCCATTTCAACTTCAAGGTCGCGGTTGGTTGCCGCAATAACCCGAACGTCGACAGATTCGGTCAGGCCACCAACCGGTTCAAACTCATGTTCCTGCAGGGCGCGCAGTAACTTGGGCTGTAACTCAAGCGGCAACTCACCTATCTCATCCAGGAACAGGGTGCCGCCATTAGCCAGTGAAAATTTCCCCTGCCGATCCTTGATCGCTCCGGTAAATGACCCCTTGATATGTCCAAAAAGCTCACTTTCGATCAAATCCTTGGGAATCGCTGCACAGTTCACAGCGATAAACGGTCCCCCGCTGCGCTCTGAACCACGATGCAGGGCACGGGCGACAACCTCTTTGCCGGTCCCGCTTTCGCCACTCAGCAGAACAGAAACCTGGCTGGCCGCAACCTTCTCGACCCGTTGCAACAGACGTCCCATGACTTTTGAATTGCCGATAATCTCAAATCCGCCCTGATCCTCAAGCGCTGTTTTTAACTGCAGGTTCTCACGCCGCAACCCACGATATTCAAAGGCCTTGGCGACCGCAAGAACCAGCTGATCACGACTGAATGGCTTGGTGACGTAATCATAGGCCCCCATCTTTATGGCCTCAACCGCATTTTCGACCGAACTGAATGCCGTAATCAACATCACCAGAGTGTCGGAATCCGCAGCCTTGATTTTTTCCAGCACCTCGTAGCCGCTGATTCCCGGCATCTGCACGTCAGTAATCACCAGGGGAGGCCGGTGACGCTGAAACAGTTCGAGTCCCTCACTCCCTGTTCTCGCCGACAACACTTCATAGCCTGCCTGCTCAAGGGTGAATTCTACGACTCTCCGCAGAGAAACATCATCGTCAATGACCAGAATTTTCTTCTTCATGCTCTTCTCCCTCAAGCAGCATAATCCTCAATTTAAGGGTAAAGGTTGTGCCTTGACCCGGTTCACTCTCTACCTTTATCCGCCCGCCGGAATTCTCAACGATACGACTGGTAATCGCCAGCCCGAGCCCGGTTCCTTCCTGCTTGGTGGTAAAAAAGGGATTAAAAATACGGTCCAGGTTTTCCTTTGGAATCCCCGTGCCATTATCGACAAAACGGCAAACGACCCAGTGTTCGCAAAGCTCGGCCGTTATGCACAATTGCCCGCCACCCTCCATGGCCTGTACCGCGTTAAGAATGAGGTTGAGAAAAACCTGTTTGTACTGCCCTGCGTCGCCTTCTGTTTCCGGCAACTCAGGAATTTCGGTCACAATACTGACATTGGACTTACGCGCCTGAACTTCCCCGAGCTGAAGAACTTCACGCAGTGTTTCCGCCGGAAGAAAACGCGAAAGATCCGAAGGCTCCGGGCGCACAAAGCGTAAAAAATCTTCCAGAACCTGATTCAGGCGATCGACCTCCTTAACCAGAATGGCAGTAAATTCAGCGTATTTATCATCCGGAGCAAAAGCATCGCGCAGAATCTCGGCCGTACCCCGAATCGCCCCCAGCGGGTTGCGGATTTCATGGGCCATGCCTGCGGAAAGTTCCCCGAGCGCTGTCAGTCGATCGGCTCGACGCAACTGATCCTCGATCTCCAGGATCAAATCGGCCTGTTCCCGCAGTTTGGAAAAGCTGTCGGCAAGACGCTGGGCCGACTCCTCTGTACGTAAACGTTGCTGATGTTCCTTTGAGGAAAGTGCTCCCGTGATCACGCCGATAATATTGAAGAGCAGAATTTCCAGATACTGTTCCGGGTGGACGCCGGGGACGCTCCCCCACTGGAAAACAACATGCGGGGCATAAACAACTGTCGTCAGAAGAGCAGTGCAAAATCCACCGCGCAAACCAAACCAGATTCCGCCGAGAATCACCGGAATATAGTAAAGACGCCGGTAAATATCATGACTGTTAACCCGTTCGGTCGCGGTTAAATAATGCAGGGTGGTAATACTGCCGACCAGCACCAGCAGGATCGTCAAACGCAACAGTGTCTGCCGAGACATGGGAAAGCTCTTTCGATGAGCAGCAATCTTAAACATAATATCCCGGATTAATCCTCTCCCTTGAATCTGCGGCCCGAAAGACATGCTCACTATTCACCCGTACCCTGTGGTCAGTTCCAGACATTTCTGTAGAATATTCAGTTAAACCTGTTGAATATTCTACGCTCCAGTCTGTGCTTTGTCCAGAAGTACAACTATCGCACCGTTTTTATTTGTTTTTTTATTTGGCACGCTAATTGGATATAAAAGACAGTAACGGTAACAATTAAGCACAAACTGATCATTAAGGTTGTGAGAGGAGACAGAAAATGACGATACTTTTAAGTGTACTTTTCGTGAGTGTTTTTGCCGTAAGCACATTACTGGCTGCCAGCATGTCCCCGACCGACATTGATGATACCCTATTCAATGAGGACGTTCTGGAGCATAACTTCAGCATGAACGATACGAGTCCCGACTATGGCGATGACGTTCTGGAACACACCTGGACCATGAACGACAAGGGTCCTGATTATGGTGACGACGTTCTGGAACATACCTGGACCATGAACGACAAGAGTCCTGATTATGGTGACGACGTTCTGGAACATACCTGGACCATGAACGACAAGAGTCCTGATTATGGTGACGACGTTCTGGAACATACCTGGACCATGAACGACAAGGGTCCCGATTATGGTGACGACGTTCTGGAACATACCTGGACCATGAACGACAAAGAACCTGACTTCGGCGGCGAAGATCTTGATTATGTCGGTGCTTGAAGCATAACAAACTGTATCACCGCGTGGAAAGCGGGGGCGTCTAGCAGACGCCCCCGCTTTTTATTGACCTGCATAAAAACCATGGGGTATTCTCCGGCACTCTCGGAGAATACATGTCGCAATTTCTTGATACAGTTACAATTGTCCTACCGGTGTTTCTGGTCATCGGGCTCGGAGCCCTGTTGCGGCGCTGCAACCTGTTTGACGACAACTTCACCCGGCAGACCAATCGACTGGTCTACATGATTTTTCTGCCGATCCTGCTTTTTCACAAAATATCTCAGGCAGACTTTGCCAGTTTTTTCAATGGCCCACTGGTCATCGGTTCCTCGCTGACGATCATCAGCCTGTTCTTCATCAGTTACATTTATGCCCGGTTACGAAACTACCCGGCTCCCAGCCTCGGCAGCTTCAGTCAGGGCAGTTTTCGCGGCAACCTTGCCTACATCGGCCTGGCCATCTGTCTCAACGCCTATGGTGAATCCGGCCTGACCAGAGCCAGCATCCTGATGGGTTTTCTGGTGCCGGTCCTTAATCTCTTTGCCATCATTGCCCTGATCTGGCCCCAGCGAAACAAAGATACCAGCGGCTCGACGCAGAACTGGCTGCGTGAAATTCTCCTTAACCCGTTGATTTTATCTTCCTTTGCCGGAATTATCTGGAGTTACTTCAGCCTGCCGGTGCCGACGATTATCAATCGCAGTCTTGGGATCGTCTCGGGCCTGACGTTACCCTTGGCACTGTTGGCGATCGGCGGTTCCTTTTCGCTACAACGCTTGAAAGGCGATCTGCAATCGGCGGGGATTGCCACCCTGCTTAAACTGATCGGCATGCCGCTTGTTGCAGCCCTGGTGTTGACCGTGGCCGGGGTTAAAGGGACCGACCTCGGCATCGGCATTCTACTGGCAGGCACACCGGCCGCAACCGCCACCTACATCATGGCCCACCAGCTGAAAGCCGATGCCGAACTGGCAGGTTCAATCGTCATGCTCTCGACTCTCTGTTCGGCAGTCAGCTACACCCTGTTGTTACTGCTGCTGCGCCACAACGGGCTATGACCTCGCCGAAAATTTCGGTGCTGATGCCGGTACGTGATGAAGCACACCATCTGCCTGCAGCCCTTACCTCACTGACCCGACAGACCTTTGACGACTGGGAACTGATCGCGGTCGATGACGGTTCACAGGATGCGACACTCTCCATTCTGCAAAAAGCGGCAAATGCAGATCAGCGGATAAAAGTCTTTAAACGCCCGCCAGCAGGGCTGGTTGCGTCACTGAATTTCGGCCTTGAACGGTGCCGCGCCTCCCTTGTCGCCCGCATGGATGGCGATGATATCTGCCACCCGCAACGACTCGAACGTCAATACGTGGCCATGCAACAGGACCCGAAACTGGATCTGCTCGGCTGCTGTGTCCGACACTTCCCGCGGCCCCGACTGCAAGCCGGGATGCTCGCCTACGAAAAATGGCAGAATGCCCTGCTCAATCAGGCGCAGATCGAACGCAACCTTTTTGTCGAATCGCCCTTCGCGCATCCCAGTGTGATGTATCACAAACAGAAAGTGACAGATCTGGGTGGCTACCGGGATATGGCGTGGGTCGAAGACTATGATCTCTGGTTAAGGATGGCCGAAACCGGGGCTCGCTTTGCGCGTTTACCGCAGACCCTGCTCTACTGGCGGGACCGGCCACAGCGCCTGACCCGCACCGCCGACAACTGCTCCCTCGACGCCTTCCGCAGGTGCAAAGCTCATTTCCTGCGTCGACGATGGCTTGCTGACGTTGGTCAGGTCTGGCTCTGGGGAGCGGGAATGGAAGGGAAGTTCTGGCGTAAAATTCTGAACGAAACCGGGATTGAGGTCAGTGGATGGATCGATATTGACCCCAGAAAAATCGGTCAACAGATCCATCGGGCTCGGGTTATTGCTCCCGAACAGATCCCGATAAAGCATCCGCCGATCCTGATCTGTGTTGGTGTCAGGGGTGCACGTCAACAGATCCGGGACTACTGCAATTCTTCCGGACTGGTCGAGGGACAGGATTATATTTGCGTCACTTGAATTCAAGCGCTATAAGCGGTACAGACCCACGTAAAGAGGAGACAGGGTGAACGAAAAAACAGCCTTCAAACCTTTGAAAATCGGGCAGACGTTGACAATTCTGCCGCCGGGAGGTGAAGTTCCAACCGAACGCACCCCGCTGTGGATGGAGCGGGGCGCGTTCGGCTCCGGGGAACACGAAACGACTCGGAACTGTCTTGAAATTATCGAAAAACTCAACCCGCAAACAAACGACCGGGTCCTGGACCTCGGCAGCGGAACCGGCATTCTAAGCATTGCCGCCTTGCTGCTCGGCGCAGGCAAGGCCTGGTGCGTAGATATCGACCAAGCTGCTGTCGATGCCTGCCGTCGCAACAGCCGTCTGAATCAAGTTGACAGGCAAATTGAACACTGCCTTGGAACACTCGACTGCCTGCCAGAAACGGGCTTCGACCTTGGACTGGCGAACATTTACGGCGACATTCTCCTCAAGGTGGCACAAGATCTCAGCGCGCGTATCCGCCCGGGGGGACATCTGCTGCTGTCTGGCATCCTCTGGGAATACAACTTCGACGTCCGGCAGCGTTATCAGAATCTGGGTTTCAAAATTCTCGAAAACCGGCTGCACAGCGAATTCAGTACTCTGCTTCTGCTGAAAAACGAACCCGATGGAGCCGGATCTGCCTCCTAGAAGCGGACGAATGCTCCGGCAAAAGGCCCACTGAAGTCGACATCAATTGCCAGATCGGTTTCATCAACTTCCAGAACAAAAGTACGGTATCCGGCGTAAACTCCCACCAGTGGCAACGGCGAAAATTCGAGTTGAGCTTCCGCATCCATGAAGCTGTTTCCGTCGTACTCCATGTAACCGACACGAGCGACCACACCAAGGTAATCAGACAGACCGACACGCATCCGCGCCCCAAGGGTCGGAATCGGCACAGTGGCACTGTCGCGCTAATTGATTCCGGCTACGGCATCAGAAAATTCAACTTCGGCATCGACAACTTTGACTGCCAACTCAGGGCCGAGTTGAAAGCGGATCGGACTGTCATCCAGATTGATCAGGTTAAAGGTGTAACCAATATCGTAAAGGTCAAGCTTCACTTTCGTCTGCACAGTGTCAGAAACCGAAAACGGCAGGCCATTATAGTTACCACTGACCGTCATCTGCCCGCTACCGGAATACTCCATCGGCAGATAACCCAAGGATAAACGGGAGCGTCCAAACTGAAAAGCAACCTCGGCTGTCACCCCCTCGCTGTCATCAAGGTTCGTATCCTTTTCGATGTCAATTCTGGTTCCGACACCGTTCTGGTTGCCAGCCAGAGTACCGCTTGGGGTCAGACTCTGATAGCCCAGCTTCAATGAAACCGTCTCGTCAGCCAAAACCGGCAGGGCCAGAAAAACCAACAGTGCACAAACAACAACCGAACGTAACATTGCCATGAAAACCTCCGTCAACAGGGAACTCTTAGAGTATTGGTTCTTTCGTGGGTAAAAATATACCCCAACTCATTCACGATGCCAAATATTTACTGATTAGTTTTGGGGCGGAATTTTCCTGTCTCTTCCCGCTGAAGTCCCTTGCCGAACGTTTTAAGATTATTCCTCAACCTTTTTCTGTTATGATTTCAAACTGCTGTCAGACCAAGAGGGGTGCAGGTACCGGGCCCCATGTCCTTATACTGTAAGGAGTGTGCTGATGTCTGTTGAATTTCTTGCGTCCCCACCCGTCCTGATCCTGACTGTTATTACAATACTGTTGCTGCTCTACCTGGCCCGCAAACCCGCTCACCGAGGAATTACAGCATTTTTCAAGGTGATCTCCAGTGCAATGCGCCTGAGTGCCCGGTCTGTACTTCAGGCTGAAAAAAATCTGCAGCAACGCAACCGTGAAGTTCTCCTTGCCGAAGGGATGCTGCAGTCCGAAAGAGAACTGGAGCGCGAATTCCAGCGCGTTGAATCGATTGTCAATCGTGATCTGCAGAGCTATCCCGGCTTCCACCGTCAACTCTCCGAATTGCTCGAACGCATCGACAACGATTATCGGACCAGTGCCGAACTCCCACCCTCACCACCAGAATGGCTGAATGCCGTCGAAGCGGTCGCTGGCATCCCCGACCCTTCAGGGAAAGGAGTTGCCGCCATTCTGGGGGAGATCAACAACAGCCTCGACCGTCATCATAAAAATGCGATGGAGGAGTACCGCAAAGCCAGCGGAGTACGCCATAGCCTGCTCAAAAGAATGCAACCGGCCTGGCGTCAACTCACCAAGACCCTCGAAAAGGTTAACCGTTCAATCACCAGCCTCAAGGATCGGGCCACCCTGATCGATGGCCGTATGCAGCAATACGAACAGGTTCTCGGTCAGACCGATACCGCCGAACAACGGCTTGCTTCGTCGGCAATGACCCAATTCCTGATCGCCGGTCTGGTAATGCTGATCGCTATCGCCGGAGCCATCATCAACTTCAATCTGATCGCTCTGCCGATGTCCGAGATGGTCGGCGGCAGCAGCTACATCGGCAATTTCAAAACCAGCGATGTCGCGGCCCTGGTCATTATTCTCGTCGAAAGTTCAATGGGCCTGTTTCTGATGGAGTCCTTGCGCATCACCCGGCTTTTCCCACTGATCAGCACCATGGAAGATCGCATGCGTGTCCGTATGGCCTGGATTGCCTTCGGCATCCTGTCGATCCTCGCTGCGGTTGAATCGGCGCTGGCGTTCATGCGCGACCGGATTGCCGCCGACATGGAAGCCTTGCGCCAGAGTCTGGCTGGAGCCGATGCGATTGTCGCACAACACAGCCTGATCCCGACGGTCGGACAAATGGTTCTCGGTTTTATTCTGCCGTTCGCCCTGGCATTTGTCGCAATACCGCTCGAATCTTTCGTCCATTCCTCTCGGACGGTCTTTGGGCGGCTTGCGGCCTGGCTGTTGCGGATAATTGCCTGGGTCTTGCGCCTGACCGGCAACATCGCCCGGCGTATCGGCCAGCTCCTAGTTGCCTGTTACGACCTGCCGGTGTTTCCCTTCCTCTGGCTGGAGGAACGAATTCTTGCTGCGCGCCAACAAACTGCCGAAGATATACCGGTTCCCGCCACCAAAAAAACCAAGGGGAAAACATCATGAAATATCCCGCTCTTCTGTTCTTTTGCCTCCTGTTGTTTTTCGGTTGTGCGGACAGCACCAGTCATTCGCGCGCCGTCTACATGCTGCTCGATACTTCAGGAACCTACACCGCAGAGCTTGACAAGGCCCAGTCGATCATCAACTACCTGCTGGGAACTCTTTCACCAGGGGATTCTCTGGCTGTCGCACGCATCGACACCGGAAGTTTCAGCGAGAAAGACATTGTACACAAGGTTAATTTCGATGGTCGGCCTTCGGTTTCCAACGAACAGAAACGCGCCTTTCGCCTCGCAATCGATAAATTCGTCAAGGCGGTCAAACCAAGCTCCTACACCGACATCTCCGGCGGCATTCTGCAGGCGGTTGAATGGCTCGACGAAACTGATGCCGGTCAGAAAACAATCCTCATCTACTCCGATATGGAGGAAGAGCTTAAAAAGGGCTATGTGCGTGACTTCCCGATTCAGCTCAACGAAATCAAGGTTGTGGCGCTGAATGTCACAAAACTGCGCAAAGATATCGTCGATCCGCGCACATACATGGCGCGACTCGAAACCTGGAAAACAAAGGTGGAAGGTGGTGGCGGCAGCTGGAAAGTGGTCAACGACCTCGACCGTCTGGAGAGAATCCTCGGAGAATAGTGACAGATAGCATGAAATAAAAAAGGGCGAACCAGTTCGGGTTCGCCCTTTTTTATTATGCCTTGTTCAAACCTAGCAACCGATGGTTTTCATATACTCCCGGTTGAGTTTGGCGATGAACTTGACGCTGATCCCCTTCGGGCATGAAGCTTCACACTCAAGGTGATTGGTGCAGTTACCGAAACCTTCGGCCTGCAGGGTATCGGTCATGTTCTTGACCCGCGCCTTGGCTTCGATTTTACCCTGCGGCAAAACCGCAAGCTGTGCCACTTTGGCACTGGTGAAGAGCATCGCCGAGCTGTTGGGACAACCGGCAACACAGGCACCGCAGCCGATACACTCGGCAGCGTCCATTGCATAGTCGGCAACCGGCTTGCCGATCGGATGAGCGTTGCCATCCGGCACACCACCGGTATGACAAGAGGGGTAGCCACCGGCCTGCATGATATTTTCAAGAGCCGAACGATCAACGATAAGATCCTTAACGATCGGGAATGCCCGTGCGCGCCAGGGCTCGATGAAAACTTCGTCGCCGTCCTTGAAAGAGCGCATATGCAGCTGGCAGACAGTGGTCCGCTCCTGACCGCCATGAGCCCGGCCGTTGATGACCTGCGAGCACATGCCACAGATACCCTCGCGGCAGTCATGATCGAAAACGATCGGCTGCTTGCCGGTCTTGATCAGCTCTTCGTTCACCTCATCGAGCATTTCAAGAAAAGACATGTCGGGGCTGATTCCTTTAGCCGGGTAAGTCTCCAGCTGGCCCTTATCCTTAGGCCCGTTCTGGCGCCATACGTGAAGTGTAAGATCCATTATTTATAGCTCCTCACGGCAAGTTTAATGTTTTCAAACTTCAGCGGTTCCTTGTGCAGCTCAGGGGCCTTGTCGTTCCCCTTGAACTCCCAGGCACCGACGTAGGCGAAGTTTTCATCATCACGTGTTGCCTCGCCGTCCTCAGTCTGATGCTCGGTCCGGAAATGGCCACCGCAGGATTCTTCACGATGCAGAGCATCGGTCGCGAGAACTTCACCGAACTCAAGGAAATCCGCAAGACGTCCGGCATTCTCAAGCTGCTGGTTGAGCTCAGCACCCGACCCGGTGACATTGACATTGTTCCAGAATTCATCACGAATTTCCGGAATTCGCTGCAGCGCATGTTTGAGGCTCTCTTCACTCCGCGCCATGCCGACATCTTCCCACATGACCTTACCGAGCTCGCGGTGCAGTTCGCTGACCGTCTTCTTGCCTTTGATATTGAGCAAGGTATCGATTCGGCCCTGAACCTGTTCTTTCGACTCTTTGAAAGCCGGATGCTCGTCAGTAACAGTCCCGGGGGTTACAGTCGCCAGGTAAGCAGCAATGGTGTAAGGAATGACGAAATAACCGTCAGCCAGACCCTGCATCAACGCCGAGGCGCCGAGACGGTTGGCACCGTGGACCGAGAAGTTGGCTTCACCAAGTACGAACAGACCGGGTACGTTGCTCATCAGGTTGTAATCAACCCAGAGACCACCCATCGCGTAGTGCGGGGCAGGATAGATCCGCATCGGACGTTTGTAAGCATTCTCGTCGGTGATCTTTTCATACATTTCAAAGAGATTGCCGTAACGCTCTTTGATGGTGTGCTCACCGACCCGCTCGATAGCAGTCGCATAATCAAGGTAAACACCCCGCTTACCAGGACCGACACCCCGCTCATCATCACACTGTTCCTTGGCGGCACGTGAAGCAATATCGCGTGGAGCCAGGTTACCGAAGGAGGGATACTTGCGCTCCAGATAGTAATCACGATCCTCTTCAGGGACATCCCCCGGAGCCTTGTCGCAGTCTTCCTTCTTTTTAGGCACCCAGCAACGACCGTCGTTACGCAGTGATTCGGACATCAGGGTCAGTTTTGACTGATGATCGCCGGTCTGCTGGATACAGGTCGGGTGAATCTGGGTATAACAGGGGTTGGCCATATAGGCGCCTTTTTGGGCAGCCTTCCAGGCGGCAGTGACACTGCAGCCCATGGCGTTGGTCGACAGGTAGAAAACGTTGACGTAGCCACCGGTTGCCAGCACAACAGCATCGCCCCAGTAAGAGTTGACCTCACCGGTAACCATGTTACGGCAGGTAATCCCCTTGGCAACACCGTCAACAACAACCAGATCGAGCATCTCGGTCCGCTCGTTCAGCTTGACAGTCCCGGCTTTGACCTGACGCGACAGGGCCGAATAGGCCCCGAGCAGCAACTGCTGACCAGTCTTGCCGCGCGCATAAAAGGTCCGCGAAACCTGGGCACCGCCGAAGGAGCGGGTGTCGAGGTAACCGGCGTAATCACGGGCAAAAGGAACACCCTGGGCGACACACTGGTCAATAATATTATTCGACACCTGCGACAGGCGCCAGACATCCGCCTCACGAGCGCGGAAATCACCGCCCTTGATGGTGTCATAAAAGAGACGGTAAATACTGTCACCGTCATTGGGATAGTTTTTGGCGGCATTGATGCCACCCTGGGCGGCGATCGAGTGGGCACGACGCGCACTATCCTGATAGCAGAAGGCTTCAACATTGTAGCCCAGCTCACCAAGCGAAGCCGCAGCAGCGCCACCAGCGAGACCGGTACCGACAACCAGAATCTTGAACTTACGTTTATTGGAGGGATTGACCAGCTTCATATCGAAGCGATGCTTGTCCCAGGATTTTTCAATAGGACCTGTGGGTGCTTTTCCGTCGAGAATCACAATAAACCCCCTTAGAGCTTCACAAAGCGAGCGAGGATAAGAACAGGAATGGCGACATAAGCCAGCAGGAAACCAACCGCAACAAGCTTGCCGCCGAGAGTAACCTTTTCGTGACTGGGTCCATTATTCCAACCGAAGGTCTGAACAAAGCTTGAAAGTCCGTGGGTCAGATGCAGAAACAGGGCGATCATTCCGACAATATAGACCAGCGATACGAAAACTTTCTGGAAGCTCAGAACCACCATCGAGAAAACATCGGGGCGCATTGCAGCGTCAAACGGCAGGTTGGCCGCAGAAATCTCGGGGTTCGTAATCTGCACCGTGAAGTGCAACAGATGATAGATCAAAAATGCCAGCAAAATCAGCCCTGTATAGAGCATTGACTCGCTGGAAAAGGTGGTCTTCATCCGCTTTTTGATCGAATAATTTACCGGCGTAGCAGCACGGTTCTCCATCGAGAGTTTGATCCCGAAGGTGATGTGTACGGCAAAGATGACCAGCATAATCAGGCGGAAAACCCAGACCAGAGGGCCCAGATCGTGAAGGTGCTCGGCATAGGCGTTAATACCGTCAGGCCCGGCAAACACAGACAGATTGCCAAGCAGGTGCATGGAGATAAAACCGACCAAAAGCAGGCCGGTCACCGCCATCAGAATCTTTCTTCCCACAGTGCTTTGTGTCAAATGCATAGTTCAATCCCTCAAATAAGTGAATGATGGCAGATTGAAGAGAGTACGTCTTCAATCCAACCGCTGCGCGACATTCGGGCGGCTCATACCCGCGTCCAGATTCCTCCTGAAGTCGAGCCTTGACTGACCGCTGGCGGACCCCGCCAGTTTACCTTCCTCCTGACCATAGGCTAAAATCCCTTCGCAAAAGGAGGAGCGCAGCGCAAGTTAGTAAATGGACCAGTTGCGTTCCCCGGATCAGCTCACCAGAAGTGGCATCCAGAACCGTATACTGTATACTAAACATCGTTATAAAATAAAACCCCAAAAATCCTGATTGTGTATTTTCTAATCAACCGACACCCCTTACGCCTGCTCCTGACGCATAAAGCCACGAATCCGTTCCAGGCCTTGCTGAAGCACAGCCATCTTTTCCTGCGCCGCCGCCAGCTTGGCGCGGTCCTTTTCCAGGACCTGCGCCGGAGCGTTGGCAACAAATTTTTCATTACTCAACTTACGGGTAAAAAAGTCGAGATCTTTCTGCACCTTGGCAATCTCTTTTGTAAGTCGTCCCTCCTCCTCGGCCAAATCAATCAACCCGGCCAGCGGGACCAGGACCTCAACATCGCCCGCAATCTGGGTTGCAGATTGACCGGGCCGTTCAATAGCAACCCCCGCGGTCAGACCTTCTACTCGTGCCAGAGAACGAATATAGCCTTCCCCCTCTGAAACAGTTTCGGCACTCTGCCGACTGCGGCAATCAAGGCTGACTGCAATCCTGCGCCCGGGAGCCACATCCAGCTCACCGCGAATATTTCGGATTGCACGCACCACCTCCATGACCAGATCCATCCGTGCAACAGCATCGGAGTCGATGTCAAACCCACCACAGGCCGGATAGTCTGCCCGCATGATCGTCGCGGCCGGACGCTCACCGGGGAGTGCCTGCCAGATCTCTTCGGTGACAAAGGGGATAAAGGGGTGCAGCAGACGCAGCAAACCTTCAAGGACCGTATAGAGAACCGACTGAACACGCTGTTTTGCCTGCGGATCATCACCGTAAAGATCGTCCTTGGCCAGCTCGACATACCAGTCACAGAACTCATGCCAGGTGAAGGAATAAAGCGTTCCGGCGGCATCATTGAATTTATACCCCTGCAGGCAGGCACTGACTTCGGTAGCTGCCTTGTCGAAGCGATCCAGAATCCACTGATCGGCCAGACTCAGTTTAAAATCAGCCGGTGTAACTGCAGCGGGATCGAAATCTTCCAGGTTCATCAATGCAAAACGGCTGGCGTTCCAGAGCTTGTTGACGAAGTTGCGATAACCACCGATCCGCTCGGTCGAAAGTTTGATATCACGTCCCATGGCGGCAAAAGCGGCCAGAGTGAAGCGAAAGGCATCCGCACCGTATTCGTCGACTACCGTCAAAGGGTCAATAACATTGCCCTTGCTCTTGCTCATCTTCTGCCCCTGGGCATCACGCACCAGGGCATGAATATAGACCTCCTTGAAAGGCACCTCATCCATGAACTTGAGGCCCATCATCATCATGCGGGCCACCCAGAAGAACAGAATGTCGAAACCGGTCACCAGGCAGGAGGTCGGATAGAACTTGTCGAGAGCGGCAGTCTTGTCCGGCCAACCCATGGTTGAAAAGGGCCAGAGCGCCGAGGAAAACCAGGTATCGAGGACGTCGGTCTCCTGCTGCAGAGATTTTGAACCACAATGACTGCAGGATGTAGCATCCTCGCGACTGACCGTGATTTTGCCGCAATCATCGCAAAACCAGGCCGGAATCCGGTGCCCCCACCAGATCTGACGACTGACGCACCAGTCCTGGATATTGTTCATCCACTCGAAATAGGTTTTCTCCCACTGGACGGGCAGAATCTTGGTTTTGCCGGTCTCGACTGCTTCAATCGCCTTTTCGGCCATTGGCCCGACCGAAACGTACCACTGCTTGCTCATATAGGGTTCGATGATCGTCTTGCAGCGATAACACTCGCCGACCGCATTGGCGTAGTCATCGATCTGATCCAGCAACCCCTGAGCCTGCAGATCTTCGACAATTTTCTTACGCGCTGCATAACGGTCGAGGCCCAGGTACTCGCCGCCGTTCTCGTTGATATTGCCTGATTCGTCGAGCACGTTGATCACTTCAAGATCGTGACGCTTGCCGATCTCGAAATCATTAAAGTCATGGGCCGGAGTAATTTTAACCGCACCGGAACCGAACTCACGATCAACATAGTCATCAGCGATCACCGGAATCTCGCGGCCGGTCAATGGCAATTTGACCGTTTTGCCAATCAGGTCAGCATAGCGCTCATCCTCAGGATGAACTGCGACGGCGCTATCGCCCAGCATGGTTTCGGGACGTGTGGTCGCAACCACCAGCACCCGGTCGGTTCCAGCCACCGGATAACGCAGGTGCCAGAGATGGCCCTTTTTGTCTTCATGCTCAACTTCAAGATCCGAGAGTGCCGTATGGCAACGCGGGCACCAGTTGATCAGCCGATTGGCCCGGTAGACCAGACCATCTTCGTACAGGCGCACGAAAACCTCACGCACCGCCTTCGACAACCCGGCATCCATCGTAAAGCGCTCACGCTCCCAATCGCAGGAAGCGCCGAGGCACTTGAGCTGATTGATGATCTGCCCGCCAGATTCCTCGCGCCACTGCCAGACCCGCTCAACGAACTTCTCGCGGCCGAGTTCATGACGATCACATCCCTCGCCAGCCAACTGCTTCTCGACCACATTCTGGGTCGCAATCCCCGCATGATCGGTTCCCGGCATCCAGAGGACCTCATGACCGGTCATCCGCTTCCAGCGACAGAGAATATCCTGCAACGTATTATTGAGAGCATGTCCCATATGCAGAACACCGGTGACATTCGGTGGCGGGATAACAATTGAATAGGGTGCCGCTGATGATTTTTCATCGCCACGGAAATAGCCGGATCCCTCCCACTTCTGGTACCATTTCTGCTCAACCTGCTGTGGTTCGTACCCCTTGGGTAATTTTTCCATTTTTCTGTTTATCCTCATAGCTTCAACGCCGGCACAACACAAGCTTGTTGCATCAGACGGATACGACAAAGGGGGGAGGCAAGGCACATGCTGCACCTTGCCTCCCCCCGGGATTCAAACTGTGGACCGCTCAGCTTACCCGGAAGCTCAGGCCGCCCCTTCCTTGATTTTGCGAATTTCGTCTTTGATCATACTTTCGGCCAGATCCGGAACAACCTCCCAAACAACCTGTTCCAGTAACTGTGCCGCCATTTTTTCGATAACCGGGCCGGCAACCTTCCGGATAACAACTTCCATATCCGATGGATCGAGGCGGAGCAACTGTTCCTCAGCAACGGCAATATGTGGCGAAGACTCAGCTCCGGAGAGCAAAGATGATGCAACAGCCGGCTCGGATGCAGCCTCGACCACTTCATCCTCATCCTCGGCGAAAACAAAATCGCTGGCAGGCGACAGACCATCCAGCGGCCCTGATTCGTCAACAGGTTCAGGTGCCGTAAAGTCAACAACCTCAGCAGCAGGCTCCTCTTCGAAATCAACCGCAGCTACCGGATCTGGCACCGCCACCGGTTCTTCTTCGATAATCGCATCGTCATCGAGTTCGAGAATGTCCTCTTCGCCCAATTCGAGGATGTCTTCCTCCGGTTCTTCCTCGACGAAAGAAGCCGCTTCTTCAATAACGGCAGCAGCTTCCTCGATAACCGGAGCAGCTTCCTCGATAACCGGAGCAGCTTCCTCGATAACCGGAGCAGCTTCCTCGATAATCGGAGCAGCTTCCTCGATAATCGGAGCAGCTTCCTCGATAATCGGAGCAGCTTCCTCGATAACCGGAGCGGCTTCCTCGATAATCGGAGCAGCTTCCTCGATAACCGGAGCAGGGTCTTCAAACTGAATCGGTTCTTCGTTGGTCGCATCCACTTCGGACACTGCCACTAGAGGTTCTTCAGTGATGAGGGGTTCGGAGATATCCGCCTGGAGATCCTCTTCTTCAAAAGTCACTGCATCCCAGATATCATCGCCCGCCTCTACGCCCTCATCGCTTTCCGACTCATCAGCAGCCTCTTCGGCTTCTGACTCCTCGGCACGGACCGGATCCTCAACGGCAACCGGCTCAGGAGTATCATCAACCGGTTCGGACACCGGCACCGAAACCGGGGCAACTGGTCGTTCCGGAGCAGCCGCTAACAGTTCTTCAACCTTGGTGATCAAGGCCTGCGATTCAAATGGCTTGCTCAGCCAGCCGTCGGCACCGGCCGCAGTCGCCCGGGCTTCGTCAAAGTTCTCGAAAGCACCAGGTAAGAGCAGCACGGGTGTCGAACCCAAGACGGCATCACCTTTTATTTCGCGACAGAGTTCGAGGCCGTCCTTCCCGGGCATACCGATATCTGCGATCACCAGATCAGGAAACTCCTTACGGGCCAGATCCAGCGCCGCATCACCATTTTCGGCGATCAGAAGTTGATAATCCAGATTGGCAAAAACGATTCCGACTACCTTCTGGATTGTCAGGCTGTCATCGGCCAGAAGCAGTTTCTTCGCCATTCGATGCCTCCTCGCACCTTGTATTGCCCCCCATCAGTTCAGGAGCGGACCAGATCCATTATAAAATCGTCTACATTCAGAACCAGAAAACGATTCTTGCGATAATAAAAATACTCAGGCAAAAAGCCTGTAACATCCTGATCGCCTGCTATCCACTTACCGCGGGTTTCAGCGACAATTCCGACTGTCGTATCCGCAGGCAATGCGATCGTACCATACTCCGTTGCAAGCAGGACCTGAAATCCGGCACCCAACTCTTTTCCAGCTTCAACACCAGGCAATCCTGCAGAATCAAGCAACGGCACTACCCTGTTATCGACAATCAGCATCCCGGACATCCGATCAGGGGTCAGGGGCAGAGGCTCAACCCTCCCGTTGTCAATCACACGCAAAAGCCGACCCAGGGGGACAGCATAACTGCAAGCCGCCATTCGGAACAGGCCAAGTCGTTCGTTCATGGTTGCCCTCCCGCATAACAGGACGACAGTTCCAGCCGTAAAAACGGGGCTCCGTTAAAAATGGCAAGCTGGTGAAAGCAGCGCCAGCCGGGCGCCTGCAACAATTGCGGCAATGGATGGTCAACCATTTCGGGGACAGAGCAAAAGCCCTCTACCCGATCAACCAGCAAAGCCCAGTTGCCTTCACTGCTGTGCAGAACCAGGGCAGTATCCGTCAGTCCGGATTCAAGCCCCAACCGTTCCGAAAGATCAATGACCGGAATCATGGTGCGGCGAAAAGCCAACGCACCTGTCACCGACAACTGCGGGTCTACCTGTCCGTAATCAACCTGTTCGGTGACCTGTTCACGTATTTCCACCAACGCGCCCAGATCGACGTAGAAGCCGACCGTTCCGATTCGAAAGAGCAACCTGCGAGAGTTTGCGTCCATGCCCTGTGACCATCCATAAGAATCGGTTCAATCCGCGCCTGAGGCCGCGCTAACGCTAGCATAGCGACTTCTGGGGTGTCAAGTTTTTCCCTAGGGAAAATCAATAAGTTACCTCGGTTCAAAGAGGCTTCCACGGCTGCGGTAAAAAGATTCGGCTATAGAGTGCCAGCGCAAAGCGATCCGTCATCCCGGCGATAAAATCGGCCACCGATACCTCAATCACATCTCCCGTCAGTCGACGCCCCCCCGCGGAGACAAAGTCCGCTTCATTTTCGACAAAATAGACAAAGAGTTCGCGTAACATCCGTGAGGCCTTGACGAAATCTGCGTGCACTTCATCAACCTGATAAACGCGTTCGAAAAGCCAGGACCTCAGAGCCCGAATTGCCTCGTCCATCTCGGCAGACAGGCAAATTCTGGCACTACCAGTCTCCAGTGACCGCTCAATAAGATCGCTGACCATGCGACCGATCCGCTGAGCATGGGTGCCACCAACGACCCGCGTAATAGCAGAGGGCAGATCTTCCTGCCTGATCACTCCTCCCCGCATAGCATCGTCGAGATCATGATTCACATAGGCAATAATATCAGCCAGCCGAACAATCTGACCTTCGAGAGTCATGGCTCGGGATTCAATATCCGGGGCCAGTAAAGGGCCGCGCCCTTTTGAGTGTTTAAGAATACCGTCACGGACCTCAACCGTCAGGTTGAGCCCCCGGCCATCCTTTTCGAGATACTCAACAACTCTCAGGCTCTGGGCAACATGCCTGAACCCTCCCGGAACCAGCTCTGCCAATACCCTTTCGCCCGCATGCCCGAAAGGAGTATGCCCCAGATCATGCCCAAGAGCGATCGCCTCGGTCAGATCTTCATTGAGTGCCAGTGCCCGAGCAACCGTACGCGCAACCTGAGACACTTCCAGTGTATGTGTCAGACGCGTTCGGTAATGGTCCCCTTCTGGAGAAAGAAAAACCTGGGTTTTGTGTTTAAGGCGCCGGAATGATTTGGAATGTAGAATTCGATCCCGGTCATGCTGAAAGACAGTCCTGACCGAACAGAAAGATTCTCCATCCTGGCGTCCTGCAGAATCTACACTATGACAGGCGTGCGTGGATAAAATTGATTTTTCACGAGCCTCGATATGCTTGCGAATATTCATACGTGAACCATTTCAAAGTATTTACTCAACATCTTGATCCCCCAAAAAACAAATCAACGGATGTATTAATATATACGCAGAAGCACAAAAAAACCGCCATTAAGTACTTTTTTTCGGAAAAACATATTTTCGACTTGATTTTTGCTCCAGATCGGATATTAAACAAACTCCAGCTGTACAATAATACTGATCGACAAACGATCATACCGGAAAAGAAAAGGAGAAAATCCAAATGGCGACACCAACAGAACTTGCTGCCCAGATTCTTTCGGCCCACCTGGCCAAAACAGAAATGACCAAGGATGAGATATTTGCTGAGCTGACCGAACTGCACAGCACCCTCTCGGCCCTGGAGCGTGGTGAGGTCCCGGCGTCAGCAGTAGAAGCAACCAACGAACCGGTTGTCACCCGCAAAAAAGCCTTCGGGAAAGACAAGATTTACTGCATGATCTGCGGCAAGGGATTCAAAACCCTGTCACGCCACCTGCGTACTGCACACGATATGACCCCGAAAGATTATCGCAAACAGTTTGATATCCCGCGCAGTCAATCTCTGGCAGCCCGGAGCTACTCTGAAAGTCGTCGGCAGATGGCGGTTGATCGGGGACTGGCGGACAACCTGGCCAAGGCCCGCGCCAAAAAGAAGAAAAAGTAAGATCTGCGCAACAGACAAAAAAAGCGTCCCTCAAACGAGGGACGCTTTTTTACGCAAAAAACCGGACATCATTCAACCCGAAACGGCACCCGAGCCAATTCAGTGCCGGACGCATCAACAATCTGAACCTGCCATTCCCCTTGCCACTCAGAGACAATATTTTTTGAGGAATAGGTCCGCCAATTTGCCGAACGTATCGGCAGCGTAACGCGTGCCATTTCCTTCCCCTGGTAGAGCCAGACATGATCGATGCTCGTCTCTTCCGCAGCGCCCTGAATGCGGGTAAAACAATACAGTTTGCCAGTTTGGGCCGGATAACTCTCAACCTTGTCAATCGGCTCCCGATCACTGATCCGGGTTGTCACCACAGCTTCTTCAACTGTCAGCGCAAAAGCAGAAACCGAACTAACCAGAAGTACCAACAAAACCAGCAGCAGACGTTTCATCATAGTTCCCTCTCTTAATCGTTTGACCCGTTAGTTACCTGTCTTTTGCCGCCCGAAGAAAACGGGCCAATCGGATTGAGCTGCCGTCTCCCCATCACGCCGCTGATCCGCAAGCGGGCAGAACAGACAGGAAACTTTTACCACAGTCCTGCTCAATCGCAAATATTTCTGCCACAGTTGCCGCAATATCAGCAAAGCTGTCGCGAACGCCAAGGCTGATACCGGTCTGATTTTGCGCGGTCCATGCCAGCAAGGGGATATATTCACGAGCATGATCCGTCCCCGCAGTAGTTGGATCACAACCATGATCCGCAGTGATTATCAGCAAGTCTCGTGACGTCATCCCGGTCATAAGTCGTGGAAGAAAAGTATCGAACTCATGTAGAGCATCTGCAAACCCCCGGCAGTCACGTCGATGTCCATAGAGCATGTCAAAATCAACCAGATTGACGAAAACCAAGCCTCTTTGCTGCTGTTCCAATGCCTGCAGCATCAGCCTGCACCCTTCAGCGTTATTATGGGTCGGCAAACTCCGACTGAGTCCACGTCCGGCAAACAGATCCCCGATCTTACCGATCCCGCAGGTCGGGATCCCGGCCCGCTGCAGACGATCAAGCAGTGTCTCGCCACCCGGAACCACCGGAAAATCATGTCGGCCGCTGGTGCGTCTGAAATTCTCGGGGCAATCCCCAACAAAGGGCCTGGCGATGACACGACAAATATTATAGGGCCGCAGTATTTCAAGCGTCCGGGCACAAAGCCGATAAAGTTGTGCGGGCGGCAGGAGGTCTTCATGGGCTGCGACCTGAAAGACCGAATCACTGCTGGTATAAACAATCGGCCGCCCGGTTTCAAGGTGCTGCAGCCCTAATTTCTGCAGAATATCGGTTCCACTGACTGCGATATTCCCCAACGGCTCCTGGCCGGCTAAGTCTGTAAACTGCTGAATGATCCCGGAAGGAAAACCCTCCGGGAAGGTGGAAAAAGGGACCTGCCGGATAAGTCCCGCCAGTTCCCAGTGTCCGGTGACCGAATCCTTGCCCGCACTGCGTTGTGCCAGCTTTCCCCAGGCCGCATGAGGCTGAGACTGCGGCCTGACTCCCTTGATTCCGCAGATATTCCCCAACCCCATCGCCTGCAGGTTCGGCAAATCGAGACCGTCAACCGCTGCGGCCACGTGTGGCAAAGTGGCGGCATGATCATCCCCGTAATCAGCCGCGTCCGGCAGGGCACCAACACCGACACCATCGAGAACGATCAGGAAAACTCGATTGAAAACGCTCATTGTCCCCTGCGGACAGCATGCCACTGCTGCATGATCTGAACTCCGGAACTGGTTCCGATACGACTGGCACCAGCCTGCTGCATCGCTCGTAGTTCAGCAAGACTGCGAATGCCTCCTGCCGCCTTAACACCGATCCGCCCGCCTGCCGCTTCGGCCAGCAGGCGGACATCTGCCACCTTGGCCCCGGAAGGACCGAAACCGGTCGAGGTTTTGACGTAGGCCGCTCCGGATCGAATAACCGTTCGGGTCAGTTCTGCCTTTAAATGCTCTTCCAGATAGCAGCACTCAATGATAACCTTGACCTTCGCTGCAGGGGCTGCCAACACAACCTGAGATATTTCTTCTTCGACCCCCCCTAAATCACCATCCAATGCCTGTCCGATCTGAATCACCATGTCCAGTTCCGCGCAACCGGTACTGGCCAGCTCGGCGGCCAGCTGCACCTTGGACGCCAGGCTGTCATAACCGCAAGGAAAACCGACAACACCGGCAACAACAGTTTCCGAGCCGTAAAGACAGTTCACCGCGCGGGGGGCAAATACAGGCGGCACGCAGACCGCGGCAAAGCCCCACTCCACAGCTTCTTCACAAAGCTGTTCAATCTGCGAAACAGTTGTCTGAGGGCGCAGCAGAGTATGATCAATCAACGGTGCCGGATTGTCCGCCACAATATCAGGTTCGGTAGTCAGCATTTATTTTGATGTAATCGTAAGTCAGGTCGGAAGTGAAATAGCTGGCACTGTCATCACCCAGATGCAGATCTATCGTCACGCAAAACTCTTTTTTCCTGAGCACTTCGGTTGCGGATTCTTCAATCTGTAACCCTGCGTAAAGACCGGCCCTGGCAACCATGATATCATCGAACAAAATATCGATCTGCTCTGGATCAAGAGCAGTCCCGGCATAACCAACGGCCGCGATAATCCGCCCCCAGTTCGCATCTTCGCCAAAAAATGCGGTCTTCACCAACGAAGAGGTCGCAACCGATTTTGCAACAACCCGTGCCTGAGCATGATCCCGTGCGCCGACCACCCTGATTTCAACAAGCTTGGTTGCACCTTCGCCATCACGGACAATCATCTTGGCAAGGTCGAGCAGAACCTGGTGAAGCTTTGCCGCAAACGCCTTTTCCTCTGCACTGTGCGGCAGAATCTCAGCACCTTCGGCCGCACCATTGGCCAGCAGCAATACCATATCGTTTGTTGAGGTGTCGCCATCCACAGTGATCGAGTTAAAGCTTTCGTCAACCGCAGGAGGCAGCAAACGCTGCAACTGCTCCGCGTCAAGACCGGCATCGGTGACAACAAAACCGAGCATGGTCGCCATATCCGGATGGATCATCCCGGCCCCCTTGGCCAGGCCCAGAATCCGGTATGAATTCCCTGCGACTTCGCCGTCAACAGAGGAAAGCTTGGCAAAGCTGTCGGTCGTCATCATCGCTTCGGCAACCCGGATTGCCGCCTGGCCATCTAGCCCCGCCACAAGTTCGGATACAGCGGAATCGAAAGGACCGATGGGCAGCAACTGTCCGATCACACCGGTCGATGCAACGGCAACCAGCTCCGGTGAAACCTCCAGAGCCCGGGCCGTCAGTGCCGCGCAATTCTCGGCCGTTTTCAGCCCCTCCTGCCCGGTACAGGCGTTGGCATTGCCGCTGTTGACCAGTATCGCCTGACAACGTCCCCTGGCGACGCGCGGCTTTGTCACCTGGAGCGGAGCAGCAACTACCTGATTGCGGGTGAACACTCCGGCACAGTTGGCCGGCGGCTCAGAAACAATCAGGCCAAGATCCGCCGTACCATCTTTTTTGATTCCGGCGGCGGTTGCTGCGTAACCATACCCTTGTGGAGATATCAGTTGTTCCATTATCGCTCCCTCGTAAATTCTGGAGACAAAAAAGCGCGACCCGGAGGCCCCGCAGATTGTTCTTCTGTCAGAGGAACACCCGAACTCTCAATCGCGCAGGGCCCCATAGCTTTCCTCACTCGGGAGCAGCAGACCGAAAGAGGCTCCCTCCCCGTCCTTATCCTCTAGAAAAACCCGCCCTTTCATCTTTTCTACCACCACCCGGACCAGCGACAAACCGATTCCGACACCATGCGGCTTCTCGGTATCGATATCGCCCAACTGGGTATAGGAATCAAAGATTGTTCCCTTGGCTTCCGGCGGAATCGTCAGGCCATCGTTCTGGATCTGCAGATAAGCAAACTCGAGACCGTCGATCACCCGGCTCTCGGCCCGCACCGAGATACGTCCCCCCTCACAATTGAATTTGACCGCATTATCAAGCAGTGCATTCAATGCGATACCGAATTTTTCCGGATCCCCGTAGATCTCGGGCAACTCTTCCGCGATCTCGACCCCGACCTGTAACTTGCTGCGTTCAATCCTTCTGCCATGGTACTGGAAAGCATCACTGACCGTCCAGCCGAGATTGAACGCCTTCCAGTTCCAGGGCTCTCGTTCCGATTCAATCGAAAAGAGACGCAGCATACTGGTAATCAACCCTTCAAGCCGAACCCCTTCTTCACGGGCCTGCCCCAGGTAGTCCTTGAGATCCTCTTCAGAAAGTTTCTGATAGAAAGTCAGGGCCAGATCGACAAAGCCCATAATTGAGGTCAGAGGTGTTTTCAGCTCATGGGAAAGGTTGCAAACCAGTCGCGTACGCGCCAGGTTGAGCTTGACCAGATCAGCGTTGGTCCGTTCGAGCGTTCTCGTTTGCTGCCGCAGATTGGTCACCAGTTTGAAGTTTTCAATCGCCAGTGCAACCTGGTGGGCAATCGCCATCAGCAGATTCTGGTCTTCGGCGTCGAAGGGTTCACCGGAACGCTTGTTGTTGACGTTGATAACCCCAAGGGCCTGATCACGGTAAAGAATCGGTACCGACAGAAGGGACTGGTTTTTATAGCGCTCTCCGCCGACCAGGGAACGGAATCGATCATCAACACTGATATTCTGCACCAGAACCGGTTCACGAAGTTGGAAAACGTGCCCCGAAACCCCTTCACCGGGTGCAACCACAACCGACTTGACTATCTGCTCGGAAAAACCGCGGGCGGCAGCAATCCGCAACAGGTTATCCTCCCCGGCAATCATCAGGGACGCAATTTCGACCCCGGCGGAATGAACAATGGAATCGAGTATCCGCTCAAACAATTCCTGCAGATCACTGCCGGCGCTGGCCGTTTCACCGATCTGCTTGAGCAGAACCAGATCCGCCATGCGCCGATGAGCCTCATTACGCGCTTTTTTCTGATTGATCGCCGTATAATAGGTTGCGAACCCCTGCTGCACAGCGCCAATAACCTCTTCGGCACCAAAGGGCTTGACCAGAAAATCGAGGGCCCGCTCACGCAAGACCTGCCGCGCCGTATCGAAATCCTGTTGCCCGGAAATGATGACCACCTGCACTTCAGGAACCTGCTGCTTGATCTGGCGCAGCACCTCGACCCAATTGACTTCAGGCAGTAACACATCACAAAAAACCACGGCCACCTGTTCATGCGCAAGAATACCGGCGACATCTTTGCCGGTTTCACTTCGCAGCACACGATAGCCGCTCTCTTCCAGGATCTCCTGCAGCAGATCGAGAATCAGCGGAGCGTCATCTATCAGCAGGACGGCCGGTTCCTGATGTGGTTTTGCGTTGGTCATGCGGAGTGGAAATCTCCCTCTTCAGGTTCTATCAAAAACCAGCAGAACTGCACTATTCCTATTTGCCACAACATTTCTTGTATTTCTTCCCGCTCCCGCAGGGGCAGGGATCGTTACGTCCCACCTTGTCTTCTTCGCGTGTCACCGGTTTTTTCCCCTCGCTGTCGGCACCCACCCGATTAAGCGTCATCTGCTGCTGACGTCGCCGGGCCTCCATCTGTTCGACGTCGTCTTCACGTGCCAGCTGAACCCGAAAAAGCTTCTGCAAGACCTCCTGACGGACCTGCCCCATCATCTGCATGAAGAGTTCAAATGCCTCGCGCTTGTACTCCCCCTTGGGGTCTTTCTGACCGTAACCGCGCAGGCCAATCCCTTCCTTTAGATGATCAACCGCCAACAGGTGACCTTTCCACTGCGAATCGATTGTCTGCAGCAGCAAGACCTGACTGAGATGTTCCATAACCGGCGGAGTGAATTCCTCTTCCTTTTCTGCCAGCCGTGCCCGTGCCTGCCGTTTGAGCAGTTCTTCCAGATCATCACGACTGCTCTTTTCCTGATCAAAACCCTCCAGATCAGGAAGAAACGCAAACTGGTTCAGAATATCCTCGCCGAGACGCTGCCAATCCCAATCTTCCGGGTGACTTTTATCCGGGCAGAATGACGCAACCGTATCCTCGATGTTTTCATCAAGGATACTCTCAATCGTCCCGCGAATGTCCTCGCCGCCCAGTATCTCGCGCCGTTGCGCGTAGATAACCTCGCGCTGCCGGTTCATGACGTCGTCATAGTCTATCAGATGCTTGCGGATATCAAAGTTGTGCGCTTCAACCTTTTTCTGGGCATTTTCAATCGCCCTGCTGATCATGCCATGCTCAATCGGCTCCCCTTCAGGGATCCGCAGTTTTTCCATCACGAAAGCAACGCGCTGCGAACCGAAAATTCGCAGCAGATCATCCTCAAGGCTCAGATAGAACCGGCTGGCGCCGGGATCTCCCTGGCGCCCGGAGCGGCCACGCAGCTGATTGTCGATACGCCGGGACTCATGACGCTCGGTCCCGAGGATATAAAGTCCACCGGCGGCAAGCACCTCGTCTTTCTCTTTGGCACATTGCGGCTGAAATTTTTCGAAAGCGGCCTTGAATGCCGCCTCTCGATCTTCTGCCGCTGCAGCATCGGCCTCCGCCTGCGCCATCATTTCGGCATTACCGCCAAGAACGATATCGGTTCCACGTCCGGCCATGTTGGTTGCAATCGTGACCGCGCCCTTGCGCCCGGCCTGGGCAACGACCAGAGCCTCACGGCCATGCTGTTTGGCGTTCAGAACATTATGGGGTGTACCCCTTTTATTTAATTGTTCCGAGAGCAGCTCCGAATCTTCGATCGAAATCGTGCCGACCAGCACTGGCTGCCCACGTTGATAACAGTCGATAATGTCTTCAATAACCGCCAGATACTTTTCCTTTCTGGTCTTGTAGATCATATCGGGGTTATCAAGTCGCAACAGGGGGCGATTGGTCGGGATGACGACCACCTCCAGCTTGTAGATCTCGTTGAATTCCTTGGCTTCGGTATCGGCGGTACCGGTCATTCCCGACAGCTTTTCGTACATGCGGAAATAGTTCTGGAAGGTGATGGTCGCCAGGGTCTGATTTTCCGACTCGATCTTGACCCCTTCCTTGGTTTCAATCGCCTGATGCAGACCATCACTCCAGCGCCGTCCTTCCATCAAACGGCCGGTGAACTCGTCAACGATCATGACCTCGCCGTCTTTGACCACATAATCGACATCGCGCTTGAACAGGGCGTGGGCCTTCAGAGCCTGATTGACGTGGTGGAGCAGTTCGATATTGACCGGGTCATAGAGGTTCTCGATGCCGAGAAGCTTCTCAGCCTTACGCACTCCATCTTCGGTCAGCATCGCCGACTTGGCCTTTTCATCAACCGTGTAATCTCCGGTGTGATGTTTGACACTCTGACCCATCTTGCCGTCACGACTCTCGCTGATTTCACCCTTTGTCAGTCGCGGGATGATAACATTGACCCGAGAATAGAGTTCGCTCGACGATTCGCTGGGTCCGGAAATAATCAGCGGAGTTCGCGCCTCGTCGATCAGGATCGAGTCAACCTCATCGACAATTGCGTAGTGCAGCGGACGCTGAACATAATCGGCCAGATCAAACTTCATGTTGTCACGCAGATAATCGAAGCCGAACTCGTTGTTGGTCCCGTAGGTGATGTCCGCGCCATAGGCTTCCTGCCGTTGGCGGTCATCGAGTCCATGGACGATACAACCGACCGTCAAACCGAGAAAGCGGTAAAGCTTACCCATCCACTCGGCGTCACGACTGGCCAGATAATCGTTGACGGTGATGACATGGACGCCCTTGTCGGCCAGTGCATTCAGGTAGGTCGCCAGAGTCGCAACCAGGGTTTTACCCTCCCCGGTTTTCATCTCGGCGATCTTGCCATCGTTGAGCACCATACCCCCGATCATCTGGACATCGAAATGACGCATCCCGAGGATTCGCTTGCTCGCCTCGCGCACGACGGCAAAAGCCTCAACCAGCAGATCGTCGACGGTCTCGCCCTGCTGCAAACGCGCACGAAACTCATCGGTCTTGGCACGGAGTTGCTCGTCACTTAAGGGTTCAAGGGTTTCTTCAAGGGCATTTATCTGTGCGACCCTGCCCATCATCTGTTTGATATCGCGGTCGTTTTTACTGCCGACAACCTTCCTGACCAGGTTTTTAATCATCGAAAAACAACTCCGTAACCGACAAACGCCGCATCCGGCGCAAATGGAAAATGACATGAATCATCCTGATTCCAGCAACGGAAACAAGATGCGGATAACGCGCGGCATATTAGCACACCGAACTTCGGGCTCACAAGCAAGGAATAGCCTCAGAATCCGGGACAGACCAACAACAGGGGGAAACAGCAGAATGAACGATAAAAAAGAAGAGGAAGGGGAGATCAGAGCAGCTTGCGCGGATCAATCGGCACACCATTTAGACGGACCTCATAGTGCAGGTGCGAACCGGTAGAGCGGCCGGTATTACCAACCTCGGCAATCCGATCTCCACGTCTGATGCGCGTTCCGGCCTTGACCAGCAGTTTCGAATTATGTCCGAAAATGGTTCGATACCCGTAACCATGATCGATCATCACAACCTTGCCGAAACCAGGTTCCGTGGTTGCCTTGACCACCACACCATCAGCCGTTGCTGTCACCAGGGTTCCGGTGTTCGCTGCGATGTCGAGGCCTTCATGCATTTTGCGACGACCGGTATAAGGCGAAGAACGCATGCCGAAATAGGAAGTCAGCCATCCCTTGGTCGGCCAGCCGTCCGGAGTAGCTGAGGCCAGAGAATGTTTATCATTCAACAGGTTGCGCACCTCTTCCTGAGACTCACGACGTAAATCAATCGCCAGGCGCAAACTGTTGATCTGTTTTTGCAACTCTGTCATGTCCGCGGTACTTGTATCAATTGCCCCACCGATCCCGACCGGTACAGTCACCAGGTTTTCCGTGGTCGGGCTCAGGGCCTCACGAACCCTGGCATCCGATTCTGCCAGCACGATCATCTCGTGCCGCAAGCCATTCAGGTCACGACTCATCTGCCCCAGCTGCTGACGCTGCTCACTGTTTTCGACCAGCAACTGATTAAATTGCTCCTGGTCAAGCTGCAGACGAAAATAATCGGCAACCACATAGCCCAACAACGCAGTACAGAGCAGTACAGCGACCAACGCTGAAACAAGCAGACGATGCGAGATCAGCAGGCGGCGAACCTGCTTACCTGAATCGGGTATGTACATCAGGGTGAATCGACGTGACACGATCTGCGGGCCTCCTTAAGGCACAAGCGGCATCAAAGTGCCATTTCTAAAGCCTTTTCAACCTTTTGTCAAGAAGTTACTCGTCTCATTTCGGCAACCAACTCCCCGTTCTTAAGGGAAAAACCGGTCGCCGAAACGCTGCAATTGGTACGTCACGACCAAAATGACAATGCGTGCAAATCGCTGCTGACCTGCTCAAAGATCAATCGCCAACGCCGTTTCGTCACAGTCAGGAAACTTGACGCAATGAATACAGTCAGTCCAGATTTTATGCGGCAGGGCCGATTTCTCGATCTCAACAAAACCGAGACGTTCAAAAAACTGCGGTTGATAAGTCAGCGCAAAAACCCTCGGCAGTCCGAATTCGCGCGCCTCCTCAAGACAGGCATCGACCAGCTGACGTCCGATGCCCTGACCGGACAGTCCCGGCTTGACTGCCAATGAACGGATTTCGGCAAGATCCTCCCAGCAGACCTGCAACGCACCGACTCCGAGAATCTCTCCCCCCTCTTCACAGACATGGAAATCACGCAACGCATCATAGATATCAGCCAGTGACCGTCCGAGCAGCTGACCCTGCTGGGCGTAACCGAGCAGCAACTGGTGAATGGCCCTGGCATCAGGGATTCGGGCACGACGAATAATCATAGAAACTCCGCTTCAGGCAACACCGGCAGAACGATCCAGCAACTCACGAGCGTGCTCAAGGGTGCGCTCTGTCACCTGGGCACCACCAAGCATCCGGGCCATCTCCCGGGTACGATCTTCTCCCAGCAACAGGTCCAGCCCGGTGCGGGTACGACCTTCCTTTTCCTGTTTCAAAACCCGGAAATGATGATGAGCAAATGCGGCAACCTGAGGCAGGTGGGTCACACAAAGAACCTGCAGGCCTGTGCCCAGCCGACAGATCTTTTCCCCGACCGCAGTGGCAGCCTCACCCCCGATACCGGCATCAACCTCATCGAAAATCAACGTACGAACACTGTCGCCCTCGGGGATACTGCGGCGCAGGGCAAGCATGATCCGCGATAATTCGCCCCCCGATGCGATCCGGGCCAGCGGCTGAGCGGCCTCGCCCGGATTGGCCGCCAGGTAGAATTCACCGCATTCAAGACCATCGGCGGCCGGACGTTCCAACGGCAACAGGCGAACCTCGAAACAAGCACCGGCCATCGCCAGGTCAGCCAATTCCGCTTCCACAACCTGCTGCAAACGTGTAGCGGCGGCAATCCTCTTGTGACTCAGCAACCGGCCCTTTTCATGCAGTACCTTTTCCGCTTCGGACAATTGCTGTTGCAACTCGGTACGTCGGCCGTCGATATCGCGCAGATCGTCCAGTTCAGCATCCAGCTGCTGCAAGTAGCTGAGCAGTTCTTCGACAGTCGGAGCATACTTGCGTTTCAGGGTCTTGATCTGGGCCAACCGGTCATCGACCTGCTGCTGGCGTTGCGGCTCAAAACTGACCTTCTGCGCATAATCACGCAATTGCATGGCCGCATCTTCAACCGTGTAAAGGGCCGAATTCAACGATTCTCCCAATGCACCCAGCTGCGGATCGATCTGTTGCAACGACACCAGAGAGGCCGCAACCTGCGAAAGCTGTTCACAGACCGCACCACTCTGCGCATAAAGGGTCTGGTATCCGCCCTGACTCGCCTCAGATAACCGTCCGGCGTGCTGCAGCAGCAGACGTTCTCGCTCAAGCTCCTCATCCTCACCGACCTGCAAGTCGGCGGCGACTATCTCCTGACGTTGAAAACCGAGCATATCCAGACGTTGCTGACGCTCACGTTCCGCGAGTTCAAGCTGGTGCAGATGGTCAGCAATCTCGCGCCTGCGCTCAAAAGCGGTGCGATAGGCTTCGGATTCGTCCCGACAGCCCGCATAACTGTCAAGCAATGGCAGGTGGGTTTCAACCCGTTGTAGACCCTGATGTTCATGTTGACCGTAGATATTGACCAACAGTGGCGTCAATTCGCGTAACTGCGCCAAGGGAACCGGGGAACCATTGACAAAGATCCGGTTTTTGCCGCTGCGGGCAACAATCCTTCGCACCAACAGATCATCACCGTCCTCCAGACCCATTTCAGCGAGCCGCTGTTGCAGCAAAGTATTGTTGCCGACCGCAAAAACCGCCTCGACCGTGGCCTCGTCGGTACCGGTGCGAATCACGTCGCCACGCGCCCGACCGCCGAGCAGCAGGTTGACGGCATCGATAATAATCGATTTCCCGGCGCCGGTTTCCCCGGTCAGCACATTGAACCCGCGGTTGAAGTTGATATGCAACTGTTCAACGATGGCAAAATTTTTGATGATCAGATCACAAAGCATAAAAAACAGGTTAAAAGCTGAAGGGTGAAGGATAAAGGTCCTGAAAATACCTTTTCCTTTATCCTTTCACCCTTTTTCCTCTATCACCTTTCCCCCCAGCTCAGTTTGGTACGGAGAATTTCAAAGTAATCGCGCGTCGGACTCTTGATCAGCTGAGTCCGGGCACTCGACTGACGGACCTCAACCCGGTCTCCCGGTTCGAGGCTGGCGCCGATCTGCCCGTCACCGGTAAAATAGACCACGTCGTCGGCAAAACTGACATCGATGGCGACCGTTGAACTGCTCGGCACAATCAGGGGACGATTGGTCAGCATGTGTGGACAGATCGGCGTAATGACCAAACTGTTGATCCCCGGATAGATGATCGGTCCGCCAGCTGCCAGATTGTAGCCGGTAGAGCCGGTCGGGGTACTGATAATCAGGCCATCGGCCTTGAACGTTGTCAGATAATCACCATCGACCCAGGTCGCCATGTCGATAATCCGCGCCAGCGTTCCCTTGTTGATCACAGCATCATTCAGCAGGGTATGCTTTTCAACCGGTTTTCCCCGCCGCAGAATTTCAACATCGAGCATCATCCGGTCACAGACGGTAAACTCACCGGCCAAAACCGATTCGAGCATTGCCGGCAGCTCATGGCGGGTGATTTCGGTCAGAAAACCGAGACTGCCGAGATTGACGCCGAGTATCGGCACCTCCAGCCCATTAACCTGACGCGCAACCGAAATCAGGGTGCCGTCACCGCCCAGGACAATGAGCAGATCGACCTGCCGCGGAATATCTTCTTCGCTGGCGACGGCCTCATTGCCGAGAACCTTACCGAGCCAGGGTTCAAGCAGGTAGCTGACTCCGTGCTGCTGCAGGCGATTGCAGATATCCCGAGTCAGTTTCGGTGCTTCGGAGTGATTTTTCTTGGCATAGATGCCGACGGTCTGGATCAAGACGTATCTCCCGTGGTTCGGGGTTGCAGAGGCTGCGACCAACCCTGCTCACCGGGATACCACAAGTTTAGGCCAAAGTCTATCGCTTTCAACAACTTAGAGAGTTGTCGCCACCTGATTGGCGTGCTACATTGCACCCTCTTCACACAAGTTTCTCAGTGTCGGACGGCAGCCCGGAAAACTCAAGAGGTGATCGTGGACGATCTTTTCACCCGGACAGACAAACAGATCAGCAACCAACCATTGGCCGAGCGCATGCGCCCGCGCAATCTGGCCGAGGTCGTCGGCCAGCAACACCTGCTCGGCACGGGCAAACTGTTACGCCAGCTGATTGAAACCGACCAGCTCGGCTCACTGATCTTCTGGGGCCCTCCCGGCACCGGCAAGACCAGTCTCGGGCAGGTTATCGCCAACACCACCAGCAGTCGTTTCGTCTTCTTTTCCGCGGTACTCGGCAGTATCAAGGACGTGCGTGAAATTGTTGCCGAAGCAAAAAGCCAGCGGGCTTATCACAGTCGACGAACCCTGTTGTTTGTCGATGAAATCCATCGCTTCAACAAGGCCCAGCAGGATGCTTTTCTGCCTTCCGTAGAAAAGGGTGATATTACCCTGATCGGCGCCACCACCGAAAACCCGAGTTTCGAGGTCAACTCGGCTCTCCTTTCACGCTCGCGGGTCTTTGTCCTCGAACCGCTCGACCCTGAAGCGCTCAAACAGTTACTTCAGCGGGCTTTGAACGAAGAACGCGGTCTTGGTGAATTGAACCTGCAGATCGATGATGATGCGCTCGATTTTCTCGCCGCCAAGGCCGAGGGCGACGCACGGGTTGCCCTCGGCGCCCTCGAAGTCGCTGCTTCAGCAGTGACCGGCAAGCGGATCGATCTGCCACTGGCCCAGGAAGCCCTGCAGAAAAAAGCACTTCTCTATGATAAAGGCGCAGAAGAACATTACAACGTCATTTCGGCCTTTATCAAAAGTATGCGTGGCAGCGATCCTGATGCCGCCCTCTACTGGCTGGCGCGGATGATCGAGGCGGGAGAAGATCCGTTGTTTATTGTGCGCCGGATGGTGGTTTTTGCCTCGGAAGATATCGGCAATGCCGACCCGCGGGCTCTGCAACTGACACTTGCCGTTCAGCAGGCGGTTCATTTTGTCGGCCTGCCCGAAGCACGGATCAATCTGGCCCAGGGGGTCACCTACCTGGCCAGTGCACCCAAGAGTAACGCCAGCTATATCGGCATCAAACAGGCCCAGGCCGAAGTCCGTAACAGTGGCGCCTTGCCGGTCCCCAAACATATCCGCAACGCGCCGACAAAACTGATGAAAGAACTCGATTACGGCAAAGGATACAAATACGCCCACGACTTCAAGGACGGCATTGCCGCACAGCAACATCTCCCCGAGGCCCTGCAGGGGACAAGCTACTACCGACCAGGCGATCACGGTTACGAAAAGACGATCCGTGAACGGCTGGCATTTATCCGTAATCAAAACGAAAAAAAACCATAATTCAACTGCCACCCTGTGCCGTAGCCAACTTTACAGAAGAAACAACAGCGGTTATCGTTCTGATATGAGCATCTCCTTTTCGAACATGTGCCGACAATCCATTGGCAGTAGCATCCTGCTGGCGACCTTTCTGCTCAATATCTCATTGCCGGGTACCGCCGGTGCCGAAACCTGGGGCCCCTGGGATGCGGGTAAGTCACAGAACAGACAACCTGACTTCAATGACAGGATCGACCCACTTGATCAGGCGGTATGGATTTTCCAGAAATACATTTCTCCGGTTGACGGGGCGCGCTGCCGAATGTACCCGACCTGTTCCTCCTACGCTCGTCATGCGTTACGCAAACAGGGACCGGTAATAGGAACCTTCATGGCGGTAGACAGGTTGATCCATGAGATAGATCCGCTCGAACAGCGGGAACCGATTGTGAAGTGGGGATACCACCGCTATTATGATCCGGTCGCATATAACGATTTCTGGCTGACCGATTAGCGCCGCGTCAGAACATGAAACGCCGCATACTGACGTTCATCAACAGACCGACGCCGATCATGGTAGTAATCATGTTTGTTCCGCCGTAAGAAAAGAGCGGCAGGGGCACCCCGACAACCGGCAGCAGACCAATGACCATTCCCAGATTAACCACGATGTGCCAGAAGATCATTGCGGTAATTCCGATCGCGAGAAAAGTCCCGAAACGATCGGCCGCGCGACGCGCAACGTAGATCCCCCAGACAATCAGAAACAGATAACCGAGCAGAAGCAGCATACTGCCACTGAAACCCCACTCTTAAGCAAACACTGAAAAAGCGAAGTCGGTGTGCCGCTCAGGGAGAAAAGAGAGATGCGACTGGGTTCCGGCCATGAAGCCCTTACCCAGAAAGCCACCGCTGCCGACCGCTATTTTCGACTGAATAATATGATAGCCGCTGCCCAGGGGATCGGTCTCGGGATTCAGAAAAATACGAATTCTGGCTTTCTGATAATCATGGAGCATGAACCAGCCGCAACCGGCAGTGACAAAACCGGCAACACCAAGAGCAAGCAGGGTTTTACGTTGCAAACCGGCAAAAAGCAGCATCGAGGCACCGATGAAGACCACCAGCAAAGCGGTTCCGAGATCAGGTTGTTTGACAATCAGCAAAAATGGCAACAACAGCAAACCTGCCGGTGTCCAGAGATCACGCAAACGGTAACCGAGGGGCTGTGCAGTGCGTCCGAAAATCCGTGCCAGCGAAACAATAATCACCAGCTTGGCAACCTCGCTTGGCTGCAGATTGAAAGCCCCGAGGTGAATCCAGCGGGTTGCTCCCATCGAAGTCTTGCCGAGTACCAGCACAAAGAGCAGCATTCCCAGCATCAGGACGTAGGCATACAGAGAATAATGTTCCAGGTGTCGATAGTCGAAACAACAGATCAGCAAGGCCAGAAAAACCCCGCCGCCGAACCAGAGAGTCTGCTTGAGGTAAATCGGGGTACTATAAACGGTCCAGCCGGCAGTCGCACTGTAAAGATTCAGTATTCCGACCCCGGTCAGCAGACAGACCGTGATCAGCAAAACCCAGTCAAAGTTGGTCACCAACCGACGATCAAACATTATTCACCCTCATCCTGAACAACGGTAATCTTCTGTTGCTTGCCGTTAAAGTAACTGTCAAGCATCGCCTTGGCAATCGGTCCGGCAGCACTGCCGCCATGCTGGCCATGTTCAACAACCACTGCAACCGCAATCTCGGGATTCTCTGCCGGAGCGTAGGCAACAAACAGGGCGTGCGGCCGAAACCGGTAGGGAACCTCCCGTTGCTCTCCAGATTCCTCCTCTTCATCCGATCTGCGCCGAACGACCTGCGATGTGCCGGTTTTCCCAGCAACCTTTACCCTCTCAAGGCGTGCCGCCCAGCCGGTCCCATGCGGCTCGTTGACCGCGGCAACCAGACCCGTGCTGACTGCCGTCCAGGCCTCCGGCGGAAAGTCGACATGGCGGATCAATTGCCGCTCCGACTGCTGCAGCAGATTGCCGCTCCAATCTTCTATCCGCCGAATAATCTGCGGCTGCAGGACATCACCGCGGTTGGCCAGGGCTGCCGTCATAACCGCCAGCTGAATTGGTGTCGTCAG
>JAJRWF010000056.1 GCA_024276905.1 Deltaproteobacteria bacterium
GTTGTTCGATACATTTTTGACCATCCATGTGCAAGGGTTTTAAGGCTAACCACCTGTTTTTCCTGCACATATTAGCATGAAAATGAATGTTTAATCCAGTATTTTCAGTAGGTTATGTATTATTCAGCAAGCCCAAACTTAAATCTGGAGTATGAACGGACAAGAGGTTTTTGTTCCGATCAGTGCTTTTTCCTGGCCGGGAAGAAAAGGTTCTGTCGAACGGTTGTTTTTACTCGTGTGAATCGCGAACAGCGAATTGGGGAGGGGGGGCTGGCCCTGCTGCGGCGGGGCCAGTATTTTCGAAATCTGGTTATGTACAACACTCCAGCGATAGTGACATAAGCTGTCACTAAGCCGAGTAAACTGGTCTCCAAAAGCAAGGAGGCCAACTATGAATGAAGATTTTCCGAAAAATGAAGTTGAATTTGACCGTCGTTTCCGCCACGAACAGGCATGTCTTGATTATCTGTTCCAACTTCGCTGGCCGGAAGGGTTTATCTGCCCGGACTGCGGGCATGGTGAATATTGGAAAAGCGCCCGTGCTTTGTATCTGTGTCGAAAGTGTCAGAAGCAGATTTCGGTGACCTCGGGCACAATTTTCCATGGGGCGAAAAAGCCACTTACCGTCTGGTTCAAGGCCCTTTGGTGGTTTTCGACTCGAAAGTCCGGCGTTAATGCGACTACCTTGCAGGAATTGCTTGGCCTCGGTAGTTATCGTACCGCTTGGTGCTGGCTGCAAAAGCTCAGAACCTGCACAATCTTTCCTGATCGCAAGCCTTTGTCGGGAGAGGTTGAAGCCGATGAGTTCTACCTTGGCGGCAAGAGCAGCGGCAAGCGTGGACGCGGTGCAGACCATAAATGCAAGGTTGCAGTGGCTGTCGAACGACAAGGTCGTAAGCTTGGCCGCCTGCGGATGCAGGTGATTGACGATTGCAGCTCTGCTCAGTTGCTGCCGTTCGCTAAAGGAAACATCGTCGACGGCAGCCGGATTTCGACCGATGGTTGGAAGGGCTACAACGGTCTTGAAAAGGACTTTGTTCATCATCGGGTACTTTCGGCACAGTCTGAAAATAAAGAAAGCGTTCTGCCGGGTGTGCATCTGGTTATCTCGTTGGTGAAAAGGGTCATCCTTGGAACCTTTCAGGGACGATTTGATTCAAAATATCTGCAACGCTATCTGGATGAGTATGTCTTCCGTTTCAATCGGCGGACCAGCAAATCTCCGGGTAAACGCTTCTGGCGGATCATGCAGCAAGCTGTTTGCTCGCCGCCGCTAACAAATCAGGCGCTTAGGCTTGGCACAACTTGAGTAAAGTGCATAACCAGAAAAATGAATTATCTTTACTTGATTGTCCCCATATGAAACTGGTTTTTACTTTCTGCTTTCTCTTCATGTTCTGTCTACCTGTCCTTGCCGGGGAACACTCGTTGCAACCCGGCGGCTTCTATATTGGCCAGGCACCAGCGGGCAGTCATGCCTTCTATGGAGACCGCCCCCTTCAGATGACCGCTGACAACCATTTTCTGCTCGGTTTTGGTCGCGATGCGAATTTGCAGCAAAAAATCTCGCTGGTCGATGCCCGCGGCGTCGAGACCCTGCTGACTCTCCAGCTTCATCCTCGCAGTTACAAGATTGAAAGAATCAATGGCATCAGCAAAAAGATGATGGAGCCTTCGGCCTCAAGTCTACTCAGAATCCGTAACGAAGCTGAGCAGGCCTGGAAAGCTCGCCAGCGTCTCAGTTCACTGATCGATTTTTCCGAACCGTTTATCTGGCCACTCAAAGGCAGGATCAGCGGGATTTATGGTAGTCAAAGAGTTCTGAATGGTGAGCCGCGCCGACCACATTTCGGGATTGATATCGTTGCCCCCACCGGAACTCCGGTTGTGGCTCCAGCTGGTGGCATCGTCAGCCTGACACATTCGGGAATGTTTTTCTCGGGAAAAACCCTGATCATTGACCACGGGTTTGGTCTTTCCTCAAGTTTTTTACATCTGAGTAAAATTCTGGTCAAACAGGGTCAGCACGTTCGGCAGGGCGACAAGATCGCTCTGGTCGGTTCCAGTGGGCGCGTCACCGGTCCCCATCTCGACTGGCGCCTCAATTGGTTCGAGCAGAGGCTCGATCCCGCATTGTGGGTTCCTCCGATGAAACCATAGGGGCTTCCATCCCGTCCCGGTCCTGAGTTACCCTGAAACCGCGTTCTCTGCCTACCCGTCAGGAAAAATATCTATGGCTCGCTTCAAGCTGCAATCCGACTTCACTCCCCAGGGTGATCAGCCTCTGGCAATCGCCGAACTGGTCGCAGGGATCGAACGCGGGGATCGTCATCAGGTTCTACTGGGGGTTACCGGCAGTGGCAAGACCTTCACCATGGCCAATGTGGTTGCTCAGGTTCAAAAACCGACCCTGGTTCTGGCGCACAACAAAACCCTGGCAGCCCAACTCTACGGCGAATTTAAAGAGCTTTTCCCCGACAATGCCGTTGAATATTTTGTCAGCTACTATGATTATTACCAGCCGGAAGCCTACGTCCCCTCAACCGATACCTTCATCGAAAAAGACAGTTCGATCAATGAAGAGATCGACAAACTTCGTCACAGCGCAACCCGCAGCCTGTTGACCCGACGCGACGTTCTGATCGTTGCTTCAGTCAGTTGTATCTATGGCCTCGGCTCACCGGAAGCCTACTACGGTATGCTGGTCAACCTTCAGGTGGGGATGGAGATGGATCGCAATCAGTTTTTGAAAGATCTGGTTGAAATCCAGTATGAACGCAACGATATCGACTTTCATCGCGGAACCTTCAGGGTCCGCGGCGACTCGGTTGAAATCTTTCCGGCCTACGAAGAAAAACGGGCGCTGCGTATCGAATTTTTTGGCGATGAAATCGATTCGATCAGCGAAATTGACCCTCTGCGTGGCCAGGTGATTGACCGCCTGGACCGTACCGGCATCTTTCCGGCCAGCCACTACGTCGCCACCAAACCAACCCTGAAACGGGCAGTTAAAGAGATTCAGGACGAACTGCTGGAGCGTATTCAATATTTTCGCGAACGCAATATGCTGCTTGAAGCCCAGCGGATTGAACAGCGGACCCTGTTCGACATCGAAATGATCGAAGAAATGGGCTACTGCCAGGGAATCGAAAACTATTCGCGCTTTCTCGACCGGCGGCAAACGGGAGAGCCGCCAGCAACCCTGCTCAGTTACCTTCCCGATGACGCCCTGATGGTTATTGACGAAAGTCACGTCAGTGTCAGTCAGGTCGGAGCCATGTATCGTGGCGACCGCTCGCGTAAGGAAACTCTGGTTAATTTCGGTTTTCGGTTGCCAAGCGCCCTCGATAACCGCCCGTTGATGTTTGAAGAGTTTACCGCCAACCAACCTCAAACCGTCTATGTTTCAGCGACTCCTGCCGATTACGAGCTTGAAAAAGCCGAGGGGGTTTTTGTCGAGCAGGTGATCCGCCCGACCGGGCTGGTTGATCCCCCGATCGAAGTTAGTCCCGCGGTTGATCAGGTTGATAATCTGATTGATGAAATTCGTGAGGTCGTCGCCAAACAGGAACGAGTTCTGGTGACCACCCTGACCAAACGGATGGCCGAAGACCTGACCGGCTACCTGCAAGAAGTCGGGATCCGGGTCAACTATATGCATTCCGATATTGACACCATCGAACGAATGCAGATTATCCGCGGCTTGCGTGAGGGTGAGTTTGACGTTATGGTCGGAATCAACCTGCTTCGTGAGGGTCTCGATATTCCCGAAGTCTCTCTGGTAACGATTCTTGATGCTGATAAAGAGGGGTTTTTACGTTCGTCCCGGTCCCTGATCCAGACCTGTGGGCGGGCGGCCCGCAATGTTGCCGGGCGAGTCATCATGTATGCCGACAAGGTCACCCGTTCGATGCAGGCCTGTATCGATGAAAGCGAACGACGACGCAAGAAGCAGCTGGCTCACAACCTCCAGCACGGGATTACACCACGGACAGTCAAAAAATCTCTGCGAACAATTCTCGACGATCTGAGCCAGGGCAAAGAGGATCTGTCTCTGGTTGCCGAAACAGAAAGTCACTACCTCAATCCAGATGAACTTCGCCAGCAGATCAGCGAAACCAAAAACCAGATGCTGACCGCTGCCGCCGATCTTGATTTTGAAAAGGCTGCAGAACTGCGCGACAAGATGTTGGTGCTTGAAAAGCAGGAACTGGCATTGCGCAGCTAGATTTCACGGCCTCACTACCAGCTCTCTCATCTGTTTCATTGACATTATCATTAGCTTTCGGTCATGATCTGCTGGATTGTTCTGCCGACACAACTTGTGGAGGGGGTTGATGAAAAACCAGCGTTATCGAATTGTCTTCAGTGGTGATCTGGCTCTGGATACAGATGAAAATCAGGTCAGAAAAAATCTGGCCGAAAAATGCAAGTTCAGCCCGGAGGCCATTGAAAACATCCTGAACGGACGCAGTCCGGTTCTGAAAAAAGGGCTGGATGAAGCCACTGCCCAGCGCTATAAAGATTACCTCGACCGGCTGGGTCTGCTCTGCGATCTGCGCGCTGAAGATCCACCCACCGCGATAACCCCGCAATCTTTGACAGAAGACCCTGAGCCCCTTCTGACCCGCGAAGAGGCCGCTCCCAAACCAGTAGGGCGGCAATGCCCCAAATGCTTCACCGCCACCCAGACCGGGGAGAGTTGCAGCCGCTGTGGCCTGCTCTTTGCCCGCTTCGACGAAATTCAAAAGCGTCGTGCTGAACAACCTGAGCCTCTTCCTCAACCTGAAGAAAATGACAGCCATTTTGCCAAGCATCCGGAGCAGCTTTTTATTCTCAAGGCCTTTGGGGTCATCCTGACAATCCTGCTGCTTCAAAGCCTGCTGGGTGGGCTGCTGTTCATCATCTTCCTTCTCTTCCCGGTTGTATTTTTGGCCTACATTCGTCTGCAGGCCAGCGTCAACAATCAGTCGGCAACCGAACTTCTGGCTGAACACATCACTTTCATGCCGGTCATGTACAGCAAGGAAGAACGCGCCCAGGAACATGTCCCCTGGGTGACCTACAGCCTTATTCTGGTCAATATTCTGGTTTTCTACCTGTTCGAACTGCACGTCGACCCGGCGCTGATTTTCAACCAGCTGGTTTTTCTTCCCTACCAGCCCAATCTACTGAATGTCCCTTTCAGTGCCTTCAGTTCACTTTTTATCCATGGCAGCCATGCTCATTTGTGGGGCAACATGCTTTTTCTGTGGGCCGTCGGGACTGTTGTTGAGCGCCGCATTGGCCAGCTGCGTTTCAGCCTCTTTTATCTTGCTGCCGGGCTTGCATCCAATGTCACTTTTCTGCTTGCCTGTGTTATTGCCGGAACCCCGGTCCATATTCTGGGTGCCTCTGGAGCCATCGCCGGTGTGATGGGACTATTCGCGGTCCGTTGTTATTTCAAAAGTATGGTTTTTCCCCTGCCAATTCTGGGGATCTTTTCCCTTATCCTGCCGATCAGCCTCAAAGTTCGGCTCAATTCACTGGTTATTATCGGGCTCTTTTTTCTCGCCGACCTCAACGGTGGCATTCAGCAATTGACAGGCAACAACAGTTCAAATGTTGGCCACTGGGCTCACATCGGAGGAATGATCTGCGGCATCATTTTAGGGTTGGTTTTCAAGTTGAATGAAGATGCGGTCACCGAACGCCATATGGAAATCGGCAGTCAGGCAACCTACGCAAATATTGGTTCCGGTAACGGTGATGGTGCCGAATCCTTGCGGCTGGTCTTGAAAAAAGATCCGGAAAATATTGAAGCACTGCTTCTTCTTGCTCGTCTTCGCAGCAAATTTTCGGCAACTGAAGAGGGCGACCTGCTCTATCAGAAGGTTATTCCGATGCTGGCCCGCAGCCGCCCTGAAGAGGCAATGATTGCTTTTTATGACTATTTCAAGCTGTATGCAAAGGGGCTTGATGCACCAACCATGTACCGACTGGCCAACATCTTTCACCGTCAGCAGGATTTTGAAATGTCATCACGCTGTCTGGAAATTTTGTGTAAGGACAAAAACACCCCAGCTCAGGTGCTGGAAAAAGCCCTTTTTCAATGTGCGCGAACCTTTGAAACCATGGGTCTGACCGACGCCGCCAGACAATACTATCAACGATGTATTGAATCCTTTCCTGATTCTCCGTTAAGTGCCAAGGCAAAACTGCGCCTGGCGAGCTGAAATACCTCCCCGGGGTGATTTCTTCTGCTATGCTGTCAGGATAGTTCACAGGAGAATTGCCATGTCCAAACATCCCGATATTCTGATCCTCGGTTCCGGAACCACCGCTTTTGCAGCGGCTCGCCTTGGTGCTGCACAGGGAGCGAAAGTCCTGATGGTTGAACAGAGCCACCTGGGAGGAACCTGCGTCAACTGGGGCTGTATCCCCAGTAAAACCCTGATCGACAAGGCCGAGATGTACCATGCGGCGCGCCGAGGACGAAACTGGGGCCTCAACCTGACTGCAGGTGCGCCCGATTGTACAACCCTGATGAACCTTAAGCGTCGCGCCGTTGAAACAGTGCGTGAAAGTCACTACCAGCATGAATTGGAAAGCACGTCCAACCTTGACGTTTTACGCGGTCACGGAGCTTTTATCTCACCCCATGAAGTGCAGGTCGGTTCTGAAATTATCCGCTGTGAAAAATTTTTGATTGCCACCGGTGGCACCCCACGCGTAATCCCGATTCCTGGCCTGGATGAAGTCAACTATCTGACCAGTTACAGTGCTCTGCACCTGCCCTGCTTTCCGCAATCTCTGTTGATTCTGGGTGGAGGGGTCATCGCTCTGGAAATGGGGCAAATGTTTGCCCGTTTCGGAACCCGGGTCACCATTCTTGAACGAGGTCCGGTGCTGCTGAGCGAATTTGATCCACGCCTGACCCGGCAGTTTCAGCAAATTCTCGAAGAAGAGGGAATCCACTTTCTGTTCAACGTCGAAACCCAAAAAGTTGAACCTCGCGGAGATGAAACCTGTCTGCACGTTCAGGTCGGAAATGAATCTCTCGAACTTTGTGCTGAACGCTTGATGCTGGCAATTGGTACCGCTCCGGCCAGTGACGGAATCGGTCTTGAAAAAGCCGGAGTAGAAACCCTGTCAACCGGATTTATTCAGGTTGACCGTCAGCTACGTACCACCTGTGACGGGATCTGGGCCGCTGGAGATGTCACCGGCCCCCCCCTGATCGCCCCGGCGGGAGCCCGCGAAGCGATCACCGCCATGGAAAATATGTTGAATCCGGATCGCAATGAGACCATCGACCACCGCCTGACTCCGATGGCGGTCTTTGTTGATCCTGAATTCTCCTCGGTCGGTATGAACCGACTGACGGCTGAAGCCAACGGGATTCAGGCCATCGAAAACTATATTGACCTTGACCGGGTTCCCAAGGCACACGTCATGGGTGACCGACAGGGGGGCATTTTACTCTGTGCCGAGAAAGGCAGTGGAAAGCTGCTGGGAGTCCAGATGCTGGCTCCGCGGGCTGCAGATATTATTCATGAAGCAACTCTGGCAATCCGTTTTGGCCTGAGCGTGGTCGACCTGGCGACAACGGTCCATGTCTACCCCAGCATCAGTGACGGGTTACGCCTCGCCGCGCAGGACAACGCGCGCCTGCAGGGACTGCTCAACGGTCCGATCATGGCTCGGCACTCTTCACAGTTTACCTAAGAACCTGTCGACCGAGATCCCAACACCTGGTTGCATTTCTATCTTTCCTGGGTGCAATCCATGATTGAACACCGTAAACAGGATCTAATCCCAACGTCAAACCATCTGCATGCACTACGAAACCCTGAAGAAGAATCGTCTGCCCCGGACGAAGGCTCCAGAGTCCTATGGTTGAAATCATGTCCGGCATGATCTATAACTGCCTCAGATATGCGACTCCTTAATATTGAGGCATTATGGGTTACCGAACTCTTCAACAGGCTGTTACAGATCTCGAAAAATCCGGACAATTACTGCGGATCGACCAGCCCGTTGACCCCAATCTGCTCGCGGGGGCGATTCAACGACGTGTTTATCAGGCTCAGGGACCGGCCTTGCTGTTCACCAATCTTTCCGGCTGCCGCTTTCCGGCTCTCGCCAACCTCTATGGTACGTTGGAAAGAACCCGTTTTCTGTTTCGTGACAGCTTGCGCAGGGTTGACTCACTGGTCCAGCTGAAGCTGGACCCCAAACAACTGTTCAAACAACCATCCAACCTGTTGCGAGCCCCTTTGGCAGCATGGCACCTGCTGCCCAGACGCGTCCGGACTGCTGCGGTCCTTAAAATGCAGACCGACCTCACAGAGTTACCGCAAATCAAAAGCTGGCCGGATGACGGAGGTGCCTTCATCACCCTGCCTCAGGTCTACAGTGAAAGTCCTCTCAACCCCGGATTACGTCATGCAAACCTGGGCATGTACCGGGTTCAACTATCGGGTAATCACTACCTGCCGAATAAAGAGGTGGGGCTGCACTACCAGATCCATCGCGGAATCGGGGTTCATCATCGTGAAGCCCTGTCGTTGGGCCATCCGCTACGGGTTAATATTTTTATCGGCGGTCCTCCCTCTCTGGCCGTAGCAGCGGTCATGCCACTTCCGGAGGGAATGCCTGAACTGGCCTTTGCCGGGTTGTTGGGCGGACACCGAATCCCATTGGTCAAAGGTCCTGGCAACCTGCCGATTCCGGCTGAGGCCGATTTCGTTATCTGTGGCACCATCGACCCACGCCAGACGAAACCGGAAGGCCCCTTCGGTGATCACCTCGGTTACTACAGTCTGGCCCATGACTTTCCGCTGGTTAACGTTGAGGCGGTCTTTCACCGCCCTGATGCAATCTGGCCCTTCACAACGGTTGGGCGCCCTCCTCAGGAGGACACCAGTTTCGGGGCTTTCATTCACGAACTGACCGGGGCTTTGATTCCCGATGTCCTGCCGGGTATCAAAGCGGTTCATGCTGTCGATGCGGCAGGTGTTCATCCTCTTTTACTGGCTATCGGCAGTGAACGTTACACTCCCTATGACCCGCTGAAGCAACCGCAGGAGCTGCTGACCCAGGCCAACGCGATCCTCGGTCAGGGGCAGTTGTCCCTGGCCAAATACCTGCTGATGATTGCCGAAAATGACAATCCACAGCTTGACGTTCATGATATCCCGGCCTTTTTCAACCACCTGCTGGAACGGGTTGACTGGCGACGTGATCTCCACTTTCAAACCCGAACAACAATAGATACTCTGGATTACAGCGGAGAAGGACTCAACCGGGGATCAAAGGTTGTTATTGCTGCTGCCGGTCCGGTCCGCCGGGAGCTGCCCCTGCGAGTCCCGGACAATCTCAGGCTGCCTGAGGGATTTGACCGCCCGCAACTGGCTCTACCCGGTCTCCTGCTGATCGAAGGGCCGACCTGTCAGGTGCATCAACCTGGCAATGATGCAGATATTGAGCAATTTACCGCCACAATTGACGAAACAAATCCACTCAATGATTTTGCTCTGATTCTGATTGTTGATGACAGTGAGTTCTGTGCGGCAAGTCTGAACAACTGGTTGTGGGTAACCTTCACTCGCAGTAATCCCGCCGCTGATATCTATGGTGCCCGCAGTTCAACCCGGGCCAAACATTGGGGATGTGAAGGTCCGTTGATTATCGACGCACGGATCAAGCCACACCATGCGCCTCCGCTGGTCGATGATCCGCAGATTGAAAAACAGGTTGATGCGCTCGCCGTCAAAGGGGGGCCGCTCCAGGGTATTATCTGATCACCCCTGGCTCCACAAAAGGCAAACAGGTCAAACTGCTGCGATTAACGTCGATAGACCAGAATGACGCCTGAAATCATCAAAACCACCCCGATAAAACGGCTGAGATCAAAAGAAATCTGCCGCATTCCAAAAACACCGAAATTATCAAAAATCAGGCCGGTGCCCAGTTGGGCAACAATGAGCGCCGCCATCACGGTTCCTGTCCCCAGGCGGGGAACAGCGAGAATGGTCAGGGCAACAAAGAAGGCACCGAACATTCCACCACTGAGCTGCCACCATTCCACAGATCCAAGAGCACGAAAAGACCCCCGGCCTACGCTTAAAGAAATAAACAACAGAATCAGGGTGCCGACCAAAAAGGAAATGGTCGCCGAATGGACGACCCCTATTTTTTCGGCCAGGCGCGCATTAATCGGTGGTTGCACCGTCGCCGCCGCACCGGCAACAAAAATAGCGATCAACAAAAATAGATTCGACATCTTAACGCTCTCCTTCGGAGCGGCTTTGGCAGGCCAGACAAAAGGGTGTTTCAGGGCGGACCAATAATCGTTTATAACCGATTGGTTCCTCGCAGATTCGGCAGATTCCGTAACTGTCTCGTTCGATTGACTGCAACGCATTGGACAACAACTGTAACCGCTGATGCTGGGCCTGCCGACTGGCGACTGCCATCTGTTGCTGCTGCATGGCAGCCACTCGGGACAGGCGACCGATCGGTTCATCCAGGGCAACCGGTTGGCTACTTTCTTTGGAAGAATCGAGCAGCTCTTCCAACTCCTGGCAGCTCTGCTGAATGACTCTGTGCAGCTCGGTCAACTCGGCGTCGGTTAACTCGTCCATCAGGGAATCCGTCTTTTCGAAAGCTGTGAAACCGTTTTGAACCCGGGATGCCGGGCCCCTTCAACCAGCTGAAACAGCGCCGTTTCAGTGCTGGTTATCACCGCACCCGCCACTGCAGCACCAGCAACGGCAGTCTCAAAGTCCGATTTAAATCGTGAACAGATGGCATCCCGCACCAGATGAACCCCGTAACCCTGATCCAACAGGTCAAGTAATGTCTGGTAAACACAGACATGGGCCTCCATACCAACCAGTAACACCTGCCTGGCTCCGGTTTCTTTCAGGGCCGTCATAAACTCGGGCTCACCACAACAGGAAAAGCTGGTTTTTTCAATCCGGTACTTATCTGTTGCCGCATTCAGCTGAGAAACTGTTGCCCCCAACCCCTTTGAATACTGTTCTGTTGCGATGATTGGCAAACCCAGGGCATCAAACCCTTCGATCAGCAACTCAATATGATGAATCAGCGCTCCGCTGATCCGAGCATTCATGGCAGGAACCAGTTTTTCCTGGACATCGACAACCACCAACACCGCCTGTTCGGCTTGCAACCAGAATTTTTCTTTGATTTGTCCCATGGCAATGACTCCCTTGCAAAAGATCACCCTGTCATTTTTTGTCGTGGCTATTAACTCATCCACTTTGTGTCAAGTCAATCACCGAAAAAAAAAGGCTGCCTTCAAGAGGCAGCCTCAATTGCATTTTTCATAATCGTCTAGATTTAATGGGCTTCATCATCGTTGTAAAATGCCGGGAAAATCATATTCAGGAAATAGAAGATGACAAAGGGTGCTGCGAAAACCAGAAGTACTCCGCCCAAACCCTCTTTGAAGGTTTCCCAACTGTGAGGAATAATCGGCAGGCTGTACTCCATGAAGCCATCGAAAGTCAAAGAGAAGGCCTGACCACCGATAACGACATTCCAACGCATCATCAAGACCCCGAACAACACCAGGACACTGGCCACGCAGGCCCTGCGGGTTGTGAGCCCCGGCAGAATCAGCATCAGGAAAGGTAGCACATTTCCTATTCCATACTGCAGAACAAATATTTTGTAGAAATCATGCTCGTAGATAACTTGCCGCAGGATATCCCAGGATTTAACCGCCGTATAACCACGGAAAATGATATCCAGCAATTCAAGAGTAATCGCCAGAATCATAAAAATCCGCAGATATTTAGCCGTCATTGTCGTTTCATGCTCCTGCATTTCACGCAGGTCATCGGTGGTCAGTTGCATGGTACCCGCCAGCTGATCGGGCAGGAAAAAGTTCTTGCCACGCGGCAGAGCCCAACGGCGCAACCACATGAAAATGGCGTAGCAAACGATACAGAGCGCAATCCCTGAAACAACAGCTGACATAATGAAAATAACCGGCATCAGCGGCGTCATCCACAAGGCATTCGCCTTGACAGAACCGAAAATGAATCCGGCATATCCGTGCAGAAAGCAGGCAACCGGAATACCGATCCCGGCCAGAATTTTGGTTGCCTTGTGGTCAGCCTGAAGAGCTTCAGGACTGATATCGCGTACACCAAGACTGATCACCTTGTAAATCAGCAGCAACAGACCTTCGAGTCCCGTGCGCTGCTTGTTTTCAAGTCGCTCAATACTCTCGACGATAAACTTGCGATAGACAAACCATATTTCCGATGCCACGATAACCGCATAGGTCATGAAGACGATACCAAAGGCCGAAATCGCCGAGGTAAAATGTGGCGTCATCATAACGTGGATACCCCGAAACGGCTGTTGCAGGTGCAACATCAACGGCAGCATCGCAACCGGTAGCAGGGCAAAGGAAAAGACCAGCGCAAATCGCGCAATCTCTTTCAGTTTTTCAACCCCGAAAACATGATAGAGCGAAGACAGAACGAAAGCACCGGCAACCAGACCCGTCATATAGGGGTAAAGAACAATCTGGATTGACCAGTAAACATACTCGTTCGGCAGGACAAAGAGATCTTTCAGCGTCCAGATCTCGCCATGAACCAACAAATGGGCAGCCTGTTCAACCATGATCAGTGCACCTCCTCATTCAATCCAATGTAATAGCATTGTGGCTTGGTGCCATACTCAGGACGCAACACGCCAACCCGCTGTGACATGATCACCTTGGAGATCGGGTCGTTGGGATCGCGCAGGTTACCAACCTTGCGTGCCCCGAATGGGCAGGCCTGAGCGCAGGCGGTATTTCCACCCTTGCTGATCCGGTGATAGCAAAGCGTACATTTGTCGGCGGTATGGACAACCGGATGGAAGAAACGCACGCCATAGGGACAACCCATGATGCAGTAGCCGCAGCCGATACACCATTTGCGATCGACCAGCACCACTCCGTCCTTGGTGCCATAGGTTGCGCCAACCGGGCAGACCTGGACGCAGGCGGCCAGTTCACAATGGTTACACAATTTGGGCACGAAAAACGCCTGGGTAATATCCTTGTCGGGGACATTCTTCATTCCCGACTCATTCTGATCAATCAGCTTACTGGTAAAGCCGTTACGAGCTCCTGCCGGTGAGTCCTTGAAGGTCTCGCCCTCTCGCGTCATGACATAACGCTCAACCCAGGTGCGGGTCACGTTGGCATCAAAGGGTATATCATTTTCAGTTTTGCAGGCCTTGACGCACATTCCGCAACCAACACATTTGTGGGTATCAACCAGAAAGCCCCAGCGAAGCTCAGGGTTTTGAGCCAGAACTTCTTTGGGATCGAGCATCTCCAACGCCGACATCGAAACCGCAGCCCCGGAGACGAATACCGCTGTACTTTTTAAAAAATCACGTCTCTTCATCGCTTACATATCCTCCAGGCTCGGGTTGTGCGGATTGTGACACTCAGCACACTCGATACCGGCATTGTGTGTTTGAGGATCGATACCAGGGAGGTCATTACGCTGACTGGATGGCATATAAAGTTCAGAGTGACAGCGCAAACAGAGGCCACGACTCCGATCAATAGTCAGCTTTTCCGGGTCATCGGGATGGTTGAATGCCGCCGTGTGACAATCTTCACAGGGGATGATTGCATGGCCCGACTGCGCAATACTTTCACTGTTTTCTTCGTGACATTCGGCACAATAAGCAGACCCTTTGTACTTTGCCGGGTAATCCTTCCATTCCTGCTCATTACTCAGGCGATGGTAACCGAACGTATAACCCCGGTCCTGCACGCCAAAATCCGAGGGCACGTAGAACATCCGAAAAATCAGGATGAATGCTACAAGCCCGATGACCACATAGAGCGGTCGCCATACATGATTCTTCACTTGAATCCTCCTTGGCAAAAACCGAATTAATAGAACAACGTTTTTGATTATCGAGCAAGCCAAGTGCCTCTGTCAACTGTTAAAATCGGCCCCGACCCTGCATTTAAAGCTCGTGAAAATATGGTATATTTTTCATCATTCTTCCGTCATAATAAAAACAGTATTTTTTTCATCGAATAAAAATACCTGTCTCGTCAATTCAACTAAAATGCTGTTTGATAATCACTGGAGGTGTTTTATGCCAGACCACCCTCGTTCTGAACCCACTGTTGCCGACCTCCATGTCCAGGTTGAAGCATTGACATTGCGGGTCAGCCAACTTGAACAGGCCATGGCGACAGGCACGCTTCCAGCCACGTCCGCCAGCACCAAGGCTGACCGGCTTAAAACCAAGGAAAAAACCAGCAATCGCCTGCTGCAACTTATGGGAGGCAGTTCGTTGTTGCCACGGATTGCAGCCTTATGCTTTTTGCTGGTTGTCGCACTCGGCCTGCGTACCCTGACCGATGCCGGAACTATCGATCCACAGATTGGCTCCATTCTCGGTATGGTCTATGCCGCAGCACTGGCCTTTGCAGGCTGGTTTCACTATGCCAAGAAAAGTGCCCTGGCTCCGGTTTTCTCTATCAGTGGCGGGCTGCTGATGTTCAGTATCGTGCTGGAATCACACGCACGATTCGAATCAATCCCCGCCGAGCTCGCCTACATGACCCTCGCTGCCACTGGCATCGGCCTGGGAGTAACCAGTTACCTGCAAAAGGTTCGTCTGCCCATCCTGGTCGGCACCTTCGGCATGTGCTTTGCGAGTGTCGCCATTGACTGGCCAGCCCCCTTCTTCCCCTATCTGGCTCTGGTTCTCTGGCTGGCAAATATTCTGGCCTTTTTCGCCACCCGCCTCAGACGCTGTTCATGGCTGCGCTGGGTCACTCTGCTCGCCACCCTCTTCATGCTGATGCTCTGGCGCACCAAACTTGGCAAGTTTGTAACCTTTGGTGGTGAATTGCAGGTTCATCTTGCTCCGGGCTGGATCTACCCGATCACCCTCTTACTTTCCGGCACCCTGCTGGCCATTGCCCTGATCGGGATTCTCCGCAGCGGCGAAGAACGAATTTCCAAATTTGATCTGACACTCCCGTTGATCAATGTTCTCTGGGCTCACTGGTTTGTTCGCTACCCGGTGGAAAATCTGTCCTTCTTCGGCGGAACATCAACCCTGGTGGCTCTGCTCCACTTCGGCATTGCCTGGAAACTTTCCCAACGCAAGCTTTCCCGTGCTCCCGGCACCAATGCCTTTACCCTGGCAGGTGCCGCCCTGCTTTGTGTTTCTCTGCCCGACCTGCTTGGGAGCATGCTCTATGCTCTCCCGTTGCTCGCGGCGCTGGCCTTGATTATCAGTATTTTTTCCGCCCGCTGGCAAAGTGGCGGCATGCGTGTCACAGCCTATGTTCTGCAAGTCGTGGTCACGCTCAGCCTAACCTGGTTTCTGGGGGGAGAAGGGGTGGCCGATCACTTTATGGATGGTCTGATCGTCAGTGCCCTTTGCGGCCTGCTGGGGCTGGCCCACTATCGCCACTGTCGCAAAACTCCGCCACCGGCAGAATCAGTCTTCTTTACTCGCTTTGACAAGATTGATCGCAGCGCGGTCCTTGTTTTACTTGCAGGCCTGGCCAATGGATACTTCATGACCATGGTTCTGGTCTATCAGGGCCTGCTGCGCTACCCGGATGTTCAGCTGGCAGAAGCCTTTGCCTCAATCCAGTCGGTTTCGATCAATGGTGCCGCCACGGTCATCATGTCCCTCGCCCTGGCCTGGCGCAACAAGGAGTTGCGCAATGTCGCCATCCTTATCATCATCATTGGTGGGGCCAAGGTCTTTTTGGGTGACATGCTGAGTATCAGTGGTCTCGGGCTCGTTGTCAGCGTCTTTTCCTTCGGGATGGCGGCCTCGTTGCAATCCTACGCTCTGACGCGCTGGCAAAAAGTTGAGGCCTGGGAGCGACGCCAACGTGAAGAGAATCATGCAGGTGACGAGAATCTGAATCAGCAGGAATAGAACTCAAGGTCTTCCTGCCAGCAAATAAACTTCAGGCTCTTCTTTCCTCAACAACTAAAAAGCCCCGACTGAAAACAGCCGGGGCTTTTTAGTTGAATTTCTTGCTTCTGTTTTTACCAGGCCTCGTTCAGACCCTTTTGAATTTCACGGAAATCGGCCGCAACCGAATCCAGAATAGCTTTGGCATAATCATGATTGTGAACACCGTTCGTACCATCGTTGCGCACCAGGCGGAAATTGTACAGTGCCTTCTCATACAGCTTCCATGCTTTGGCCGTTGAACGCTTATGCTTGTCTGCCTCTTTGAGCTGCAGCTCGACCTCGGAACGAATCAACTTGAGCTCGGCAATATGCGATTTGGTATCGCTGGCCCAGTCGTTGAAGATCTCGACATAGTCGGCTTCATGACAGTTGGTACAGGTTTCAGAGGTCGGGCGGAACTGACCATCTTCTGCCCCGGTATGACAGCCTTCACAACCTACCTCAGCGGCCCACATCAGGCTCGGCTCACCCTTGACCCCTTTGGCACCGATTCCCTGATGCAGGTCATACTGGGCCTGGTGACAGGTCATGCAGTTTGAAAGTTGCGGTGCCGAAGTATCATCATTTTCAGCATGGCAGGAGAGACACATATTCATCCGGTCGCTCTTCGATTGCGCCCGGTGAATCAAGCCGAAGTGACAGTTGTTACACTCCAGATCAAAGGATTCAATATGGAACTTGTGATCAAAGTGGGTTCCGCCGACAAAGGTTGATTTCATAATATCTGGCAGGCCCTTACGCTCACGAAACTCAGGGTTCTTGACCGAGTCGAGCATCCGCATCTCAACAACCTGCATCGTATACTTGTGCTTTTTACGATAGGCGGCATTCCCCTCATCAGTGTGGCAGAAGGTACATTGCTCAGAAGGAACCAGACGTTTATCGGGATTATTAAGAATGTCGAGTTTCTCTTCCGGGGTGATGGTCAATTGCATGTAGGTATCTTTCAGCCCGCCAAGCTTGGCCTTGACATAACCGAAAACACCTGGTCGTCCGTGACAATCAAGACAGGAAACGCCTGCCTCGGCATGACCCGAGTGCTCCCAGGAATCAACCTCAGCCAGAGCGCCAAAACCCTTGGCCGGATGACACAGGTGGCAAAATTCGGGTTCTGATGTCATATGCAGAACCTGGATGTTCACATAGCCGAAACCAACAATCCCGACCAGGGTCAAAACCGTGACCAGAATCAGATGGCGACGACACCAAGCCAGAAAATCCTTTACATTCGCTCCCATGATTCACCTTCCCTTTTGGCTGCTAAACCGATCAACACTTGAAGACCGTAATATCTCCGGCTGACCCTTTATATGGTTATTTTTTCGCTAACCGCGACACAAGTAAAACCCAAGACAAATACCTGATCCCGCGGCAGAATGCAACCCAAAAATTGCATACTGCATACAGGTTTTCGCAATCGCCAACAGACTCAGAGCTTGGGCAGTCACCCCCGGGCCGCAAAGCGCAATCAGCTCCCCTGTTTCACAAAAAAAGGCGAGCCCATAAACAGGCCCGCCCTTTGCTGACTGTCAAACAGTCGGTATTACTTGGCCAGCAGCTCCACCACTTTTTCGGTGAAGGGGTTGGCGAAGAGAATGATCATCGAAACAACGAAAACATAGATGGCCAGAGACTCGATCATGGCCAGACCGATCATCATGGTGGTCAGAATTTTACCAGAAGCGCCAGGATTACGGGCAACACCCTCAACCGCCGATTTGATCGCCAGACCCTGACCAATACCGGTACCAAAAGAACCAAGACCCATGCCGATACCGGCAGCAACCATACACCATGCGAAAAATTCCATTTTACAACTCCTTCTTTCGTGAAATAAATATTGTTCCTATATTGTATAGGACTGCTCTTCGCCCTTGCGAAGAGTAAAAAACCTAGTGTGCCTCTTCCAGAGCCCCGGCAATATAAATCATCGCCAGCAGGGTAAAAACAAAGGTCTGAATAAAAGCGACCAGCACTCCCATCAACATCATGGGAACCGGTACAACCAAAGGAACCAGACCAATAAAGATCATCAACACGATTTCGTGGCCCCACATGTTACCGAAAAGACGCAGGGTCAGGGAGAGAGGACGAGCCAGATGGCCGATGATCTCAATGACAAAGATCAATGGTGCCAACCACCAGATCGGGCCCATGAAGTGCTTGATATAAGACGCCCCGTGCTTTTTGATACCAACAGCATGGGTCATGACAAAAACTGTCAGGGCCAGGGCAGCATTGGTATTGACATTGGCCGTCGGGGGAGCAAATCCAGGAATCAGCGCGATCAGGTTTGAAACCAGAATAAACAGGGCAAAGGTCGCGATCAGCGGGAAATACGCCTTGCCTTCTTCTCCCATGGTTTCTTCCAGAAGATCATCAATTCCGCCAATGACCGTTTCCATCAGGTTCTGGACACCTCTCGGGACCAGAGAAATGCTGCGCGATACCGCAAAAGCGATCGCCAACAGAATCGCCATCACCAACCAGGTGTACGTCACGTGCTCACCGAGGTTGACATGCAATTGCTCTGTCAGCCATTTCAGAAACAAAAATGGATGAGTCATAACTGAAAAAATCTCCTTCTATGTCAACTAAAGCCTAGTAAAATCGTTTTATTGTGGTCAGCAGCAAACTGACAACGACAACCGAGAGTCCCGCCACCAATGCCAGCGGCTGAACATCGCCACGAACCAGCAACAGGTAGATGGCACTCCCGACGACCAGCAAACGGAAAAAATAGTTCCGCTTGAATCCTTGCGGGGAAAAGGTCTGCGGTGAACTTATTACCTTGAATAACGAACGCCCCAACCAGCCGAAATTAAAAATGACCAGTAACCCGCCTGACGCAACCCCCAGGGTTACGGCCCGCGACTGCCAGAAAAGACTGACCAGAACCATCAGCCCCAGCACAACCCAGTTCAGCCGACCAATTTCGCCGAGCAGGCGATCATCAGGATTGGTCACGGTCTGAATCCGTCGGGTCTTGATCTGCCTTCTGCTGACGGCGTAATTCTCGAGTTGTCAGAATAAAAATATTACGGAACCCGGAAACGATACCCAGCAGTAAAAAAGCCAGCGTCAACCAGGGTGAAGTCCCCAACCAGCGATCAAGATAATAGCCCATGGCCAGGCCGATAAAAGTGGCCGCCACCATCGATATTCCAACACTCGAAAGAAAGCTCAGCGTCCGGAATAATTGTTTGTTATCATCTGCCATAGTCAATTCCTGACGAGCCTGAACAGGTGCCAGGGGATTGTATACAGCATACAATCTGCCGCAAAGCCGCACCTAAATAACACAGCAGGAAATCGAAGTCAATGACCAAGTCGGCCACACCTCATCCTTACCGGAGTGCGGCAAATGCTTTTGTTGCGGCCTCAATCGTTCGATCAAGGTCATCATGGCTGTGAGCCACACTCATAAAACCGGCCTCAAACTGTGAGGGTGCCAGATTGATCCCCTCATCCAGCATTGTCCGGAAGAAACGCCCAAAGGCCTGCGTATCACTCTTGGAGGCATCAGCAAAGGAGTTGACAGGCCCTTCCTGAAAATA
>JAJRWF010000057.1 GCA_024276905.1 Deltaproteobacteria bacterium
AATGCCCCTTCCTCATGTGCTGTGCTAGACTGCGCCTTTCCAATTTCCTCTTACAGGCTGAAGAAAATCATGATTTTACAGGGCACTGCACTCAATGTCGCCACAATTGTTATCGGCTCCCTCCTTGGCCGCTGGGCTGGCCGCTACCTTGCGGAGCGCATGCGTCAGACCCTGATGGTCGGGCTGGGACTGGCGGTCCTGTTAATCGGGCTGAAGCTTGCGCTGCAGAGCGAGCAGATTATGATTGTTATCGGCAGCCTGATATTTGGTGGACTGATTGGAGAGGGGCTGGGGATTGAATCGCGCCTTGAATCATTCGGCCAACGTTTACAAAAACGCTTTTCGGGGGCTGGCAGTATCGCCGAAGGGTTTGTCACCGCAAGCCTGCTGTATTGTGTCGGTGCGATGGCAATTATGGGGGCCCTGCAAGACGGACTGGGCGGCAAACCGACAATTCTCTACGCCAAGGCGGTTCTGGATGGAGTCGCCTCGGTTGCCCTGGCCTCAACATTGGGCATCGGGGTTCTCTTTTCCATCATCCCACTGACTCTCTATCAGGGCGGCATCACCCTCGCCGCCGGACTGACAAAGTCGATTTTGACCGAGGCAGTGATTGTCGAGATGAACGCTGTGGGCGGGCTGCTGATCGTCGCTATTGCCATCGACCTGCTCGGAATTAAACGTTTGCCCGTCGGCAACCTGTTGCCTGCGGTCTTTGTCGCCATCGCACTGACCTGGACCTTTGGAACCACCTGAACATCCCTCTCCCCTGCCTTATACTTTAAAGACTGCTCGGCAGCAGAGATTCTGCGACAAAACGCGTGAGATCCCCTGAAGTGACAAGCGGTTTCGCCTTTTCAATATCGGGCGCAAAGTAACGGTCCTGGTCGTAAAATGGCACCTGGTCACGCAGCTGCTGCTTGGCCTGTTCCAGCAATGCAGACGTTTTCAGCGGCTGGCGAAAATCGACTCCTTGACAGGCGGCGAGCAGTTCAACCGCCAGAATCCCGGCAGTATTGTCCGCCATGTCTGAAAGTCTGCGTGCAGCAAAGGTTGCCATCGAGACATGATCTTCCTGATTGGCCGAGGTCGGCAGACTGTCGACCGATGCGGGATGTGCGCAGGACTTGTTCTCGCTGGCCAGAGCGGCAGCAGTCACCTGGGCGATCATAAAGCCGGAGTTCAACCCGCCCTTTTCGACCAGGAAGGGCGGCAGTTTACTCAAATTGCTGTCGATCAACAGCGCGATGCGTCGTTCGGCCAGTGATCCGATTTCGGCAATCGCCAGCGCCATATTGTCCGCCGCCAGCGCCACCGGCTCGGCGTGAAAGTTCCCGCCGGAGAGGATGTCATTCTGTTCAACAAAAACCAACGGATTGTCTGAAACCGCGTTGGCCTCGGTCTTCAGTACACCGGCCGCATGACGCAGCTGTTCGAGACAGGCGCCCATCACCTGCGGTTGACAGCGCAGGGAATAAGGATCCTGCACCGATTCACAGGCCCGGTGTGAATCCTCGATCTGGCTGTGATCGAGCAGGCGTCGATAAGCGGCGGCGGTATCAACCCGGCTCTGATGACCGCTGACCTGATGGATACGTTCATCGAAGGGGCTGCGACTGCCGAGGGCCGCTTCGACACTCAAACTGCCGGTAACAATTGCGGCCGCAAAAAGATCTTCGGCCGCAAACAACCCTTCAAGCGCAAAAGCGGTCGAGGCTTGGGTCCCGTTGAGCAGGGCCAACCCTTCCTTGGGCCCCAGTTCACAAGGCTCAAGACCGGCAATTTCAAGTCCCTTGCAGCCGGGCAGCCGTTCACCGCGATGAAGAACCTCGCCTTCACCGAGCAACACTGTACTCATATGCGCCAGCGGGGCCAAGTCCCCTGAAGCACCAACCGAACCTTTTTGCGGAATACAGGGATAAACTTCAGCATTGATCAAGGTAATCAGTGCCTCAATAATCTGCAAACGAATCCCCGAATAACCCCGCGCCAGACTGTTGACCTTAAGCACCATCAGCAAACGGACAGTCGACTCCCGCATCAGCGCACCGACTCCGGCGGCGTGCGAAAGAACAATCGAACACTGGAGTTGCTTGAGCTCTTCATCGGGAATCCGCGTATTGGCCAACAGGCCGAAACCGGTATTGACCCCGTAAACTGTTCGCCCCTGGGCGATGACTTCACGCACGGTAGCCGTTGAGGCTTCGATCCGGGGCAGACACTCAGTGTCGAGGCTCAATTGAACCGGTTCGGCCATCACCCGGCGCAGCTGTTTCAGGCTGAGTTGGCCTGGTTTCAAATTGAGTTTATACATGGATCAGTCCTTATTCTTTCGCAAAAAGGAAAAACAGGATAAGAAGTTTCCGTTTGCTGGACTCGGACTCCCCACGGCAAGGGTGTCTGTCGCCCGGATGGCGACAGTCAAGCCCCAGGGACGGGTTCATGCGTCCCTTGCCGTGGGGAGTCCGAGTCCATTTAGTTACGAATGTCCATCAAATCTTCCAGCATCGGCAAATCAAGTCCCTGCTCTTTGGCGCAGTCGATGGCAATTTCGTATCCGGCATCGGCATGCCGCATGACACCCGTTGCCGGATCATTCCACAGCACCCGAGATAAACGACGAGCGGCAGCCTCAGTACCGTCTGCAACAATTACGATCCCGGCATGCTGACTGAAGCCCATGCCGACGCCACCACCATGATGCAAACTGACCCAGGTAGCCCCGCCGGAGGTTGAGAGCAGAGCATTGAGCAGCGGCCAGTCAGAAACGGCATCGGAACCATCGGCCATCGCTTCGGTTTCACGGTTGGGGCTGGCCACCGAACCGGAATCAAGATGATCGCGGCCGATGACGACCGGGGCCTTAAGCTCACCGTCAGCGATCATCTGATTAAAAGCCAGTCCAAGTCGTGCCCGATCCTTCAGCCCGACCCAGCAGATACGTGCTGGCAGGCCCTGAAACTGGATCCGCTCCCTGGCCATATCGAGCCAGTAATGCAAATGCGGATCGTCGGGAATCAGCTCTTTGACTTTGGCATCGGTCTTGTAAATATCTTCAGGATCTCCCGACAGGGCGACCCAGCGGAAAGGACCGATTCCTTCACAGAAAAGTGGCCGGATGTAAGCCGGAACGAAACCGGGAAAATCGAAGGCCCGTTCAAGCCCTTCGTCCAGCGCAACCTGACGGATATTGTTGCCGTAATCAAAGGTCGCTGCCCCCCGTTTTTGCAGTTCGAGCATCGCCTCAACATGTTGAACCATGGACGCCCTGGCCGATTCAATCACCTGCTGCGGATCATCCTGACGTAAACGCACCGCCTGCTCCAGATTCCAACCGGCAGGCAGATAACCGTTGAGGGGATCATGGGCGCTGGTCTGATCGGTACAGACATCGGGCACAATACCCCGCTGCACCAGTTGCGGAAGGATTTCAGCACAGTTGCCAAGCAGTCCGACCGAAATCGCCTTCCGATCACGACAGGCAGCGTCAATCAGTTGCAATGCGACATCCAGATCATCGACCTTGTGATCCAGATAGCCTGACTCAATCCGTTTGTCGATCCGTGATTCATCGCACTCAACGGCCAGGATATTAAATCCGGCCATGGTCGCCGCCAGCGGTTGAGCGCCACCCATGCCGCCCAGCCCACCGGTCAAAATCCAGCGTCCACGAGCATCGCCCGCAAAATGTTGTTTGGCAATGGCGACAAAGGTCTCATAGGTTCCCTGCACGATCCCCTGCGAACCGATATAGATCCAGGACCCGGCGGTCATCTGGCCGTACATCATCAACCCCTGCCGGTCGAGCTGGTTGAAATGCTCCCAGTTCGCCCAGTGCGGCACCAGATTGGAATTGGCAATCAGCACTCGGGGCGCGTCACTGTGGGTTTTGAACACCCCGACCGGTTTACCCGACTGAATCAGCAACGACTCATCCGCTTCAAGCCGTTTAAGCACCGCGATGATCTTGTCGTAGCAATCCCAATTGCGAGCTGCGCGACCGATCCCTCCGTAAACCACCAGCTCTTCGGGCCGCTCGGCCACCTCAGGATCAAGATTGTTCATCAGCATCCGCAGCGCCGCTTCGGTCTGCCAGCTTTTGGCACTTAACTCTGTGCCCCGCGCAGCGCGAATCAAGCGTCTGCAGTCCTGTCGTTTATTCATGTTTTCTCCATTCACTAAATCCTGCGTTCGTAAGAGCTGGACAGCGTCAAGGGTGTCTGTCGCCCGGATGGCGGCAGTCAAGCCCCAAGGATGGGTTCATGCGTCCCTTGAAGTGGGCAGGCGCTGCCCGGGGTCCTCACCCTCTTCAATAACCACGAATCAATTGATGACAGAGCCGCGCTGCAACCTTGGCGGTACGACCATCAATATCGTACTCGGGGTTGTATTCAGCAATATCGGCCAGACGTAACCGCTCCTCGGTCTGGGTACGGATAAACGCCAGCAGATGCTCCAGCACAGGCAGTTCGACGCCACGGGCGGCAGGCGCACTGACCCCCGGAGCGGTTGCTGCTGGCAGTACATCCAGATCGATGCTCAGGTAAATTGCCTTGCAGGGGGCAATAAATTCACTCAACAGCTGTTCGATCTGCGGAAACTGCCAGCTGTTCAGTTCACGATCGAGCCGATAGCGAACATCCAGCTGGGCAGCCTGATCAAAAAGGGCCGTCGTATTGGCCAGTTCACTGATCCCGAGACAGCAATAATGAAAAGGAATTTCGTGATTTTGACAATAATCGGCCATCTGTAAAAAAGGTGTGCCTGAATTGGGTGCAGCAGCCCGACGCAAATCGAAATGGGCATCAAAGTTGATAATTCCGACCGGTCCTTCCTCGCCAGAGGAACTCAAGTGGCGAACCAACCCGAGAAAACTGCCGTAGGCAATTTCGTGACCACCACCCAGCAACAGGGGGAAATGCCCCTGATCCAGAAGTTTTTTCACCAATGCGGCTTGTTCAAGCTGCAAGGCTTCAAGATCGTTCTGATCAGCGCGCAGGTTGCCGACATCATAAACAGAGCCTTGCTCATGCCAGGCCTGATTTGCTAACGCCCGGCGGATGGCGTCGGGACCAGCAGCGGCTCCAACCCGCCCCTGATTGCGCCGTACGCCCTGGTCGCAGGCCAGCCCTAAAAGAGCCACCCCCGCAGCCTGGCCTTTTGTGTCCCAGGGGAAAACCTGTTGATGCCAGCGCCGGGCCGAGCGTGCAGAGTCCTCATCGACCCGCCCCGTCCAGAGACTCATAGCGACCGGCTCACGCATCCTGAACCTTCCCGGCAAAAATCCGTTGCTGCAACCGGTTCACACCGAACTCGCAGGTCAGTTGCGCCGGGTCATCAATCTCCCACAGCAGCATATCCGCCGCCATACCCACCTTGAGCATCCCGACTTCTTCGCCCAGCCCCAGGGCCACAGCAGCATGACAGGTCGTGCCCTGCAACGCTTCTTCCGGGGTCAGCCCAAAGAGGACCGCCGCCATATTCATCATCAACCGCAGTGAAGCCAGTGGACTGCTACCCGGGTTGAGATCACTGGCGACCGCCAGCGGAACCTGCGCCTGGCGCAAGGCATCAACTGGCGGCTGGCGGGTTTCACCCAGAAAATAGAAGGCACCGGGCAACAGGGTCGCGACCGTGCCCGAATCCTTAAGCGCAGCAATCCCCGCCTCATCCAGATATTCGAGGTGATCAACCGACCAGGCCGCATATTGCGCCGCGAGGGCTGCACCCTGGCTGTTTGACAGCTGCTCGACATGGGCTTTTATCCCCAACCCGGCGGCCTGAGCTGCGGTAAATACCCGCTCGCACTGTGTCAGTGAAAAGGCGATCGGTTCGCAAAAAACATCCACCGCCTCAGCCAGACCTAGCTGCGCAACCTGCGGGATCAGCTCATTGCAGATCAGCTCGATATAGGCATCGGTACGACCTGAATACTCCGGCGGCAGGGCATGAGCGGCCAGCAGCGTGCTGCGCAGGCGAACCGGAAAATCCGTGGCCAGAGTCCTGACGGCACGCAGCATTTTCAATTCATCCTTAACCGTCAAGCCGTAACCTGACTTGACCTCGACCGTAGTCACTCCTTCAGCCAACAGGGCTTCAAGGCGGGGCCTTGCCTGTTCGACCAGTTCGGCTTCGCTCAGGGCTCGGGTCGCACGGACAGTTGACAAGATGCCGCCGCCCTCACAGGCGATCTCGGCGTAACTGGCTCCCTCCTGCCGTCGACTGAACTCCGCCGTTCGCTGTCCGCCGTAAATCAGATGAGTATGACTGTCGATCAGGCCCGGAGTCATACACATCCCCCCGGCATCGATCACTTCGGCAGCAACTTCGTCTATGTTGAAGCTGCCCATCGGCTTCAACAGGGTGATTCGTCCGTCCAGCACCCCGATGGCATGCCGGTCGAGCAATCCGTAAACAGCCTTGACTTCCGGATCCATCGTCGCCAGCTTGACGTTGGTCCAGACCTTTTCCGCCGTGCAAAATGATCTATCCATCAAAAAACCCTTTCCATCCCCACCAGTTGTATATACAATTATAGACAAATATGCAACTGCTGTCAGAAACAGTTTACAACTGACAATTCAAAACCGCTCATAGGGAGCAAATAAATGAAGGAAAACCCGGCCATTCGTCCCCGTTTTCAGGTCATCAAGGACTTCATCTGTCTGGCGATCAGGGACCGGACCTATCCTGCAGGAGCCTGCATCCCGGCAGAAAATGAATTGGCAAAGAAATTTTCTGTCAGCCGCATGACCGCCAACCGCGCCATCAAAGAGCTGGTTGCCGAGGGCCTGCTGGTCCGCCATCAGGGACTCGGCACCTTCGTCACAAAAATTCAGGCGGAATCTCCTTTACTTGAGGTGCGAAATATTGCCGATGAGATCCGTGAACGACATCACGTCTACAGCAATGAACTTGTGGGTTTGAATAACGTAAGGGCCGATGAAGACCTGGCAGGACGATTAGGTGTCGGCGTCGGAGCTCCGACCTTTCATTCCTTGATCGTGCACAAGGAAAACGGCCGACCGGTGCAACTCGAGGATCGTTTTGTTAACGCGGCCCTGGTCCCGGATTACAACCAGCAGGATTTCAGCCAAACAACTCCGAATCAGTACCTGAGTGAGCTTTTCCCCCTGTCAGAGATTGAACATATTGTCGAAGCCGTGTTATCAACCGAAGAGGAACAGCACCACCTGAAAATATCTGCAACATCCCCCTGCCTGCTGGTCAATCGCAGAACCTGGTCTGCTGACCGCCTGATCAGTTGCGCGCGCCTGATTCATCCCGGCAATCTTTACCGCCTGAGTTCACGCTCAACAGTCTCTCGTTAAGGACGGATATTTCACAAACTTCGCTCCGAACAGGATTGCCCTGCAGGGCTGAAATCGGCTATAGTTTTCGGACAAACTTCAACCCGTTACGGAGAACTTCATGTTTAATCAGAATCAGACCATTTCAACGACTTCGGCAATCAGTACCACCAGCTTTCTCCCTAAAGTCTACGCCTGGATGACCACCGGGTTGGGGCTGACCGCCCTGGCGTCGATGATGACCCTGTCAAGTCCCGATCTGCTTAACTTAATCTTCGGTAACAAAGTGGTTTTCTACGCCCTGATTTTTGGTGAGCTGGGTCTGGTCATTGCTCTGTCAGCAGCAATCAACAAGATCAGTTCAAAGACCGCCACCCTGATGTTCCTGCTCTACTCAGCGCTTAACGGGGTCACCTTTGCCTCGATTTTTCTGATCTACACCCGCAGCTCGATCGCCAGCACCTTTTTTGTTGCGGCAGGAACCTTCGGTGCAATCAGCATCTACGGCTATGTCACCAAACGTGACCTGACCGGTTGGGGCAGCTTTTTCTTCATGGGTCTGATCGGCATCATCATCGCCTCGGTGGTAAATATCTTTCTGCAGAGCGAGATGATCTACTGGATTACCAGTTATATCGGGGTATTCGTTTTTGTCGGACTGACCGCCTACGATACCCAGAAAATCAAACGAATCGGCGCGGCCGGTTTCGACAACGAAGAGAGTCGCAAGAAAGCCTCGATTCTCGGCGCTCTGACCCTTTACCTTGACTTTATCAACCTGTTCCTGATGCTGTTACGTATCATGGGCAACCGCCGTTGATTCCGGATCAGGTCAAAGTTCTGATTGCGAAATTCAACCCTGCTGGTGCCGCATCATATTGATGACAAAAAGCCCGATCTTTTCCGGTCGGGTTTTTTATTGCGAATTGATTCCGGCGGGATGCGCGTTACACTTGACCGGGCTTCAAAAGCCGGTTAGATTGTGCGCGAATTGGCTAGGAGAGAGCAACAACCCATTTATTCCCAAGGATTTAGCGGAGTTTTCTAATGATCGAACCTTTTAAGATGGGCTACACCGCCATCGGTGGTCTGGGTGTTTTTATCCTCGGCATGAAATATCTCTCCGACAGCCTGCAGATGCTTTCGGGAGGGTTGATCCGCAAGGCCATCTCTTCGGTGACCACCAACCGCATTCTGGCGGTGCTGGTCGGGCTGTTCGTCACAACTTTCGTTCAATCCTCCTCCATCACCACCGTCATGGTTGTCGGCCTGGCCAACGCCGGACTGATGCAATTGACCCAGGCGATCGGCGTTATCCTCGGTGCCAATATCGGGACCACCATCACCGGCTGGATTCTGGCGGTCAAGATTGGCAAATACGGCCTGCTGTTGATCGCTCTCGGTGTCTTTCCGATGCTTTTTTCAAAGAATGAGCGAATCTCTGCAAGTTCCAAGGTTATTGTCGCTCTGGGATTAATCTTCTTCGGTCTGCAGATCATGAGTGGGGCCTTCAAACCACTGCGCAGCGATGAAGGATTCATGAACCTGATGCTGAGCCTTGACGCTCAGTCGCTGATCAGTATTCTTGGCTGCGTCGCCATCGGCTGTGCCATGACCATGATCATCCAGAGCAGTTCGGCAATGCTCGGCATCACCATTGCCCTGGCCTCGACCGGTGCGATTCCACTGGCGACCGCCATCGCCCTGGTCATGGGGGAGAATATCGGCACCACCATCACTGCCCAGTTTGCCGCCCTTGGCGGTACCATCCCCGCCCGGCGCGCGGCAATGGCACACAGTGTCTTCAATGTGCTGGGAGTCTTCATCATTATCTCGATCTTCTCGACCTATGTCGGTTTGATCGAAAAATTCGTTCCCGGAATCTCCAGTTTTGTCGATGCCGAAGGGAATCGCCCCTATATCGCGGCCCATATCGCGATGGCGCACACCTTCTTCAATGTGACCGCGACCCTGGTCATGCTGCCATTTCTCAATAAACTGGCCGCCCTGGTCACCAGGATGATCCCGGAAAAAGCCGGTGCGGAGAAGGGTTCGTTCAAATACATCGGTGCCCCCGGCACCATGCCTGTCGCCATGGGAATCTCGATGGTCTTTGAGGAACTCAAGCGGATGCAGGGGCGCGTCCACAAGGCCCTGCGTCATGCCGGCAGTTTTCTGCAGCGTGACCTGAAAGGGCGCGAAAAGTTTTTCCGCAAGGTCACGACATTGGAAGATGAAACCGATGTCATCCAGCACGAAATCACGACCTTCACTGTCACCCTGATGCAGGCCGGCAATGCCAGCAACGAGCAATCGGATCGCGCCTACAGCTATGTGCGCGCAGCCGATGAGCTTGAGTCAATTGCCGACTATGCGGCGTCCCTCTGTTCCTATATTAAGCGTCTCGACAAATACGAACTCGACTTCAGTGAAGATGGCTGGAAAGATCTGCTCAATTTCCACCATGAGGTCTTTGCCTTCTTCACCCAGGTCTGCAAGGCGTTCAACAACGAGGACATCAGCAGCACGCGCAAGATTTACGATGAAGCCAACCGACTCAACGATCTGGCCGATACCATCCGCAAAGCACACCTTGACCGGATGAAAGAAGGCACTTGTGGCGCCCTGCCTGCCCTGACGTTCAGTGACATGGCGGTGGCCCTGCGCCGCATCAAGAACCATACGGTTAACCTGCACGAAGCACTCTTCACTGAAACACCAACAGCGGCCTGAACATAATGACACAAAAAAGCCCGGCCTTATCGGCCGGGCTTTTTTGTGTCATTTCTCACTGTCAACTTTTCAGGATACTGATACACAGAGCATCCGCCGAAGCGTAGATAGTCCCGTCGGCATCGACAATCTTGCCCTTGACCTTGATCTTGCGTCCTTCGGCCGAGAGGACCTCACTGTCGACCTGCATCACGGTCTCAAGCGGCAGCAACTGACTGAAATGAATATTGAGCTTACCGACGACAACCGGATGCCCTGATGCCCAGGCGGCCAGACCCAGGACTTCATCGAGCAAGGCCGCCATTGCCCCGCCATGCGAGTGCCCCGGAGGACCTTCGGTTTCCGGTCCGAACCAGGCGCGTGCAACCAGGTTCCCTTGCGGATTTTTGAAATAACTCACCCGAAAACGCTGGCCCTTCGGATCACCCGAAACGAACCGCAACGAATTCCCGACCAGCGAAGGGGCGTCAAAAGGGATCCAGTTCTTTTCGCCTTCCAGGCTGAAAGATTTCTTTGTTGCTGACATGCCTATTCCATCCTTTCTTCAAATAAAGAGCTGCCAGTATGCCTGTTTGTTTTTCCGGTTCAAACAACTTTTTGAAAAATTACCGCAGACTGTGATTGACAGGAACCGAAACCGAGTAGAAGATTAGCTGCGGATCAAATCAACTGACTCAAGGAGTTCAGCATGACCGAAACAACGCATCGCCCTGCAACCTCTGCCGACCTCCCTCAACTGGTTGATATCTATAACAACATCATTGCCGAAGGTGGGTACAGCGCGGACCTCACGCCCTACAGCCTTGAACAGCGTCAGCCCTGGTTCTCGGCCCACCAGCAGAGCCCGTTTCTGATTCACGTGGTTGAAGTTGACAACAAGATCCTGGGGTATTTCTATTTTTCGCCCTGGCGCAGTGGACGTGCAGCAATGCATCAAGTGGCCGAGGTCAGTTATTATCTGACCAAAGATGCCCGCGGCAAAGGGTTGGGACGATTCATGCTGGAACAAGCCCAGAAACTCGCTCGAGAAGCCGGGCTGCGCTACCTGCTGGCTATTCTGTTGGACACCAATCACGGCAGTCGTGTGCTGCTTGAAAAAGGCGGCTTTGACCTTGCGGGGCAATTGCCCGAGATCGCCGACATGGGAGGAACACGCTGCGGGCAGCTGATCATGTACAAAAAGCTGCAGGAGGATTGAATCATGGTTGAAATTCTGACCACCGGCGGAACCATTGATAAAGTTTATTTCGACGCCAAAAGCAGCTTTCAGGTCGGCAATTCCCCCCTTGGCGACCTTCTCAAGGAAGCCAACCTGACTCTGGAACTCAAAATAACCGAGGTGTTACGTAAAGACAGTCTGGAAATGAGCGATAATGATCGGATGAGAATCCGACAGGCGGTGAAAGAAAGCAAGGCGCAACAGATCGTTATCACCCATGGTACGGACACTATGGTCCAGACCGGTTGCGCACTGTCAGGGATTGCTGATAAAACGATTGTCCTGACCGGTGCTATGCAACCGGCCCGTTTTCGCGCTACCGACGCCCTGTTCAACGTCGCTGCCGCCATTACCGCCGCCCAGACCTTGCCCTCCGGTGTCTATATCACCATGAACGGTCGGATTTTCGACCCACAGACAACGTACAAGAATGTTGAAGAGAATCGGTTTGAAAAAAAATCCCCGTAGGGGCGTAATTCATCGCACCCCTACAGAATCTGGCTTAAAAACAGTCGAGTACGCTCGTGCTGTGGATTATCGAAGAAATCGTGCGGATTGTTCTGCTCGACGATCTGCCCCTCATCCATAAACATCACCCGGTCGGCGACGCTCTTGGCAAAACCCATCTCGTGAGTCACAACCAGCATCGTCATTCCCTCTTCAGCCAGATCGATCATGACGTCAAGAACTTCCTTGATCATCTCGGGGTCCAGTGCTGAAGTCGGTTCATCGAACAGCATGACGTTGGGATTCATGCACAGGCTGCGGGCAATTGCCACCCGTTGCTGCTGACCACCGGATAACTGACCGGGGAACTTTTGAGCCTGCTCGGCAATCTGCACCTTCTCCAGATACATCATTGCCGCCTCTTCCGCCTCTTTTTTGGGTGTCTTGCGCACCCAGATCGGACCAAGAGTCAGGTTATCAAGGATCGTCAGGTGCGGAAAAAGGTTGAAATGCTGGAAGACCATCCCAACCTCGGCGCGCACTTTTTCAATATTTTTAATATCATTGGTCAACTCGATGCCATCAACGACAATCTGACCCTTCTGATGCTCTTCAAGACGGTTAATACAACGGATCAAGGTTGATTTCCCTGAACCCGATGGTCCGCAGATGACAATCCGCTCCTTAGGAGCTACCTGCAGATTGATCTCTTTCAGAACATGGAAATCTCCGTACCATTTGTGCACGTTGATCACTTCGATAATCGGGCGTTCGGCTGTTTCCTGCGTATTTTTGATCTGTTCGTTCATAAGGCTTCCCGTCAGCGACCGGTGTGGAGTGCTTTTTCAAGTTTACGACTGTAACTCGACATCAGATAGCAGCAGATAAAGTAGAGCACCGCCAGAAAGAGGTAAGCTTCACTGGAAAAACCCATCCATTCCGGGTTCTGCAGTGTGACCTTGGTGGTTTTGAGCACGTCATACAGGGCGATAATCACCACCAGCGAAGTATCCTTGAATGCAGAGATCAAAATACCGACCGTTGGTGGAATGACAATTTTAAGCGCCTGCGGCAGGATGATCAGCCGCATCGTCTTGCCGTAGCTCAAGCCCAGCGAATCTGCCGCCTCGTATTGTCCTTTGGGAATCGCCTGCAGGCCGCCACGCACCACCTCAGCGATGTAGGCGGCGGTAAACAGGATAATCGCCGCCAAGGCACGTAAAACCTTGTCGATAACAATCCCTTCGGGAAGAAACAACGGGAACATTACCGACGACATGAAGAGCAGACTGATCAGCGGTACGCCGCGAATCAACTCGATATAGACCACACACATCGTCTTGATGCCGGCTAACCTTGAGCGCCTGCCCAGGGCCAGCAACACGCCTAAAGGATAGGCGAAAACCATCCCGAACAACGACAGCATCAGAGTCAGTGGAAAGCCACTCCATTGCGAAGTTTCGACCACCGGCATGCCGAAGACACCGCCATACATCAGCGTGCCCATGGCAATCAGCGCAAACAACCAGTAGACCCCGAGTGACCGTTTCCAATGCTTGCTGTCCTTGGAATAAAAAACCAGGACAAAGAGTAACAACATCGCCAAAAGCGGTCGCCACTGCTGGCCGTCGGGGAAAAATCCGAAGAAAATAAACTTGACGTTATTCGGGATAATCGACCAGCAGGCACCCTCGATATCACGGCAGGCTTCAGCACTGCTGAACCAGAGACTGTCGACGAACACCCATTTTATCAACGGCGGAACCACCTGCCAGAGCCCGGCGAGAATGACCAGGGTCAGCAGTGAGTTGAACCAGTTATTGAACAGATTTTCGCGCAACCAGCCGATAACCCCGACATTTCGGATCGGCGGTTTCATCACTGCACTCGCGGTATCGGTAATTTGAGAACTCATCGTATTACCTCTCCACCAGGGCCATTTTTTTGTTGTACCAGTTCATAAAGAACGATGTCGACAGACTAAAAAAGAGATAAACCACCATGATCAGCGCAACGCCCTCGATCGCCTGCCCGGTCTGGTTGATCGTGGTATTGGCAACCGAGACAAAATCACTGTAACCAATGGCAATGGCCAGTGAACTGTTTTTGGTCAGATTGAGCATTTGACTGGTCAGGGGCGGAATGATCACCCGCAGTGCCTGGGGCAGAATCACCAGACGCAATACCTGGCCCGGGCGCAGACCGATCGACATCGCCGCCTCGACCTGACCACGCGAAACCGATTGAATTCCGGCGCGCACAATCTCGGCCACAAAGGCGGAAGTGTGAAGGACGAGTCCCAGCAGCAGCGCACTGAACTCCGGGCTGACCGTAACCCCGCCACTGAAATTGAAGCCTTTAAGAACCGGGACATCCATTGCGGTCGGTGCGCCCGCAAACACCCAGGCAAGCAAGGGCAACAAGAGACAAAGGCCCATCCCCATGCGGTGAACCGGCAGGATTTTTCCGGTACTCTCCTGAATTTTACGCCCCTGACGCACCAGCAGCCACCAGGCGATGACCGCAACCAGAAAGGCCAGCAGCATCGTGCCATGCACCGGGTGTGCAGCCGGCACACCGAAAATAAGGCCCCGGTTACACAGAAAAACGCCGGACAACGGATTGAGGGCCAGCCGTGGCGCGGGAAAAGCCTCGGAAAAAATTGCATACCAGAAGAAGAGCTGCAGCAAGATCGGGATGTTCTGCATCACCTCGATAAACATGCCCGCCAGACGCGACACAAGCCAGTTGTGCGATAGACGCGCAATCCCGACGATCGTACCTAGTATCAGAGTAAAAATAATGCCGATGAATGAAACCTTGAGCGTATTCAGCGCTCCGACCAGCAACGCCTGTCCGTAGCTGTCAGCCGCCGAGTACTCAATCGTCGACTCGCCGATTTCGAAACCGGCTTCGTTCTGCAAAAAACCGAATCCGGTTGCAATCGACTGTCGTTCAAGGTTGGCCTGGGTATTGGTAAAAAGAGTGTAGCCGATACTTAACGCCAGCAGCAGAACCACGATCTGAAACACCATCCCGCGTTTATCGGGATCGCGCCAGAAGGGCACGGCTGACGGCAGCTCGGCAGTTGTTGCAGCAGTCTGTTTATTCAAGGCAGATTCTTTTCGAGCAGGGCAAAGCGGAGCAAAAAAACGGGGAGGCGTCTCTAAAAAAACGCCCCCCCGCGTCAGTCTAATATATTACTTGAAGGGCGGTGAATACATCAAGCCGCCGTTGGTCCACAGGGCGTTCAGACCGCGCTCGATCCCGAGCTTGGTATTCACACCGACGTTGCGTTCGAAAACTTCACCATAGTTGCCGACCTGCTTGATGATATTATAAGCCCATTTTTCATTCAGACCCAGTGCCTTGCCGTTACCGGCGGTCACACCGAGGAACCGCTGAATGACAGGATCCTTGCTTTTGAGCATCGAGTCGACGTTCTTCGAGGTAATCCCCAACTCTTCTGCGTTGATCATCGCCAGCACCGAGAAATCAACGATATCCATGAACTGGTCATCACCATGACGCACGGCCGGAGCCAGAGGCTCTTTGGAGATGATTTCAGGCAGGATCGCATAATCCTTGGGATTGGGAGCAACAGCGCGAGTCCCTGCCAGCTGTGAAGCATCGGAGGTCAGCACGTCACAACGGCCGGCGAAAAAAGTTTTGGCCAGCTCGGTGGTTGATTCAATAACGACCGGCTTCCATTTCATTTTGTTGCTACGGAAAAAGTCGGCGGCATTCTGCTCGGTAGTGGTTCCGGGCAGGACACAGACAGTCGCGCCATCAAGATCCTTGGCACTCTTGACACCAAGTTTCTTAGAAATCATAAAACCCTGACCGTCATAATAGTTGACGGTGACAAAATTAAGCCCCAACTGGGTCTCACGGCTCAAGGTGCGGGTTGCATTACGCGTCAGAAGATCAATCTCTCCCGACTGTAAGGCGGTAAAGCGCTGCTGGGCAGTCAAAGGAGTGAACTTGACCTTGCTCGAATCACCGAAGATCGCGGCCGCAACAGCCCGTGCCGTATCGACGTCCAGGCCCTTCCAGACGCCCTTGGAATCAGGCATCCCGAAACCGAACACACCACCATTGACACCGGCCTGAATAAAACCCTTCTTCTTGACCGCATCGAGATCCTTGCCGGCAAAAGCCAGCCCGCTGCTGAGCAGGGCAATCACGGCGACAAGCGCCATCAGTCTTGCAAATCGCATTCTCTCTTCTCCTTGATTAAGGTTGGTGGTATCGAAAGGCAGCAGCCATTCGACAAACGTAAACCGCAAGCAACCGGTTCTTCAACGAAAAGAACCACACCATACCCGCGAAAACGGGACTGGACCCTGGTCGGAATTCCCGCTGCGGCAGAAAGGTGTATAAACCTCGCCAAACATTGGAAAATACTTACGTTTAGCCAGGACAAAACACTGTTCCATAGAGATATACGGCAGCAGGTGAAGACTGTCAACACCGAACAGAATTTTCCCAGGAATCTACCCGACCTTTACTTGCCGACTGCGCAAGAAAAAGATCAGGACCAGACATCCTGCGATCAAAAATACGCTGAATACGGGCAACAGGTCACCAATCCGGCGGTAAAGGCTCGGACGCGGGCCCAGTTCAACACGACCGGTCACTGCCAGGGTCTCAAAAATCGGCGTTTCATTGTAGGCACGACCATCGGGAGCGATCAGGGCCGAGATGCCGGTATTGGCTGCACGGGCAATCCAGATGCGGTTTTCAATCGCTCGCATGCGGGTCATGTCAAGCAACTGCCGTGGTGCCGAAGAGCGTCCAAACCAGGCATCATTGGTCAGATTGATCAGCAGATCACTCCCTTTTTGCACATAATCACGTGCAAGTTCAGGGAAAATTGCCTCATAGCAGATCAGCACACCCAGATCGTGACCATTCATGGCCAGCGGCTTTACCGTACCGGGAGTATAGTCTCCGACACCTGACACCAGCTTATTAACAAAAAATAACAATTTGCCGAGCGGAACATACTCCCCGAAGGGAACCAGATGAATCTTGTCGCTACGGCCAAGAAGGGTCTCGTCCGGACCGAGCAGAAACGCACTGTTGTGATAACGGTAACTGCCGTCAGCCAGCGACGCATACGAAGGGCCGCCAAACAACAGATAGCGCCCGGTGATCCGGGGGACCTCCAACACCTGCTGACTGTCAGAACTTTCCTCTTGCATGTAGAAAGGAGTTGTCGCCTCCGGCCAGATCAGCAGTTCCGCCCCCTCCTCAGCTGCGGCAAGACTCAACTTGCGATAGCGGTCCAACGTTTGCTGGCGGTAATTCCGATCCCATTTGTACTGTTGTTCAATATTTCCCTGCACCAGCCCGACCGTCATCTGCGGATATTCGACTCCCGTCGGCTGCAAAGCCTGGCGGCCGTAAAGCAAGGCGGCGGCCAGTAGCAGCACACAGAAAAAGATCCCGGCCAGCGCCTGCGGATTACGGCGCCGCTGAACCAATAGAACAAGTGTGCAGTTGCATAAAATAAATAACAACGAGAGACCGTATACACCGAAGAGATCTGCTGTTTGGCGTAACCAGGGCATCTCGATGGCGGCATAGCCCAGCAGCCCCCAGGGGAAACCCGTGAACAGGTGACCGCGCAGGTATTCAAGAGCAACCCAGATAAACGGCAGTGAAAAGATCGGCAGGATATTCAGGCGCTGTTGCAGAAAAACGACCAACCATAGAGCAGCGCCGAAATAGAGTGCCAGATAGGCACAGAGGAACAGCCAGGCAACCAGCGAGAAAAAAGGCGCCAGACCACCATAACTGGTCATCACGATATTCAGCCAGTAAAGGAGCGGGGCAAAGAAAAAGAGTCCACAGACAAAACCGGCGGCAAAGGGCCGCCGTCCCGCAGCCAGCAACAGGGGGACAAGAGCAACAAACCCCAGCCAGCCCTGGCCAAATAATGGGAATGCCCCCGCCAGCAACAGGCCGGAAAAAGCGGCGGCCAGCAAGCGCGTATCAAGCCAGCCTGGACGATATTTAGCGAGATAAGAACTCATGCCTCGGGATCAGAAGCAGAAGAGGATTGAAACACCCGTAACTGGCGTACCGCCCGTGGGTCAGCATCCACAACCAATAGTTTGAGATGGTCCAGCTGCAGACTTTCTCCGCGAGCCGGCACCCGACCAAGCATCTCAACCACATAGCCACCGACCGTATCGAACTTTTCGCGCGCGCCTCCAACCGAAAAAAACTCTTCGAACTCTTCGATATCAAGGCGGCCATCAACCAGAACTGCCCCCCCCTCCTCTTCGATCAGCCATTCCTCTTCGAGATCGTATTCATCCTGAATGTCCCCAACAATTTCTTCAATCAGATCTTCGATTGTCACCAGCCCTGATGTTCCGCCATACTCATCGATAACAATCGCGATATGCACACGTCGCTGACGGAACTCCTGCAGCAGGTCACTGACGTTCTTCGATTCGGGGACCAGATATGGAGGACGCAGCACCTGCTCAAGTGCGAGCTGTTCGAGCGGGGTGCCCCAGAAACGCAACAGATCCTTGGCATAAATCAGTCCGATAATGTTATCGCGGCTCTGCGCGTAGACAGGGATACGGGAATGACCGGATTCATTGATTGCCTTGAGGACTTCCTGCAGGGGCTGCTCTCGCTCACAGCAGATCATCGCGGTTCGCGGAACCATGATCTCTCGAACAATGGTATCGTCAAGCTCCAGAATCGACTGGAGCATCTCGCCTTCTTCTTCATCGATGATTCCCTCCTGTTCGGAAACATCGATCATCTCCTGCAGATCAGCTTCACTGCTGGCGACCGGCCGTGAAGAGAAAAACTTCTTCAATCCGCGAAAAAACCCCGGTTCCGATTGTTCTGGTTCCAACCCAACCCCCTTGCAATTCAATTGACGGTTTTGTAGCCCTGGTCATCAAGCAGTTCACGCTGCAGCAGGGAAAAAATCTCTCGTTCTTTCGCTTCCATCTCTGCGGCCTGTGCCTCTGTTCCACGCTCATGATCGTAACCGAGCAGATGCAGGACACCATGGAGGAGCAGGAAGACCAGCTCATGCTCAAAGGGGATATCGGCCGCGCAGGCATCCTCAGCCGCGCGTTCGGCACTGATCACCACATCACCAAGGAGTTGCGGCTGCACCCCCTCGCCTTCACCTTCCTGCATAGCGAACGAAATGACGTTCGTTGGACGATCGCGGCCCAGATATTCCCTGTTCAGCTGGTGTATCCCGGCATTATCGACGATCAGCAGCGAAAGTTCCCCCTCAGGAAATCCCGAGGCGCTTAAGATCAGTGCGGCCGTCTTTCGCAGTGGCCGCTTCAGGATCTTCTGTTTCCGTTGCCGATTCTCGATCTGAATCTTCACTGGTTGCTTCAACCTCCGGTTTCTTCTCACGAACGATGTGAACCGGCTCGGGATAATCGATCCGGTTGTGGAAAATCCCGCCGAGAACCCGGTTGAAACTCCGGGCGATCAGATGCATATCCTTGAGGGTCAGATCACATTCATCAAGCTGCCCATCGATAAAGACATTATTGATCAGTTTCTTGACCATCCCCTGTATCCGCGCCGATGTCGGGTCGCTCAGGGTTCGGCTGGCAGCCTCAACAGCGTCCGCCAGCATAATCAGCGCCGCTTCACGGGTCTGGGGTTTAGGTCCGTGATAGCGGTAGTCACGCTCGTCAATCTGCTCCATTTCAGGATCAGCCTGGGTTTTTGCCCGATCATAAAAAAACTTGATCAGCGCCGTACCATGATGCTGCTGGATAATATCGACAATCGGGGCGCCCAGCTTGTGCTCCCGCGCCAATTCCACGCCATCCTTGACATGAGACGTCAGGACCAATGCGCTCATTGAGGGCGCCAGTTTGTCATGCCTGTTGCGCTGGCCACCGGAGTTTTCAATGAAATAGAGTGGTTTTTTGATTTTACCGATATCGTGGTAGTAGGCCGAGACTCTGGCCAACAACGGATTGGCGCCAATCTCTTCGGCGGCGGCTTCGACCAGGCTGCCGACAATCATCGAATGGTGATAAGTCCCCGGAGCCTGGACCATCAATTCGCGCAGAATCGGCAGATTCATATTGGCCAGTTCCAGAAGCTTGATATCGGTGGTGTATTTGAAAAAACTTTCGACCAACGGAACAATACCATTGACCATCACTGCGCTGAGGATTCCGCCGAAGAGTCCGAGACCGATTTTGTAAAGCAGCTGCAGATCGATCGGCTTCCCCGCCAGAAAATGTAACCCGATCAGCATTCCGGCATTCACCAGCGCCACCCAGATCCCGGCACGGTAAAGATTCGAACGCTCCTTGCAGTGACGGACACCATGGGCCCCGATCAGACTGGAGGCCAGAACATAAAGAGCAATGAACAGGCTGTTGCCGAAAAGAATTCCGACCAGCCAGGAGATACAGATGGAAAAAAGCAGCGCCGTTTCTGAATTGAGCACAATCCGCACCAGCATCGCGCCCATGGCGAAGGGGATTGCGTAGTAATAACTGCTGGCATCAATATGCTCAACGGTACTGGCCAGACCGGTACTGATCACCAAGGAAATCTTGACCATGACGAAAAAGAACAGCGTGGTACTGGCGAGAAAAAACAGGTCCCGAACATCAGGATTGTACTTGCGGATATTGGACAGAACAAAGCGATGTGCCGTCGCATAAAAAATCAGGATGCACAACACCAGCCCGAAAGCGATCTGTAAAATACGACTGTCACGTCCCAGGTCACGCAGAGCCCTCAGCTTGCTGATTTGTGCCGCACTGACCCGCTCCCCCTCACGAACAATCATCTCGCCTTTTTTGACCTGGAAAAGGACCGGTGCGACTTCATCAAAGGCCTGTTGACGACGTTGTTCTGTTTCCTGCTGATTGTAAGTCAGGCTCGGACGCAACAATTGCTGCAGGATTCCCATCAAAACCTTGCGATGGGTACGCTTGATACCGGGAGCTTTCTTGAGAATGGGATTGCTGTTGGCCAGCGTTTCAGCCAAACCCTGAACCCGCGGAACTTCGGTACGAATTTTCTCCTGCTGACTGGCAAGGTCACGCACGACGATGCCTTTGACCAGATCGGCACTGAACAACTTCATGTTGGCCACCAACGGGCGATCAAAGACCTCCTGCTGCAGAGTCGCAGTCAGTGCGGCAACATCAAGTTCGGCGGGCAAGGTTTCGAGGACCTGGTAGTCCTCTTCAGGCAGGGAGAAACCGAACGCCACTTCGACCGCGGCCCGCGTCAGGTCACCCTCGGGCAAAACCGGTGCCGGTGCCGGTGAAGGTTCAGCCTTTTCCGTACCCGGGATTCTTGCCGCCTTTGTCAGCTCAAGCAAACCTCGTCTGAAACGGGAGAGCCCGTTGCGCCCGGCGACAGAATCAAAATCATAGAGCGGCAAAACCGCCTGACGTGCTTCATCACGCTTGGTCCGAGTCAGTGGCTTGTCTTCAATCAGCAGATCACGCGGAGATTTAATGTCCCGTGACGCAATTTCTCCCGGAACATGGTACTTGGGGATAAAGCCACCCTTGGGGATAATCACCAGGGTCAACAACAGCGCAACTGTTATCAGTAACAGCAACGCGACCTGTCGCCGATCCCGGAACCAGGGACGTGAACTCTCGGTCCCCGCAAAGGCCTTTTTTTCGGCCCGCTTTTCACGATGCTCCAACTGGTCTTTTTTTGCCATCGTCGCTCTTTCCGTTCCTCAGCGGCCGTTCGGTCCACGCCCGGAGTGCAGCACACGCTTGTCCGCCACCTGATAGGCCTGTACGATCGACTGTACGATCGGATGTCTAACGACATCAACATCAGTGAAATTATTAAAAAATATTCCCTCAACCCCGGTCAGAACCTTGGCCGCATGCAGCAGCCCCGACGGACTGCTGTTGGGAAGATCAACCTGAGTCACATCTCCGGTAACCACCGCCCGACTGCCGAATCCGAGTCGGGTCAGAAACATTTTCATCTGCTCCACGGTAGTATTCTGCGCCTCATCAAGGATAACAAAAGCATCATTAAGCGTACGACCACGCATAAACGCCAGGGGCGCAACCTCGACAATGCCGCTGGATACCAGTTCTTTCCCCTGCTCCGGTTCGAGCATATCGAACAGGGCGTCGTAAAGCGGCCGCAGGTAGGGATTGATTTTTTCGGCCAGATCGCCGGGCAGAAAACCCAGTTTCTCTCCCGCCTCAACGGCCGGCCGCACCAGCAGAATGCGGCTGACCTCCTTGCGCATCAACGCCGCCACCGCCATCGCCATCGCCAGGTAGGTTTTACCGGTCCCGGCGGGACCGATCCCGAAGACCACATGATACTCGCGCATGGCATCAATATAGGTTTTTTGCGCCAGGCTTTTAGGCCCGATCATTTTTTTTCGCGCGGAGATAAAAACGGTATCCAGAAAGATATCGCGCAAGTTGACAGATGAATCCTGACTGAGAATCCGTACCGCGTAGTCAACATCGGGCGGATAGAGGGGCATCCCGTCCTTGAGCAGCAATTCCAGCTCTTCAAAAACACGACGCCCGACCTCGGCCTGGGCAGTATCACCGCTAAAACGCAGCTCAAGCCCGTTGCTGCCAATCCGAATTCCCAGAGCTCGCTCGACCAGCTTGATATTGCGATTCTGGCGTCCGAAAAGCTGAGTCGCCAGGTCGGCATCAGCGACGACAAACTGGAGTACACGACTCATGACAAAACTGATATTGAAGGTAAATGTCTGTTCACAGGCGCAATCTAGCACCAAAACCGAACATTTTGCAATCCCGGGAGAGGGGATGCACCGGTCAGCAATTTGTGTTAGATTTTCAACATCTGGTTCACAACTCGGGACTGTCAATCCGCACCTTGCCGGAGGGGCCACAGTGGAACACAACGCGCAACACCATCTGCCCGATCTCGACACCAGAATGTTATCGGACTTCATCTACGAGTTGAATATCGCACGACGCCACATGACAACCTACCCGGCGGGCCACCCGATGATCGATGCGGCAACCGACAAGGTTCTCGACCTGCTTGACCATCTCTTTGAATTCCGCCCTGAAATCGGCTTTGGCGTTGCCCGCGAGGCCCTGATGTTTGAGGGCGAATTGCTTGATCGCAAAAACCCCGTTTATCGTGATTTCGCCTCCTTTCTCTTTTCCCGCGGCATTGCGGCCATCCACTTCATGCGTCACGCCGAACGTGATGAATTTATCCAACTGAATCATCTGTTACGTGCTGAACGCGCCGAGGTTCAGGAACATGGCGGTTATCCGGCCCTGCTTGAGGCACAGAGGATCACTCACGTCAAAATCATTCCGGTCGATTATGGCAGTTTTGCCACGATTGAAGAGGAACGTATCGCCAGCGGTGACTATGACGAAGAACGGGAACCCTTGTGGGAAAATTTTCTCCACGGCCTGATGGAGGGAGTCCTTGATCCCGAAGGCAGCAGCATCTACATGCCGACCGATTTCGACCCACGACTGGTCGCCGGCATTCTCAACCGCAAAGCCGAAGGCAAAGGGATGACCGGCAAGGAGAACTACGATGCGGTCATCTCCTCTTTTGTCGGTCAGATGGGCACACCGGAATCAGGATTACGTGGGGTTCCTGGGCGCAAAGGCCCCGGCAGTGAAGAACTGGCCACCCTGATCAGCGAGCTGAATCCCGAACTGCGTCGTCAGTTTCTCAACAGCACATTCCGCACCCTGGACGGCCAGCAGGATAAGGCCCAGGAGATCCTCGAAGCCTTCCCGGAAGACCTGATTGTCGACAGCCTCAACCAGGTCAACCAGCAGAAAATGCAGGTTTCCAGCAACATTCTCAACCTGCTGGGAAAACTGGCCCGCCACCAGGATGGCAGCAAGTTACAGTCAACCATCCAGGGGCAAAGCAATCTCGATGCAATGGAAGCCGGCAAACGGATGCGCATGATCTTTCGCGAGGAGAACACCGGCATATTCATCCCCGAGGCCTACCAGAATGCACTGAACACGATTGTCGCAACCGAACAGGTCGCCCTGGTCGATGATGAAGAGAGAGAGATGCTGCGCGCAATTCTCGACAGCCAGTCGATCGAACGACAAACCAGTGCCATTGCTTTTGAAATCATGATCGCCGGAGCTGAAACCGAACTGGAAAGCATCCTGCAACGAAACCTGGTCGACCTGGCACGCTTCTTTCTCGAAACCGGCGATTTCAGTGCCCTTCATGACCTTCACCAGCGCTGGATCGACTATCTCGACCGTGACGAGATGGCAACGCTCTTTCTCGCCGAAGAAGTGCTTGAAACACTTCACTCACACGAATTTATCGTTGAAACACTGGATGCCCTTGAGCGTTTCGGCAGCGACAAACAAGAGGAAATCTTTGGTTACATCCTGGCTATTGGCACCCCCTTTGCCGATGAGTTGATCTCCCGCCTCTCCGAAACCGAGAGTATGACAGTGCGGCGCTTCTATATGGACTGCCTCAAGGAGATGGGTCGCGACGCCCACGAAGCCATCCTCGAACGCCTGAATGACGAACGCTGGTACCTGGTACGCAACCTGATTATTGTCCTTGCCCAGCAGCGGGATCCGGCCCTGATCAAAAGACTCTACCCGTTGATCGACTATCCCCACCCGCGGGTCCATCAGGAAATTCTGAAACTGATGTTCACCTACAACCGTCCACGTGCCGAACGGCTGTTACTTGAAGAACTTCAGTCAAAATCCATCCAGACTCAACTCTATGCGGTCCAGATTTCCGACCGCAGCCAGGACAAGGCGGTGCAGCGGCAACTGATTAAAATACTTCGCGAAGGGACTCTGAATGAAGAAGGATTTGAATTGAAGGTTCAGATTCTGCAGATTCTGGCAAAAATCGGTGATGCCGGTGTCGTTCCTTTTCTGGACGGGTTCATGAATACCGGCAACCTGCTCCATCCAAAGTTGTTTCGGCGTCTGAAAATTGAAATCGTTAAAACACTGTCGCGTTATCCGGCCAAAACAGCCCTGCCGCTGCTTGAGAAACTGTCAAAAACGGCTGGTGGCGAGATTGCCCTGCAAGCAACCGAACAGATTCGTCAGCTGCGCAGGAGGGCCCAATGACCTCCCGTCTTGAAAATATCCACGCCTTCGTCCGTCGCCTGGCCACAGCGGCAGCCAATGCTGCGCTCTACAGTCTCGAACACCGCCAGGTTTCACATCTGTGCAACCTGGCGCTGGCTCACCTGCAACGACTCCAGGAGGAGAATGGAGAACTGTTCCTGATGCTGGTCGATGATCAACTGATTTTCGACAACCAGCCCCTGGAGAACAACCTGTCGGTCGAACAGATGGTCCAGGCCTTCAAAAGACGCGGTTTCGGCACCCTCAAATTTCTGGCCGGAGTCAACACCGAAGAGATTCGTGACCTGGTTGCAGTCTTGAGCCGTGGTTCTCAAGCCGCCACTGAAGCCGTTTCCAGTGAACATCTGCGCTATGGCAAGCTGGAAGTCCGTTATGCCGAAGGCGGACTCGACGGTGATACGACCGCCAGCCAGATGTTTGACCAGTTCCCGACCCTGGCCGAGATCGCAGAGGGTGAACTGGCCGAGTTTATCGATCTTTACCGGGTTGCCCGCAAACGCCAGCGGCTCAATGTGGTCGGGATTTCAGATATTGTCTCCGGCTTTGTCGATGCCTTCAGCAGTAATGCCGACCCCCTGCTCGCCATCGCTCCCCTGCGCGGCCTCGACGAATACACCTACACCCACTCAACCAATGTCTGCGTTCTCAATCTCGCCCAGGCCCGCTTGCTCGGCATCGAAGGACAGGCACTGCATGAAATCGGCGTGGCGGCAATGCTGCACGATGTCGGCAAACTTTTTGTCCCGGCCGAAATTCTGCAGAAACCGGCACAACTGGATGACCGCGAGTGGGCAATCATGCAGGAGCACCCTCGCAAGGGGGCAGAATACCTGTTCGACACCCCCGGAGTTCCACGCCTCGCGGTGATCACCGCCTACGAGCATCACATGCGTTACGATGGCAGTGGCTATCCCAAGGTTTCACGCCCATGGCAACAACATCTGGCCAGCCAGATGACCACCATTTCCGATTTCTTCGATGCCCTGCGCACCCACCGTTCCTACCGCGAATCACTGACCCTCGACACTGTCGCCGGCATTATGCTCGAACAGGTCGGGACCACCCTGCATCCGGGGCTGACGCGCAATTTCCTCAAGGCAATCAGCCAACTGGACAGTTTGCAATAAATTGGGCGTTGGGCGTTGGGCGTTGGGCGTTGGGCGTTGGGCGTTGGGCGTTGGGCGTTGGGCGTTGGGCGTTGGTAAAGGTCTACCTTGCCCCGTCGCGACGTCAATGTTATAAAAACCCCGCTTTTATCTTTTTTCCTTTTCCCTTTATTCAGGTTTACCTATGAGCGAAGACAGTAAAAAAATCATCTATTCGATGATGCGGGTCAGCAAGAGTTATAACAAACAACCGATTATCAAGGACATTTCCCTTTCCTACTTTTACGGGGCCAAGATCGGCGTTCTGGGTCTCAACGGCTCGGGAAAATCGACCCTGCTGAAGATCATGGCGGGAGTCGACACCGAATTCAATGGCGAAGCAGTCCTCTCCGAGGGCTACAGCGTCGGCTACCTGGAGCAGGAACCACAACTCGACGGTAACAAAACGGTCCGGGAGACGGTACAGGAAGGGGTGCAGGAGACCGTCGACCTGCTCGCAGAATTCGAGGAGATCAACAACGCTTTCGCCGACCCCGACTGCGACATGGACGCCCTGCTCGCCCGCCAGGCCAAGGTTCAGGATAAACTCGACGCCGCAGATGCCTGGGACCTCGATTCCCGACTGGAACTGGCTGAAGAGTCCTTGCGCTGTCCGCCGCCGGAAACCCCGATCGAAAACCTTTCCGGTGGTGAAAAACGCCGCGTTGCGCTGTGCAGGCTGTTGCTGCAGAAACCCGACATCCTGCTGCTCGACGAACCGACCAACCATCTCGATGCCGAAACTGTCGCCTGGCTGGAGCAACATCTGCAACGCTACCCGGGCACAGTCATTGCCGTCACTCATGACCGCTACTTCCTCGACAATGTCGCCGGCTGGATTCTGGAGCTTGACCGTGGCCAGGGCATCCCCTGGAAAGGCAACTATTCGAGCTGGCTGGAGCAGAAACAGGAACGGCTGCGCAAACAGGAGAAGGCGGAAAGCAAACGTCAGCAGACCCTGCAACGCGAGCTGGAATGGATTCGCATGTCGCCCAAGGGCCGTCACACCAAGGCCCAGGCCCGGATCAACTCCTACGAAAAGCTGCTCGGCAACGAAGCGGCGGCCAAGGAGAAAACCCTGGAACTCTATATTCCGCCGGGACCGCGACTCGGCGGGATCGTGGTGGAAACCAAGGAGGTCAGCAAGGCTTTTGGCGAGCGGTTGTTGATCGACAATCTCAGTTTTAATCTGCCGCCCGGCGGAATCGTCGGCATAATCGGCCCCAACGGCGCCGGCACAACCACCCTCTTCCGCATGATCACCGGCCAGGAGCAGCCCGACAGCGGCAGCTTCAAGGTTGGTGAAACCGTCAGCCTCGGCTATGTCGATCAGAACCGTGAACTCGACCCGGCCAAAACCATCTTCGAAGAAGTCACCGGTGGCCAGGAGTTCATTCAGCTCGGCAACCAGTCGGTCAATGCCCGGGCCTATGTGGCGCGCTTCAACTTCTCGGGCAGTGACCAGCAAAAGAAAGTCGGGGTCCTCTCAGGTGGCGAACGCAACCGGGTGCACCTGGCCAAGATGATGCGCGAAGAAGCCAATGTGTTGCTGCTCGACGAACCGACCAACGATCTCGACGTCAATACCTTGCGCGCACTTGAAGAAGGGCTGGAAAATTTCGGTGGCTGTGCGGTCGTCATCAGCCACGACCGCTGGTTCCTCGATCGCATCGCCACCCACATCCTCGCCTTTGAGGGTGATTCTCAGGTGACCTGGTACGAGGGGAACTATTCAGAGTATGAAGAAGACCGTAAAAAACGCCTGGGACGCGATGCCGATCAACCGCACCGTATCCGCTATCGCAACCTGACCCGGCAATAGGCGGCACTCAAGGAAAACCTGTCGTGGAAATCCTCCGGGGAGAGCTGACAGCATTCCGGGACATTATCACAAAAAAGGCCCATCCCGACTTCCGGAATGGGCCTTTCCTGTAGTTGTTCAGCAGGTGCACTCACCTTCATTCTGATGGTTTTATCGCCTCGCATAGACAAATTGCGTGGTTTTGCGCGCCAACCTGCGCAATACTTAGCCGACAATCAATTTCCTAGGAGGCTGTCGGACTATGCGAGCCGAAGCGAAAATTCGGAAGTTTGAGAGCAGATTTTGGCTCATTTGAGAGTAATAGCCGTAGCTATTGGTCGAAAATGAGCTGAAATATGGGCCAAACAGCCGGATTTGCAGCCGGATCATGGATAGTCAGACAGCCTCCTAGTACTCTTGTGAATGCGAAGGTGCTTCTTTTAAATCCGGCAACCCAACTGGCCCAGAGGTGAAATCACCAATGTCCACATTGACGGCCTGCCACGAATGTGACCTGTTAACTCACCTCCCACCACTTCCAGCGCATGGAGCGGCGTACTGTCCCCGCTGCGGTTCACTTCTTGTGCGCTCCAAAGCAAACAGTATTGAGCGGTCCCTGGCTCTGGTTCTGGCCAGCCTGATCCTTTTCTGCATTGCTATCAGCTTCCCCTTTCTGGCCATGAAAACCGGCGGTTTAGAACAACAGACCACCTTGATCACCGGTGTCTGGTTACTCTACACGCAAGGGATGAAAGGTTTGGCAACGGTCGTTCTGTTGACCTGCATACTCTTTCCGTTGTTTCAGATGGCAGGTCTGCTTTACGTTCTGCTCCCGCTCTACTTCAAGTGCCGGGCGCCGTTTGCAATGCGAGCATTCCGCGTTATTCAGCATTTACAGCCCTGGAGCATGATGGAAGTCTTCATGCTCGGCATTCTGGTTTCACTGGTCAAATTGGCCGAACTGGCTGTGGTCACCCCCGGAATTTCTCTTTGGGCCTTTGCGTTGCTGATCTTCACCACGGCAGCACAAACTGCTCTCCTGGATACACATCAGGTCTGGGAGGCCCTGGAGGTTCCAGATGGCTCAACGTGAAGTAACGGCTAAACATCTGGGCATGATCAGTTGTCAGAATTGCCACCTGCTCTGCCGACAGCCGCAACGCAACAAACACCAACAGTTGCTCTGTCCCCGCTGTGGTTCCGCCTTGCATAGCAGGAAACCGAACAGCCTCTCCCGCTGCTGGGCACTGGTGATCGCAGCCAGCATCCTTCTGATCCCGGCAAACCTGATGCCGATCACCATCACCTCGGCGCTGGGCCACACACAAGCCGATACTATCCTCAGCGGCGTGTTCTATTTCATTCAAACTGGCATCTGGCCAATCGCTCTGGTGATCTTCGTTGCCAGCGTCTTTGTCCCCCTGACCAAGCTGTTGATTTTGATTCTGTTGATGCTGTCAGTGCAACTGCGCTGGCGCTGGCGGCCGCGGGACCGCACGCGGCTCTACCGATTAACGGAACTGGTTGGTCGTTGGTCGATGGTTGACGTCTATGTGGTAACAATTCTGGTCGCTTTAGTAAAACTGGGGGCAGTGGCAACCATAGACGCTGGGCCAGGTGCTGCCTATTTTGCCGGAGTCGTTATTATGACGATGTTCGCGGCAAGGAATTTTGATCCACGCCTGATCTGGGATGCCCTGGAGGAAACAAATGACTGAAGAGAACAAGAAACCTCTACTGCCAGAATCGGTCGCAACAGCAGAGGTGAGAACCAGACGTAGCCTCCCCACTGTCTGGCTGATACCGCTGGTTGCTCTGATCATCGGTGGCTGGCTGGCCTACAGGGCCATCTCAGAACAAGGACCTTTGATCAGTATCCGCTTTGCCAATGCAGACGGATTAGAAGCGGAAAAAACCAAAATAAAATTTAAAGATGTCAGTATCGGTGAAATTGAAGAAATCAAACTGTCAGACCAGCTAGACGGAGTCATTGTCCTGGCCCGAATGAAAAAGGAAGCAGAACAATTTCTAACTGACAAAACCCGCTTCTGGGTGGTGAGAGCCAGAATCTCTGCAGGAGAAGTTTCCGGCCTGGGAACCCTGTTTTCGGGTGCTTATATCAGTGTCGATCCGATCACGGAAGGAGCACCGTCGAGAAGTTTTACCGGCCTGACCAAGCCACCGCTGGTCACGGCAAACGTTCCCGGACAGCACTATCTGCTGAGTACCCCGACTCTCGGCTCGCTGGATATCGGTTCACCGGTTTTTTATCGACAGATCCAAGTCGGAGAAGTCGTCGATTACAATTTCGATCAAAACGGTGAAGCTGTCGACGTCAAAATTTTTATCCACGCCCCGCATCATCAACGAATCAGCACGGCTACAAGGTTCTGGAATGCCAGTGGCATCGATCTCAAACTTGATGCCAGCGGCATCAAAGTGGATACCCAATCGCTGGTCTCAATTTTTCAAGGTGGTATCGCCTTTGACACACCACCCAGCCTGGCACAAAAAACCGTCGTTTCCGAGAACTATCAATTTCAGCTACACCCTGACCATGACGCCGCAACAAAGAAAACTTACCAGGTGAAAATCTACTATCTGATGTATTTCGGTCAGTCCGTTCGCGGTCTGGCTCCAGGTGCATCGGTAGAATTCCGTGGCATTCCCATCGGTGAAGTTATTGATGTTAAATTGATTCTGGATATGGACAATCTAAGCGTTCGCATTCCGGTTCTGGTGATGATCGAACCGGAGCGTTTGGAATTCTGGTCCCAGGGCCAGAAGGTGAACTACCAGAGGATAAGGGATGAAACATCAGACGATCAAAAGCACCCGATGCAAGAAGGCCTGCTTAAACGCGGCATCCGCGCTCAACTGAAAACCGGCAACCTGTTGACCGGGCAACTTTACATCGATATGGACATTTTCCCGGAAGCGGATCCGGTTCAAGTTGTTTACGAAAAGGGTTACCCGATTTTCCCTACAGTTCCGACACCCTTAGGACAGATTGCTGAAGACGTCAGTCGGGTTTTGAAAAAAATCAACACCATTCCCTTTGAAGAACTGGGAGAGAACCTGAACGAAACAATCGTCACCCTTAAGTCAACATTGCGGGAATTCAAGAAGGTCGCGGGAAGTGTAAATCAGCAGGTCGTACCGAACCTGAATCAAACCATGACAGCGCTACAGCATACAATGACTGCACTGCAAGAGACGATGTCCGAACTTAAAAGCTCTTTCGGCACCGACTCAGCCCTCAGCTTCAAAGCGCAACAGGCACTGGATGAGCTGACCGGAGCGATCCGCTCTGTCCGTTCGGTCGCAGAGCAATTGGACCGTAACCCACGGGCACTTATTTTTGGCCGAGGAGAACCAACCCCATGAAATTCCTGCCTGCTTACACCTTTTTTGCGTTCGTTTTCCTGCTCAATGGTTGCAGTGGCCCGCAACCGACAATACACTTTTATCAACTGGAGGCAGCAGAATTATCGGCAACCACTGAAAAGTTACCTGAGCTGGCCGTAGGAGTCGGCCCGATCACAATTCCTGAAAGCCTCAAACGTCAGGAGATCGTCATTCGCGGAGAGGGGAATCAGTATCGCATGGCCGATCTGCATCGTTGGGCGGGCCTGCTTGAAAAGAATATAACCCGCGTGATCGTAGAAAACATGGGCAACCTGCTCGGAACAGAACAGGTTATCAGCTTCCCTTGGGGCTCCTACTTCAAGCCGGACTATCAGGTTATCATTGATGTTTCAAGTCTGACGGGAAAACCGGGTGGTCAGGTGAGGTTACGCGCGGGATGGACAATTATTGATCGCTCCGGAAAACAGATACTCGTCAGGAAAATCAGTGAATATCAACAACCAGCGAGCGATGCAAGTTTCAACGCACTGATCGAGGCAGAAAACCAGGCTATCGCCCTGTTTTGCCAGGAGATCAGTTTTGCACTAAGAGAGCTTGAGAAACAATAGACCGTCGAACACGAAGATATTCGCTGGAGGGACACGGTGATTGCTGTCAGTGCCGTTGACGTCTATCTTACGTTCTTGTGTTTACGTTCTTGTGTGTGTGCGAAGAATGCGTGTCCGACTCACTGAAACCAGAGTGACAACTCGGGCACATAGGTAATGATCAGAACCGAGGCCAGCAGCAACAGAAAAAATGGCCAGGTCGAGCGGTAGAGGGTCAGCACCGGTTGATCAAAACGGTAACTGGCGATAAACAGGTTGAGTCCAACCGGTGGGGTAATGTAACCGATCTGCATATTGGCGAGAAAAATGATTCCCAGATGCAGCGGATCGACACCGTAACTGAGAGCCACCGGCAAAATCAGCGGCACCACCAGCACCAGAGCCGAGAAAATGTCGAGAATTGCACCGAGCAGCAACAAAAAAACGTTGAGCAGCAGCAGAAATGTCAGTCGCCCTTCAACATGGGACTGCACATAATTGAACAACTTGGCGGGGATCTCGGCATCGATCATGTAATTGGTTGACGCGAGGGATACGCCGAGAATCAACAGGATACCGCCAACCAGCACCATCGACTGACGCATGATAACCGGCAGTCGCCGCAGTGAAATCTCCCGCAGGATAAAAACCTCAACCAGCAGCACATAACAGGCGGTAACCGCCGCCGCCTCGCTGACAGCAAAATAACCGCTGTAGATTCCACCGAGGACCACAACCGGCAACGGCAACTCCCAGATCGATTCGCGCAACGAGCGCTTGACTTCCGCGGCAGTAATCTTGCCGCCAAGTTTTTCCCCACGCCGTTTATAAACCACGTAACCGCTGAGCAGCACCAGCATCAGCAGTCCCGGCAAAGCACCGGCCAGAAACAGATCATCGAGACTGATATTGATATTGTTACCGGCCTGCTGAACGACTATCCCGTAGAGAATCAACGGCAACGAGGGCGCAAAGAGCAGCCCCAGACTGCCGGAGGTGGTGATCAGGCCGAGATTGAAGTTGCGTTCGTAGCCGGCCTGTTCGAGCGCCGGATACAAGATCGCCCCCAGGGCGATGATGGTGATCCCCGAAGCACCGGTAAAAGCGGTAAAAAAAGCACAGGCGACCAGAGCCACAACACCGAGGCCACCGGGAAACCAACCGAGAAAAGCCTTGGACAGGCGCATCAACCGTCCCGGCGCACCACTTTCACCGAGCAGATACCCGGAAAAGGTGAAAAGCGGAATTGCCAGCAATACCGGCATCTCCGCTAATCGATAAATCTCGATCGGCATGACCATCAGATCAATCTCGCTGCCATGAAAACCCCACATGGCACTGGCAGCAATAATTGCAAACAGCGGCGCTCCGAACAGCGCAACCAATAGCAGCAGGATACTCATGCGGCCTCTTCAGGAAGCGGGAAAATGGTCCGGCGCAAATGGCCGAGATAGCGCAGACACATCATTCCGAAACCGACCGGCAGAATAAGCTCAAACCACCAGGACGGTAACCCGGAAAGCACCGTAGTCTGAAATTCGTGCTCCATCTGGACAAAACGCAGGGAATGAAAAGCCAGCAGGCCGCAAACAGTCGCCGTAAAAAGGTGCAGCAGCACCAGCACCAGCGGTTTGATTTTTGAGGGCATAAAGCGCAGCAGCAGGTCGATGGCCACGTGACGATCCTCGCGGCTGGCGGCCATGGCTCCTAGCAGACCAAGCCACAATACCATCAGGCGCAGCAGTTCATCGCCCCAGATCATGCCACCGCCACCGATCAGATTGCGTTGCACGATCTGCCAGCCGGCAAGCAGAATCATCGTCGTCAACAATGAAGCCAGCAGAACATCTTCGACACAACGTCCGATACGATCAAGACGTTTGAGCAACCTGCCGATGCTCACTGCGCAGCCTTATGGTTGCGACGAAACTGCTGCAGCAACGCCTTGACTTCAGCATAACGCTCCGCACTGAACAAACCATCCGCGGCACGTTTTCCAAGTGCAGCTTCAGTCGTTGCACGCATCTGGTCCAATTGCGGCAAGGGGTGCTCTTCTTTTAACCCCTGATTAAGCAGTGCAGTTGCTGCCTGTTCATTTTCCAGCCGATTTTCTTTGTCGAGTCGCTGATAGATATTCCCCAACACCTCGCGCAATATCTGCTGGTCAAGCGCAGACAGTTTTTTCATTGCCCGGGCATCAATGACCAGTAACGCATAGATGTAAGAGAGTGGTGTGCGGTTGAAATACTTGACCTGCGTATGCCACTGGAAGGCAATCGCCGCCAACGGTGAGGCCCCGATCACGTCAATCAGACCCGTCTGCAGGCCGGTCAATACATCGGTCAATGGCAGGGTGACCGGGGTCAGGCCATTGGCGTCCATCGCAGCGTAACTCGGCAAATCCCCTTCTGGAACCCAGACCTTTTTCCCTTTGAGATCAACAAGATTTTGTATCGGCTGGCGTGAGAACATCAACGCCAGTCCCCCTTCAGCAAAACCGAGCGAGGCAAACCCCTTCTTTTCCAGCCCCTGCTTGAGAACCGGGTCCATCCGTGCCCGGACAAAATCAACCTCGGCCAGAGAGTTGAAGAGCAGCGGCAGGCTGTAGAGGCTCAGGTCCGGGTAGACTTGCGCCATGGCGCCACTGGTAAAAGCTCCCACCTGTAGCTGGCCGATACGAATTTTACGCAGTACCGACTTTTCATTACCCATGACACCGCCGCCGTAGAGTTTGATTTTGCCCCGCCCCTCAGTTTTTTTCGCGACCTCTTTGGCACCTTTGCGCATCTGGACCATCCAGCTCGACCCTTCAGGGGCAACTGTCGCCAGTTTCAGGGTCAAGGCTCCGGCAGACACCGGCAGCAGAAAAGCCAGCAGCAAAACAACTGATATTCGTAACATAGAAAATCTCCGTATCAAAAATATTCAGGACCCGACGCCAGCAGGTCACGGGCTTCACGCTGGGCCAGGGTATTGAGCAGGGTCAAGCCGGGCTTGCGCGGCTCGGCAGCCAACACCTCTTTAAGCAACCGATCATGCAACTCCTGCTTATAAAGCGCACGCGCATAATAACGGGCAAAGGCAACCTTGATCGTCAGGTCGTCGGGAGCCAGTTGCAACGCCTGTTCAAAGTGTCGCCGTCCCTCTTCCGGTTTGCCGCCATACAGCGCCGGACGCAAGGTCTGCAGAATGGCCAGATACAGATGGAGCTGAGGGCTCTCGCTGCCCCCTTCATGATGCAACAGATAACCGATCAGGGTCTCAAGCTGCGGCAACCTGGCCAGTTCATTCCAGTCATCGGCATGATGCTTCAGGTAAACCAGCCAGCTCTGCAGATAAACCAACCGCAGCGCCGGATCGAGCTCGTCGAAATTGCCCATTCTGGCAACAAAGGGATCGAAGGAAAGTTGTGACAGGCCGCAGAGGTCATCTTCATCATTGCAGATGGCGCGATTGGCATAATCGAAGGAACGTTCACTGAGCAGTTTAGCGCGTGCAGCATCCGTGACCATCAGATCGCCGAACAGGGCATAGAGCCCGGCCGCATCCAGCAGGTAGCCAACATCGTTCGGGTCGGACTCGATCAGACTGTCAAATAATAATAGATAAGCCGGGGCCGCTTCAGCAACGGTTTCAGGATCAGTCTGGTTGAGTGTTGCCT
>JAJRWF010000058.1 GCA_024276905.1 Deltaproteobacteria bacterium
GGTTTGTCCGTCTCCATCGGCAGAACGATCTTCTTCTTTTCACGTCCATCAATCAACTTGCGATAGATGACCTGTCGGTTTGAAAAATCGAAATCATAGCTGGTCAGGCGATGGGTCACCTTCTTGCCTTTCCCTTTTCGGGTGTCAGCAGTCTGCAGCAACGGGCGCAACAAACCGTCAGGACCTTCCTCCATCAGGGTGGTATAGGTTTCTACCCGGTTACGGGTAAAGAATGCGGCCATCCCCCGCGTTTTGGCTTTGAGCGTTGCCAGATAGGTTCCGGGCCTGGAGCCGGATTCAAGGCTGATTTCTCCACGCGCGATCTTTGAAAACCAGAGAAAGGAAATATTGTAGGACAGTTTTTCACCCACCAGGCTCTCTATCGGCAAACGGAGAGAAACCCCTTCAGCAACCGTTTCAGCTCGAACGGTGGTGACCAGCAGAAGCTGAAAGGAAAGAAGGCACAGCAGTATACTCATCTTCATCTGCATACTCTGTTACAGAAAGTAAAAAGAAATAAAGATCAGATAAGCCAGAAGCAACAAACCGCCCTCGGTCCTGCCGAGGCGCAGACGTCTCTGTATCAGCGGCCAGAGCGCCAGGCTGAATAACATCATCAGGGGCAATTCGTAGCCGATGACACTGGTATCGATCTTGATCGGTCGCATCAAGGAGCAGAAACCAAGCACAAAAAACAGGTTGAAGATATTACTGCCGAGAACATTTCCAACACTCAGGTCCGCCTCTCCCTTTAACGCACTGACTGTAGAGGCAGCAAACTCCGGCAGGCTGGTGCCAAGGGCAACAACCGTCATGCCGATAATCAGATCCGAAACACCCAGTTGGCGGGCGATAAAGACTGCCGAACGCACCATCAGCTCCGCCCCCAGGCCAAGACCGACAATCCCGACCAGAATCAGCAGCAGGTTGCGTCCACGATGCGGTGGAGAACCCGCCCGACCGGTGGCGTTATCTGTTGCTGTCAACGACTTGCGGCTAGACAGGTAGCAATAGCCAAGGAAGAAAACCAGCCCGGTCAGCAGTAAAAAACCGTCAAAACGACCGAGCTGACCATCGAGTGCAAGGACGAAGACCGTCGCGCTTGCAAACAACATGATCGGCAATTCACGCACCAGCGTACCCCGGGCAACAGCCATGGGTGCAATCAAGGCTGTTGCTCCGAGGATCAATCCAATATTGGCAATATTTGAACCGATGATGTTTCCCGCCGCAAGGTCCGTAGACTTCTTGAAAACGGCCGCGAGAGAAACCATCATTTCCGGCATACTGGTTGCCAGTGCAACAACCGTCATACCGATAATCAGTGGGCGAATTCCAAACGACAGCGCCAGTTGTGAGCTGCCCTTGACCAGATATTCCGCGCCATAGTAAAGCAACAACAACCCGACAAACAGAAGAATGATGGATGTGAGCAAAGAAGATTCCTTTTCCTGCATCAGGGCAGTACTGACCCCGAGGGGAGCGTTCAACTATTGTGCTTGACCTGCGGTATGTTCACAATTAATATTCATATATTCAATTTTACTTTAAATGAGGCGGCCCGACATGGAAAAAATCCCCTTCGACAAGCATCAGGATTACACGCGTGAATCAGACATCCTGAAGGTACTTGGCCACCCTGTGCGGCTGAAAATTGTCGCAGGGCTGCTGTCAGAGTCATGTAACGTCAAAAAAATCTGGGAATGTCTCGGTCTGCCTCAGGCAACAGTTTCACAACACCTGGCACTGCTCAAAAACAAAGCCATCATCTCGGGCCGTCGTGAAGGAGTCGAGGTTTTCTACCGGGTCACCTGCCCCGAAGCACAAAGAATTGTCAGTGCACTTTTCGACGCCTCAGAAGAGTGCCACACCAGCATCTGATTCGGCAAGACATTCCGCCAGTCAAAACAGGGCCGTTCCTGCACAGGAACGGCCCTGTTTCCATACTGCCTTGCTGAAAAGGAATGCTCTCGTGTCCCGTGCGGTTAATTTTGCCTTCTCATTCTGGCCCTTTTGGCTGCGGCCTACGTTCCTCCTCCTCGGCTTAACGCAGGCGAGACCTGCGTCGGCGCGCCTTGTCCGCAGTCAAAATAACTCAGAATGAATTGACACAACGCACCAAACGGGACACTAGATTTTTCGAGCCCGCAAATAGAGGACTTCATAGGTGGCCGGAATCTTTCCATCAACCTCGAAACGACGCGAATAGCAGTCATACATCCGTTGCATCATCTGACGCGAACTCAGCCCGGACGGACGTTGACGACTGGCATTTTGCGCCCCTATCGCCTTGAGTGCCCGTAACAGCTGCGGAACTCCAGGATGCCATTCGATTTCTTCAGACTCATCCAGCGACTCAATTTCGAACCGCCCTTCCAGAGCTAAACGCAGCTGATGACTGTCAGGGAAACCCTGGCTGTGCGACAGGCCCCTGCCGACAGCCTCGGCATGAGACTGTCGCAGTTCAAACAGGGTCCGTTCACCAAACAGTGCCAGCACAACCGTCCCGCCGGGACGCAGAATTCTCTGCAATTCCGCAAAGGCCTGTGGCAGATGATCGACCCACTGGTAGACAGAACTCGAAAGCACCAGGTCAAAACATTCACTGGCAAAGGGCAATGCAACGGCATCCGCGTCAACAACCGGGCACTGCGGAAAATCTTCCCCGATGCGACAACTCATGCCGTGAGCAATATCTGACAGCAGGAGCCTGGCGGCGGGGTATCGTCGCAAAAACAGGCGGCTGAGCATCCCGGTACCACAGCCGACTTCAAGACTCTGCCCTTGCACCGACGACGACGGCAGGCAGCGCAACAGATTCGCAGCCACCCTTTTCTGCACCTGCGCGTAGCGATCATATTCTGCTGCATGACGTGAGAAATTCCGCCTGACCTGATCATGGCGGAGACTGTCTTCATTCAGGGTCACGCGCAGAATTCCTTAAGCAACTGAGCCAAGCGTTCAGGGCGACTTAAAAAGGGCGCATGGCCGATCCCCGGCAGACTAATCAATCGTGAATTTCTCATGGTTTTCGCCAGATATTCACCGGCGGCAGGGGGAATAATCCTGTCTGCTTCACCATGGACAACCAACGTCTGTTGCTGGATGTCCTTCAGCAACGGCCGCAGATCCTCCCTTCCGAGAATTTCGAGTGTCGCGAGTGCATCTGCGGGGTCGGGCGGTCCGATCGGCCTGACGGCAAATTGCAGAATCTGCCTGCGCCTGTCATTCGACAAGCACTCTCCTTCGAACTGTAGATCAAAAAACTCACCCATGGTGGCCAGATATCTGTTTTTCAGCCCACGGCGCAAACTGCGTAATTCCCCCTGCGAGAGACCGGCGGTCCAGTCTTCTGCGGCACAAAATCTTGGGGTCGACGACAGCAATATCAAGCGCTTGACTCGCGCCGGATATTCTGTCGCAAACTGCAGGGCCAACTGTCCGCCCAACGACCAACCGAGTAAATTCACCGCCTTCAGATCGAGGGATTGAAACCAGTGCTCCAGAACCTGCGCCATCGACTTCAGAGCACAGGGATCAAGTCGCTCAGACCCACCATGTCCCGGCAGATCCGGAATCAACAAACGAAAATCATCCGCCAGCAGAGCGGCAAGTTCGCTGAAAACCGCATGAGACATCGACCAGCCGTGCAACAGAACCAGCGGCGGCCCTGCGCCCAGCTCACGCCAACAGATACGGCCATGTTGAAGTGTCCGGTGGTGCAGTTCGTCAGCCACGGGCATCCATCTCCGCCAGAAGTGCAACAATGCTTTCGGCCGCCGCAACAATTTCCTGCGGTTGATGATCCGCCATCAGGGTGGCACGCAAGCGACAGCTCCCGACAGGGACCGTCGGCGGACGAATACCACTCAGGCAGATCCCGCGTTCGAGCAAACTTGCGGCAGCGTCCATTGTCGGTTGTGGATCACGCGTTAATATCGGCACAATCTGCGTGCTGCTGCCACAGATATCCAGTCCGGATTCCTGCAGTCGCGCGACAAACAAACGCCGATTCTCCTCAAGCTGCTGTCGGCGCTCGGCACCTTCTGCACTGTCAACCAGTTGCAATGCCGCCAGGTTTGCAGCAACAACCCCCGGTGGCAGACTGGTCGAATAGATAAAACTGCGCGCCCGATTTATCAGCAGATCGATAACCGGACGCGACGCGGCCAGATAAGCCCCGAAACTGCCGAAGGCCTTACCGAAGGTCCCCATCTGCAAGTCGATTTTGCCCAGACAGCCGAGATGTTCCGCCGTGCCGCGACCACCTGCGCCCAGAACCCCACCGCCATGCGCATCATCAATCATCAGCCAGGCATCAAAACGTTCCTTCAGTTCAACCAGACGATCAAGGGGAGCCAGATCTCCGTCCATGCTGAAGACCCCGTCACTGACAATCAACCAGCGTCCGCGCCGCTGTTTCGATGCTGCACTCAACATCTGCTCCAGTACAGACATGTCGTTATGAGGATAGACGTCAACCCGGGCGCCGGATAACCGGCAACCATCGATGATCGACGCATGGTTGAGAGCATCGGAAAAGATAATGTCATCGGGGCCGACCAGCCCCTGAATAATCCCGCAATTGGCCGCATAACCATTATTGAAGAGCAGTGCCGTCTCGGTGCCCTTGAACACGGCAATAGCCTCTTCGAGGCGATGGTGCAGGCTCATACTGCCGGAGACCAGACGGCTGGCTCCCGAACCGACACCGAAATCGCGACTGGCCCGACACGCAGCTTCAACCAGAAGCGGATGGTTAGCCAGGCCGAGGTAATTGTTTGAGCACAGTAACAAGCAGTCCTTGCCACCAATCTGCACATGCGGACCCTGGGCCGATTCGATCTCACGCAATGAGCGCAATAAATCCTGGGCCCTGAGCTCATCCAACTGCAATCTGAGGTCCTGCATCCCTGATAACCTCCTTAGGTTCCCGGAGCGTGAAACAAAATCGGATCACGCTGTAGAAAATCCGTCAGAGCGGACAGGTTGGTGCCGGGACGAATAAAAAAAATCCGACCCCCAATGCGACTGCCCGCTTTTTTCAGCTGGCTGATCCGTTGATAGCCATTTTGTGCCGAAGCGATATATCCGGTCAGATAATCAGGATCGTCCGACCAGCAGAGTTCGGCAATTACCTGCGGGCAGAGTGCAACCTTGCTTGCCAGCGTCCAGGCCTCGACGATTCTCTGCGGGTCATCAAACCCCTGTCCAGCCAACAGACATTGAATGGACTGCCGGGCTCCCGGATCGACATCCATCCGACTGACCCTGACTCCACGTGACCTGTCAGATTCACAACGTTGCCCGGTCAGAGCGTCGATCAGCATGGCACCGCGCATTACGCCACCCTGCGCTGCCGGACCGGCCGACAATTGCGCAACCGCAGCCTCAACCAGCACCCGCTCCAGCCCGAGTTTTTTGAGTAAATCACCGGCCAGCCGTCGTCCCTGCTGCCAGTTTTCAACCTGGAATGTCGAAAGAGACAACAGCGATTCCCTGCGGACCGTTGCCGCCTTCACCGGCTCCAGCGTCAAGCAGATTCGTTCCGCACGCCCTCGTGGATGGCCGAGTGCACGCTGCAGCATCGAAGACATTTCCTCTTCCAGCTGCGCAAAATCAAGCAGGCGCTCAGCACCGGAAATATGCTCTCTCCCGCAACTGGAGCGCATCCTAAGACTGTGAAGTTGTTCAGGCATGGCGCGAAAACTAGCACGCAGATCCCGCATTGTCAACCACGTGACGTAGTCGAGGTTGACAATGGTAAAGCTTCACAAGCAAGGTGTTAACATGCTAGCTTACGCTTGAAACCGACCCTTGACGACTGGCGTTCTTCCTATGAACAACCTGCAGCTTTTCCATCTGGCCGCTGTCCTTTATCTGCTCGCAGTACTCGCATATTTATGGCATTTTTTCAGGCCCTCGGCTCTGGTGAGAAAAACGGCTTTCGGTCTGATTCTGGGAGGCTTCACCTTGCAGACCGCCTGCCTGCTGTGGCGTTGGCAACTGGCCGGATTTCTGCCCGTTACCAATCTGTTTTCAACCCTTTTCTTCTTCAGCTGGGCCCTGGCCTGCTGTTATATTTACTTCGATCTGCGTTACCGGATCGGCGCCTCGGGTCTGTTCGTGATGCTGCTCAATTTGCTGCTGATCGGTTTTGCCGTCGGTCGTGACAGCTCACTGCCGACATTGATTCCAAGTCTCGACACTATCTACTTCAGCACCCATATCGCACTGTCCTTTCTCGGTTACGCTTTTTTTGCCATGGCTTTTTCGCTCGGCGTTCTCTACCTGTTCCAGCAGCGCATCAACTCACCCCTGCTACCTGACCGTATACTGCTGCGTAAACTGAATGAAGAAGCCATTTTTCTCGGCTTTGTGCTCTTCACCCTCTGTATGCTGATCGGCGGAATTTGGGCCTACGAGGCCTGGGGTTACTGGTTCTCATGGAATATCAAGGGGGTCTGGTCATTTCTGGTCTGGCTGTTTTACGCCGGGATGTGCCATGCCAAGTTTATCCGTCGCTGGCAGGGGACCGGTTACCCCCTGCTGTCGATTCTCGGCTTTGGCGTCGTCCTCTTCACCTACCTGGGGATCGGCCTGCTGCTCGAAAGCAATCATCCCTTAAGTTGAGAAGAAGCGAATTATGCGTCTGTGGAAATTTTGTTGCTCCCTGAAACTGGCCATCGTCCTTGCAACTCTCGCAACCTTTCTGTTGATGGGCGGCTCCCTGCTTTTCCCGGGCAATCCACGGCTCTTTGATCGCCTGGAACAGATGCCTCTCGGACAGTGGCTGAACGATATCGCCGCCGGGAACCTCCTCCTCAGCTGGTGGTTCTACCTTTTTCTGCTGATGATGATCCTGCTGCTGCTCAACACCTGCTGCTGCTTTATCGACTGGGCTCTGAATATTCGCGTCCGCTGGCGCAAAAGCGGTGAGTACCTGATTCATCTCGGGGTCATTCTGCTGCTGTCCGGATTCATCTGGGGCGCTGCCGGCGGCTGGAGACACATCGCCCTGCCCTGCACTGTCGGAGCACTGACGCCGCTGCCGAACTGGCCGGGTCACTACCTGGCAGTCGACAGTTTTGAACCGATTTTTGCTTCCAGTGGTCAACCGACGGATATGATCAGCAAGGTCAGGCTGATGGCCGGCGACCGGCAGATCCTCGCCGGCACAGTGCGGATAAATCAGCCCCTGCTCACAGGCGGACTGGTGGTTACCCCGGCCAGCTTCGGCCGTAACCCGGTCGGTTTCCTCTTTTCGCTTGCCGGACAACACGTTGAGCTGAAAACGGGTGATCAGATTAGTTTACAAAATGGTGACAGACTCAAAGTGCTGCGTTTTCTGCCCGATGCACGCTACGGCAAAAATGGTCAGTTGCTTTATCGCAGCAACCGGATCGGCTCCCCTGCACTTGAGCTCAGTGTCACTTCAGCAACTGGCCGTAACTGGCGAGGCTGGTATTTCTTAACCCAGTCCCCGCCAGCCGCATTGCGCAGTCTGAATCTACGGCCCCTGCAACCGCTCTACACCAACTACAGCAGCCTGACGATCAACTATGATCCGGGTGCCGGGCTTGCGGCCACAGGCGGCATCCTGACCGCTGTCGGCTGCCTGCTGGCACTTTTCTCCTACTACCGCAAGCGCGGTCGCCAGGACCGTCCCGAGATCTGATAAAGATCGAAAGACACAACCTGTACAGCCCGCGCAGAACTCACTGTCTTATCCCGCCCAAGTTCGGGATAAAAAAACTTTGTATTTATTAAGTTTAATGTTAAAGTGAAAAATCCGGGTTTCGGAAGGATAGACGGTTATGACTGACGAACGGGTTCTTGTCGTAGACCATATGGACGATCGCAGAGAGCACCTGATCTCACTGCTCGAAAGTCAGGGAGTCTCGGCAATCCAGGCATCTTCCTGTGAAGAAGGCCTGAATATCCTGATGCACGAACCGATCAACCTGATTCTCAGCGAAACCGAACTCCCCAAAAAAAGCGGTCTCTACCTGCTGCAGGAAACCAAAAAAATCTACCCCGATGTTGAAGTTATCCTGCTGACCCACAATGCGTCATCCTTCACCCTGCTGCAAGCCCTGCGCAACGGCGCCTATGACTTTATTGTTCGTCCCATCGACACCGGTGAAATCCTGCTGAATACTCTGGGCCGTGCTTTTACTCATCAGCGTCAGAGAATAGAACAGGAACAGCTGCTCAAGGAACTCGAAATCAAGAACCGCCACCTCAACCAGGCCCTGCATCGCATGCAGAGCCTTAACGAAGCGATCCGCGGTCTCGCCTCGGGCGATGATATTCAGTCGATTTTCACTGAAATGCTGCGCGCCACAGTCGAAGAAGTCGGTGCCCAGACCGGTTTTGTCGCTCTGTTCGACCGCACCGGCGACAACCTTGGCATCAAGGTGTCACACGGTATTGTCAAAACAGTCTGTCAGTCCTATGCCAAACAGTTACCGGCCGGGCTTTCCCTGGTTGTTGCCAGGCGCGCCAAACCTGTTCTGGTGACGGATGAGCTACCCGACGGACTCAATTCGCTGATTTCCACCGAAGAACGTGAGCATCTGATTTCACCGCCGGGCCTACTCAGCATCCCGCTACGCATCAAGGACCGGATTGCTGGAACGATGATTGTTTCCGGACATCTGAAGAACGTCCCTTTTGCCGAGCATGACCTGCTTTTCATGTCTCAGTTAGGCGTGCATGCCCAACTGCAACTGGAAAAAATCGGTCTCATCCATCAGTTGCAAAAAGACAACAAGGCATCATCAGCCCGGCGCCCAAACTCAACCGAAATCCAGAACCAAAACTGAAAACTGCCGCAAAAAAACGGCGACCCGAGTAATCGGCTCGCCGTTGCCTGTAAGAGCGTTCTCTGCGAACTATTCCGTTGCGGATTCCCCTTCAAGCAGCTCAAACTCAGCCCGCACAAAAAAGCGCCCCTGCTTTTTGACCCGATCCATATACTGCCGCCCGGCATCATCCGTCTTGCGTCGCTTCGGCCCCTGCGAACTATCTTCAAGCAGATAAAGGTAACCACGGTGACGCCGAATGCCGATCACCGGAAAAATAAGCGCAGTGACCAGCGAGCCCAGGGCAACACCCCAGCGCAAAGCACCCGGAATCGGCACCGAAAAAGGATCCCACACCATCAGGTTGAACAGGCCGAGAGCAACCCAGAAAACCGTTTTTAACGTTGTGATTTCCTTCTTGCTCTTGGCGCGCAATTCCTGGATACGCTCCGAGCTTACGGCGTAGCCACCGGCAATGGCATCAAGCACCATCTGCTTCATCGGATTATTTTTTTGAGCCACGGCAAAACCCTTCAATCGACCATCGGTAAGCTTTAACCATCTGAAAAAACTTCTCGCAAAATAAGCGATCAACGGCCAACCGTCAACCCTGACGATCCCGACGGCAAAGAAAAACGACAACCGCGAAATGATTCGCACACCACCGCAACGCGATTTCACCTCGTAAAGAAACCACAACCTCTCCGAAATTTTGGTACCAGCTCTTTTCAAGCCGTACAACGGTCGTGATAAGCGGCGGCGACGAGATGTTACCGTTTACCAACGAAATTATTGATTTTGTTTTTCGGGAAACACGCCTGTATTTTCCGTCCGCTTGATTGCATGGTTAGGGCTATTCTGTTATTGTGTACCGAAAACCCGTACAGAACTGGAGGTTCTACATGAATACCGTTAGCGTTAACAAGTTTCGAGACAATTTAAAAACTTTCGTGGAGCAGGTTGCTCACCAGCACTTACCACTGAAAGTCACTCGCCGAAGCGGTAAGGACTTTGTGGTTATTGGTGCGGAAGACTGGGAGCGAGAACAAGAAACCCTTTATGTTCTACAAAATTCCAGCCTTATGAAACAGATTGCTGAATCCTCCCTGTCACATGCTGGGCGTTCTGGATATACCCCAACGAATGAGGAAGCAAATGAGATCCTTGGTCTTTGAAGGTACTACCTGGTCCGCCTACGAAGGGCTAAGGAC
>JAJRWF010000059.1 GCA_024276905.1 Deltaproteobacteria bacterium
GGCTTCAGTTTCGACACAACAACCGGTTGTGTCCCCAAGAAGAGCATAAGGCGGCAAAATCGACCGCGCAAGAAAACCACGGATAAAGTGCCAATAGATATAGTTTAATTGGCCGGGCAAGTCAAAAACAGAACCGGCAATCCCTGTGCAGCACGCTGATAAACTTCAGAAACACAGCTCAATTGTCGGAAACTCACCGCGATCTGCAAGGAGACAACGTTCGACCTCGGCGATAAAGGGTGCGATTTCGATCCCCAGATAGATTCCTTGAGCAACGCTGAGCTTTTCGATCCCGGTTGCGGTGAGCATCTGCGCCCCGCGCGGTACTCCGGTAAAACGTTTGAGCTGGGCTCCCGCCAGCTGAATCAGGCCCTGGATAAAATTCCCCACCTCTGTTTCGCGACCGGCAGCCAACCAGACTGTCTCCCAGGCCTCATGTGCTTCCCACCAGTAGCCCTGGTTGAACAGGTCGACACCATAGAGGAAGGACTCACAATTACGCCAGTCATCGATACCGAAACCCGACAGATAATCCTCTTCCTGACCATAGGAGTGTCCGGCGGGATCATTGCGCGGATGAGGAATATCCGGTTGAAATGGCAGATAACGATAGGCCGGAAGCGCTATTTTCGTATACCGTGACACATCGGATCTGGTGAAGCTCGGTCCCATTGTTGGATTCTCCGTTGGCGGGAACTTTGTTCACACCAGCTTAGCAGAAAGTCGTATTTAACGCTTCTCTGCTAGACTTGATTCGTCGATGCCCTGTCGCTGGAGACTGTTCCATGAAATACTCCGATGAACTGTTCAAGGCCCTGCCGGTTGTTCTCGGCACCCTGCTGCTCCCATCACCGGGCTGGGCAGCACTGGAACATATGTTTCTCTACTTTCCCGCCGCGGAACTGGTCATGACTCCTGACGCAAGAGGGCTGGAATTCGAGGATGTTGTCTTCGCCGCCAGCGATGGAACACAACTTCATGGCTGGTATCTGCCCGGCGAAAAGGGTCAGCCACTGGTCCTCTTCTGTCACGGCAACGCCGGAAACATCTCGCACCGGGTCGATAACCTGCGCCTGCTGCGCGCGCTGGGGTTTGCGGTCTTCATCTTCGATTATCGCGGCTACGGCCAGAGCAAAGGCAAGGCGAGCGAAGAGGGAACCTACAGCGACATGCGCGGAGCACTGAACTGGCTGGAAGAAAAAGGCTGGTCAACGCAACAGATGATCTACTTCGGCCGCTCGCTCGGAGCCGGGGTTGCGCTGCAGCTGGCGCTGGAGCAACCGCCAGCCGGGCTAATCCTGGAATCGCCCTTTACTTCGGTCGAAGCGATGGGGAAAGAGCACTATCCACTGCTCTGGCGCCTGGCTGGCTGGGCGCTGAACGCGCGTTACGATAACCTGGCCAAAATCGCCCAGATCAGTGTCCCCTTGCTGATCTTCCATGGCGCGCAGGATAAAATCGTTCCATTCCGGATGGCGAAAGAACTGTTTACGCAGGCCCCGTCACCGAAACAGTTCTATTCGATCCCGCAGGCCGGACACAACGATACCTACGATGTGGGCGGCGCGGACTACTGGCAGCAGTGGCGGCAATTTGTGTTGTCCCTGTCCTGGCCTCCGGTTCAGGGGCATCCGTGAGGTGACCGGCTAACACTTCCCCACCGCTGAACAATCTGGCAATCTATTTGCTACACCCCAACAGTGTCGCGACTCACGAAAGAACGGAAAATGGTGCGCTTTATCAAACAGATCCCCACCTGGTGGCTGCTGATTATCGGCATTGTCATTGCTACCGGAGCCGTCTGGCAGGCAACCCGCCTGACCTACCAGGTCGAACTGGAATCGATGATCGAGACCGGGGGCGAACGGCTCACTCTTTACACCGGAACCCTGCGCGGAGCACTGAGCCGCTATGCCTATCTGCCCTATGTTCTGGCCAGCAGTGAAAGCGTAAAAGAGATGCTGGCCAGCGGCCGAACTGCTCCTGAGGTCAACAGCTACCTGGAAGAACTGAACCGCAAGGCGGGTTCCGCAACACTCTACGTCATGGACGCAAGCGGGCAGACCCTGGCCACCAGCAACTGGCGTGAACCCCTCAGCTATCTCGGACGGAACTATGCCTTTCGACCCTATTTCACCGCCGCCAGGGAAGGGCGCCAGGGGCGCTTTTTCGCCATCGGTGTGACCACCGGAGAACCCGGTTTCTTCATGTCTCATCCGATCCTCCGCGAGGGGCATTTTATCGGCGTTGCGGTGGTCAAGGTCAACCTTGACCCCCTGCAGACCGACTGGCGACAGGGCGGGGAAACGGTTCTGGTCAGCGACGCTAATGGCGTGCTTTTTCTCTCCAGCCGCGAAGACTGGAAGTACCGCACCCTGGCACCATTAACTACTGGGCAGCGCAAAACCATCCGCGCTGGACGACAATATGGCGACCAGCCCTTAAACCTGGTGCCGTTGCGAAGGGGCAAAATCCTGAGCGAAAACCTTCAGATCGTGCGCGCGGACAACCTCAGCTACCTGATGCTGTCGCGCGCGCTGCCGGGGCTTGACTGGAAACTGCTGCACCTTGCGTCACTGGCCCCGGTCCGTGAACGCACCCAGGCCGTTGCCGTCACCGGAACCGCCCTGTCGCTGCTGATCCTGGCACTGGGAATGTACCTGCGCGAACGACGTCAGAAGCAACTGTCGCGCCGGCAGGCACAGGAAGCCGAAGCGTTCCAGCAGGTCAACCTGCGCCTGCAGGCGGAAATCGATGAGCATCGCCGCACCGAACAGGCCTTGCGTGATGCCCAGGCCGAACTGGTCCAGAGCAGCAAGCTGGCGGCTCTGGGACAGATGGCGGCAGGGATCGTCCATGAACTGAACCAACCGATTTCAGCCATGCGCACCTATGCGGCCAGCGGCCGTCTGCTGCTTGAGCGACAGGAAACCGCGCAAGCGCGTGAGATCTTCGCTTCGGTGAACCGGATTACCGAACATATGGCCTCGGTCACCGCTCAGTTGAAAATCTTTGCGCATAAGGCTCCGGCTCAATCCGGGCGGGTTGTTATCCAGGATTGTATCGCATCCGCACTGTCGATGACGGCAGCACTGTTTCGCGAGTTCAACGTCGTTCTTCAACAGGAGCTGCCGCAGCAACCGGTGGTCCTCTGTGGTGACAGCAGTCGTATTGAACAGGTCCTGGTCAATCTGATCCACAACGGCATTGATGCCATGACCGACAGTCCGCATCGGGAAATGCGGATTCAGGTCAAAGTCAAAAACCAAAAGATCAAAATTATCATCGCCGACAGCGGCTCGGGAATCGCGAAGAAAAACCTGGACGAACTGTTCAACCCCTTCTTTACCACCAAGGAGGTCGGCAAGGGCCTGGGCCTGGGCTTGTCGATCTCCTATCGTATTGTTACCGATCTGGGTGGAACCATTCGTGCAATCAACAATCCCGAAGCCGGGGCAAGCTTTATTGTCCGGCTGCCGCTGTGGAACGAGAAAACCGAGGGAGACGAAAGATGACAGAGACGTTGGATGAAGTCTGGCTGGTTGATGATGATGCGGACATGCGCGCCGCGACGGCACAGTGGCTGGACCTCGCCGGGTACCAGGTCCGCAGCTTCCCCGATGCCCTCACCGCCCTGGCACAGCTCGATCATAATATGGCCGGGGTGATCGTTTCTGATGTCAAAATGCCGAAAATGGACGGCTTGAATTTTCTCACTCGCCTCAATGCTCTTGACCGGGATCTGCCGGTGGTGCTGGTAACCGCCCATGGCGATGTCCAAATGGCGGTCGAAGCAATCCGCCAGGGTGCCTATGACTTTATCGAAAAACCATTCGAACCGGACCGAATGCTTGATGTTATCCAGCGGGCTTGCGAAAAACGCCGCCTGATCATGGAAAACCGCGACCTGCGCCATCGCCTCGAAGGAACCAGCGGAATCGAACAACGCCTGATCGGCAACTGTCCGGGAGTCCGCCGTATGCGCGATGAAATTCTCGATATCGCCGACACCGATGCACCGGTCCTGATTCAGGGGGAAACCGGGACCGGCAAAGAAGTGGTAGCCCGCTGCCTGCACGAAGTCAGCAGTCGCCGCCAGGGGAAATACGTGGCGGTCAATTGCGGCGCCATCCCGGAAAATATGTTCGAAAGCGAACTCTTCGGCCATGAACGGGGGGCCTTTACCGGTGCCGACCGCCGCCGTATCGGGCGCTTCGAATATGCTCAGGGCGGGGTTCTTTTTCTCGATGAAATCGGAGCTATGCCCTTGCCGCTGCAAGTCAAGGTTCTGCGCGCCCTGCAGGAAAGGGAGGTGGTCCGTATCGGCAGTAACGAACCGCAAGCGATCGACGTCCGCCTGATCAGCGCCACCAATAGCGACCTGCTGGCCGCATGTACTGCCGGACACTTCCGTGAAGATCTCTATTACCGGATTAACGTGGTTGAATTGCAGATTCCACCACTGCGTGAACGAGGGGAAGACATTCTGCTGCTGTTCGACTATTTCATCGCCCAGGCGGCTGTTACCTACCAGCGGCCACCACTGTCGGTCATGCCGTCTGACACCGGCCTGTTGATGGCTCACGACTGGCCGGGTAACGTCCGTGAACTGAAAAATATCGCCGAACGTTATATCCTTTCTTCTTTGCCTGAAGAGCACCGCCTGCCGACAATTCTCGGCACGTCCTGCCAGGAAACCCTGAAACCGGGATCCTCCCTGCAAGAGATGTTACGTCAGCATGAACGAACCCTGCTGGAACAGTCGCTGACCAGACACAAGGGCGAGGTACAGGCAGTGATGGCAGAACTCAACCTTCCGCGCCGGACCCTCAACGAGAAACTGACCCGTCACAAGCTGGAAAGGAAGGACTTTTTCTGAGCGACAACCGGCAAGATCTTGCCGGTTGTCGCTCTTTTTTCGGCAAACCATTGCTCAATTCTTTATCCCCCGAAGGGGTAAATGCTGAATCCAAGCGCTCAGCAACGCTGGCACAGCCCTTGCCATGTAAATCCCGTCACAAACAAACGCCACCTATCCAATCCTGGATAATCCCATGCCTGGATTCACCTTCAGGGATCACAGATTCGGACCGACAAACAACAAGGAGGAGAGAAAATGACAATTGTGATGCGTATCAGACGGACGACTTTCATTATTGCAGCTATGGCATTTCTGCTCAGCGCGGTGACAACCTCAACCGCATTGGCCGCCAAGGAACGCAGCTACCTGCTGGCCACAGCATCGACCGGGGGAACCTACTATCCGGTCGGGGTCGCACTGTCGACCCTGGTCAAGGTCAAGCTGCAACCGAAGAAAAAGATCGGCATGTCGGCGATCAACTCGGCCGGTTCGGGCGAAAACGTCAAACTGCTGCGCGACAACGAGGTGCAGTTTGCCATCCTCCAGGGGCTTTACGGCTCTTACGCCTGGAACGGCACCGGCCCGATTGCCAGCGCCGGGCCACAGAAAGAGCTGCGGGCCGTCACCATGCTCTGGCAGAATGTTGAACATTTCACCGTGCTGAAGAAATACGCCAAAACCGGTACGGTCGCTGATCTGGTCGGACTCAAGGGCCAGGCGATAGCTCTGGGGAAGAAAAATTCCGGCACCCTCGGTTCCAATACCGTTTTGCTCAAGAACCTCGGCGTTGATGTCAAAAAAGATTACGACCTGGTCTACGTCGGTTACGGCCCTTCGGCGGATGCCCTGCAAAACGGTCAGGTGGCCGGCATGGGAACTCCGGCCGGTGCTCCGGTCAGTGCGGTCACCAAGGCGATGGCCGCCATGGGTGACAAAATTCAGGTTCTCGACTTTACCGACCAGCAGCTGAAACAGGCCGACGGCGGCAGAGGACTCTGGACCCGCTATGTGATTCCGTCCGGAACCTATCCGGGGCAGAAAAAAGCAATCAAGACCATTGCCCAGCCGAACTTTCTCGCCGCACGGGCCGATCTGGATGAGGATTCCGTCTACCAGATCACCAAGGCAATCTATGAAAACCTGCCCTTTTTGAATGCAATCCACGGTGCAACCAAGGCGATGTCGGTCGAGAAGGCCATCTCCGGCCTGCCGATGCCGCTGCATCCGGGCGCCGCCAAGTACTACCAGGAAGTCGGCATCAAGATTCCCGCCCGTTTACTGACCAAGTAAAATAAACACCCTGATCCGGCCGCTCCCGCTGAGGGGCGGCCGGAACGTCCGGAGACTCCGCCGATGGCATCTGAAATCGAAGTACAAGCACAGCCGACCAGACTCTTGCTGACTCTCGGGGTCGCAGTGTCCCTGATGCATATCTGGTTCAATGTACTGACGGTGCTGCCGACCCTGTGGCAGAACGCGCTCCACTTTGCCGGTTTTGCCCTGATTGCCGCGCTGGTTTACCCCTTGCGCAAAGAGGCAACGGTCGGCTGGCGAGCGCTCGATATTCTGCTCGGTCTGCTGGCGGCCGGGTCGGCAATCTTCATGATTGCACGCGAGGATGCGATTTACGCCCGTGGGGTGAGTCTGGCAACGTCCGAATGGGTGGCCGGTATCATCCTGATTCTCTGTGCGCTCGAATTTACCCGCCGGGTTGCAGGCTGGTTCATCCCGGTGCTGATCATCATTGCCCTGAGCTATATCGGCTGGTGGGGCGGACAGATCGGCGGAATCTTCAAGTTTGCCGGACTCAGTCCGGAAACCATCCTGTTTCGCAGCGTTTACGGCGATGATGCGCTATTCGGCACCATCGCCCGCATCTCTTCGACCTATGTCTTCATGTTTATCCTCTTCGGGGCCTTTCTGCTGCGCTCAGGCGCCGGGGAATTCGTCATCGATCTGGCCCGCGCGGTCGCCGGACGGATGGTCGGCGGACCGGGGATTGTCGCCGTCATGGCCTCGGGGCTGATGGGCACTATTTCCGGGTCTGCGGTCGCCAATACCGCTTCAACCGGGGTCATTACCATCCCGCTGATGAAACGCGCCGGCTTCCCGGCCAAATTCGCCGCCGGAACCGAAGCCGCGGCCTCGACCGGTGGCCAATTGATGCCGCCGATCATGGGTGCCGGAGCCTTCGTCATGGCGACCTACACCCAGATTTCATACACCACCATCGTACTGGTCAGTATCCTGCCGGCGATCCTCTACTTTGCCACCGTGGCTTTTTTCGTCCGGATTGAGGCCAAACGCAGCTACGTCAACGCCCTCGATGGTGAAAAAGTCTCGGCGATCGAAGTGATCAAACAGGGCGGGATTGTCTTCCTGCTGCCGATCGGGGTGCTGATCGGTCTGTTGATCTACGGCTTCACCCCGACCTATGCCGCCTGGATCAGTATTGTCGCGGTGGTGGTTTCCTCCTGGCTGAGTCCCAATCGCATGGGCCCGAAGGCGATCATCGAGGCCCTGGCGATGGGCGCACAGAATATGGTGATGACCGCCATTCTCCTCTGCGCCGTCGGCCTGATCGTCAATGTCATTGCCACCGCCGGGATCGGCAACACCTTTTCGCTGATGATTACCCAATGGGCCGGACACAGCCTGGTGATTGCCATTGCTCTGATTGCTCTGGCCTCGCTGGTTCTCGGTATGGGCCTGCCGGTGACCGCCGCCTATATTGTTCTCGGGACCCTTTCGGCCCCGGCGCTGCACGGCCTGATCGCCGACGGCCTGCTGGTCGACGCCCTGGCTGGTGGCCAGATCCCCGAGACCGCCAAAGCGCTTTTCATGGTCGCAGTCCCCGACCGTCTGGCGGATATCGGTAATCCGATGACGATTGCTTCCGCCAGGGCGATTATAGATGCGATTCCGATCGACATGGCCAGCCTGATCCGCGAGGCAGTCCTGAGCCCCGATGTGTTGATGTTTGCCCTGCTCTCGGCCCACCTGATTGTCTTCTGGCTGAGCCAGGATTCCAACGTCACCCCGCCGGTTGCGCTGGCCGCCTTTACCGGCGCGGCGATCGCCGGAACCAAACCGATGGAAACGGGTCTTCAGTCGTGGAAGATTGCCAAGGGGCTGTATATCATCCCGCTCCTTTTTGCCTATACACCCTTCATCGGCGGTTCCTGGGGAGAAGTTTTCGAGATCTTCTTCTTCGCCCTGTTCGGACTCTATGCCTTTACTGCCGCCCTGCAAGGCCATATGGAATCACGGCTTAATCCCCTGTCCCGGTTGCTGTCCCTGGGAGCGGCCGCAGCCCTGCTCTGTCCTGTCAGCTGGTGGATCCACCTGTTCGGGCTGGTGGTTCTGGTCGGAATTTTTCTGATCAGTTTCCGTGCCGACCGGGCAGAAATTTCCACACGGGTTGCTGTCCCGTCTTGACCCAATCAATAAGGGCGGGCAGAATCATAACCTGAGCAAAACAGGTCGCATCTTGCTATACTTGGCGAGCCCATCATCAGCCCGGTGCTAATGCGGTACCGCAGACAAAAAAAATAGTGATTGTCCCCATATGAAACTGGTTTTTATTTTCTTCTTTCTCTTTGTTTTCTGCCCACCTGTCCGCGCTGGGGAAAACTCGTTGCAGCCCGGCGGTTTCTATATCGGTCAGGCTCCGGACGGCAACCGGGTTTTCTATGGGGACCGCCCGCTTCAGCTGACCACCGACAACCGTTTTCTGCTCGGTTTCGGCCGTGATGCCGACCTGCAACAACACATCTCTCTGGTTGATACCAATGGTCGGGAAAGGGTGTTGACCCTTCAACTTCAGCCCCGCAACTACCAGATCGAAAAGGTCGACGGCATCAGTAAAAAAATGATGGAACCTTCAACCGCAGATCTGCGCAGAATTCGCCATGAAGCAAATCAGGTTTGGAACGCCCGGCAACAGCTCAGTCAACGGATGCCCTTTTCCGAACCATTTATCTGGCCTCTCAAGGGAAGAATCAGCGGGATTTACGGGAGTCAACGCATTCTTAACGGTGAACCGCGTCGCCCGCATTTCGGTGTCGACATTGCGGCCCCCGCCGGTACCCCGGTCGTGGCTCCGGCGGGCGGTATCGTGCGCCTGGCACATCCGGGAATGTTCTCCTCGGGCAAAACCCTGATCATCGACCACGGTTTCGGCCTCTCCTCCAGCTTTCTGCACCTGAGTAAAATTCTGGTCAAAGAAGGGCAGCCGGTTCGGCAGGGAGACAGGATCGCACTGGTCGGTGCCAGCGGCCGAGTCACCGGACCGCACCTCGACTGGCGAATTAACTGGTTCGACCAGCGGCTTGATCCAAAGCTGTGGGTCCCGCCGATGACACCATAGGGTCTTCCATCCCGGCTTGCTCCTGAGTTACCCTGAAGCCATTCCCTCGTCTTCTCCAGCACGAAAGAAATCTATGGCCCGTTTTGAATTGAAATCCGAGTTCACTCCCCAGGGCGACCAACCCCAGGCGATTTCCGGACTGGTCGCAGGGATCGAACGCGGCGACCGTCATCAAGTGTTGCTCGGCGTGACCGGCAGCGGTAAAACCTTCACCATGGCCAATGTGGTCGCACAGGTGCAGAAACCAACCCTGGTGCTGGCCCATAACAAAACCCTGGCTGCACAACTTTACGGTGAATTCAAGGAACTTTTCCCCGACAATGCGGTTGAGTATTTCGTCAGCTACTATGATTATTACCAGCCGGAAGCCTACGTCCCCTCAACCGATACTTTTATCGAAAAAGACAGTTCGATCAATGAAGAGATCGACAAGCTGCGCCACAGTGCGACCCGCAGTTTGCTGACCCGCCGTGATGTCCTGATTGTCGCTTCGGTCAGTTGTATCTACGGCCTCGGATCCCCGGAAGCCTATTACGGCATGCTGGTCAATATTCAGGTCGGGATGGAGATGGATCGTAACCAGTTCTTGAAAGATCTGGTCGAAATTCAGTACCAGCGTAACGATATCGATTTTCATCGCGGAACCTTCCGGGTCCGTGGCGACTCGGTTGAAATATTTCCGGCTTATGAAGAAAAACGGGCTCTACGCATCGAATTTTTCGGTGATGAAATCGACGCAATCAGTGAGATCGACCCACTGCGTGGGCAGGTCATTGACCGCCTGGAACGCACCGGCATCTTTCCTGCCAGTCACTATGTCGCGACCAAGCCGACCCTCAAACAGGCGGTCAAGGATATTCAGGATGAGCTGTTGGAACGCATCCCGTATTTTCGTGAGCGCAATATGCTGCTTGAGGCCCAGCGCATTGAACAACGTACTCTGTTCGATATCGAGATGATTGAGGAGATGGGCTACTGCCAGGGGATCGAAAACTATTCCCGTTTTCTCGACCGGCGCCAGCCGGGTGAACCACCGGCGACCTTGCTCAGCTACCTGCCGGATGATGCGCTGATGGTCATCGACGAAAGCCACGTCAGTGTCAGCCAGGTTGGTGCCATGTACCGCGGTGACCGCTCGCGCAAGGAAACCCTGGTCAATTTCGGCTTCCGACTGCCGAGTGCCCTCGACAACCGGCCCTTGATGTTCGAAGAGTTCACCGCCGGACAGCCGCAGACTGTCTATGTTTCGGCGACCCCGGCCGACTACGAACTCGAAAAAGCCGATGGCGTATTTGTTGAACAGGTGATCCGTCCGACCGGGCTGGTCGATCCGCCGATCGAGGTGCGTCCGGCTCGCGATCAGGTCGATAACCTGATCGGTGAGATCCGAGAGGTCGTCGCGAAGAACGAGCGGGTGCTGGTCACTACCCTGACCAAGCGGATGGCCGAAGATCTGACCAGCTACCTGCAGGAGGTCGGCATCCGCGTCAATTACATGCATTCGGATATCGACACCATCGAACGAATGCAGATCATCCGCGGTCTGCGCGAGGGAGAGTTTGACGTGCTGGTCGGGATCAACCTGCTGCGCGAGGGTCTGGACATCCCTGAAGTCTCGCTGGTGACGATCCTCGATGCCGACAAGGAAGGCTTCCTGCGCTCGGCCCGTTCACTGATCCAGACCTGCGGGCGAGCGGCACGTAATGTTGCCGGACGGGTCATCATGTATGGCGACAAAATCACTCGCTCGATGCAGGCCTGTATTGACGAAACCGAGCGGCGGAGAAAAAAACAGCTGGCACATAACAAGCGGCATGGCATTACACCTCGCACAGTTAAAAAATCACTGCGCACCATTCTTGAAGATCTCGGCCGCGGCAAAGAGGAAACATTCCTGGTCGCAGAAGCCGAAAGCCGTTACACCAACCCTGACCAACTGCGACAACAGATCGGCGAGATCAAAGACCAGATGCTGGCTGCTGCTGCCGATCTTGACTTTGAAAAAGCGGCCCGACTGCGCGACCAGATGCTGCTGCTCGAAA
>JAJRWF010000060.1 GCA_024276905.1 Deltaproteobacteria bacterium
CAAACGCAACCAGCGTGCCGATCAGATACGCAGGAATCTCGGCACCGCCTACCTGTCCAAGATCCTTGATATGCAGGAGAGTTGCGCCCCCGACTGCAGGAAGAGCCAGTAAAAAGGAGAAGCGTGCCGCCGCCGTGGCGTCAATGCCGCGTAATAGCAAACAACCGATGGTCGCACCGGAACGGGAAATCCCCGGCATCACGGCCAGACCCTGAGCAATCCCGACTAGAAGGGCATCAAGTTTGCCCATCTGTTCCAGCGTCCGCCCTCCCGACTGTGCCCGCCCAGCATAGAACAGCAGTAGACCGGTAACCACCAACATCGCCCCGACCAGCGGCATCAACTCGAACAATTGTTCAACGACATCTTTGGCAGCCAACCCGATGATTGCGGTCGGCACCGAAGCGAGAATTAACAACAGCAAGACCCGCCGATCACCAGAATCTCCGCCTGGGGAACAACAACGCAGCAACCTGACAATATCGCTGCGAAAATAGAGAACAACCGCTGCCATGGTTCCAGCGTGCAGCAAAACATCAAACAGCAGGCCCGGCTGTGAGAATCCTGGCAGAAAATGCTGGGCAATCGCCAGGTGTCCGGAGGAAGAAACCGGGAAGAATTCAGTCAATCCCTGAATCAGGCCAAGAATAATCGCTTGAAAAATAGTCATGGTTTCCGTTCGTTATTTCATTGTCTAACGACGCACATCGAAGTTTAAAGTTCCAGAATTACCGGCAGAATCAGCGGCCGACGGCCCAGACTGCGATTAAACAGGCGCCGCAGGGTCTTACGCACGTTGACCCGCAACTCCTCCCAATCCGCAACCGCCTCCGGACTCTGTTCGGCCAGCAGTTCCCGTAACTGCTGACGAGCTTCCTCAAGCAACTGCTCACCGATCTGTTCCTCTTCAGGAACAAAACCGCGGGTAAACAGTTCCGGGCCGTAGACAACCTCACCGGTACTCTGATTAACCGCCAGCATCGCAATCACCAGCCCATGGTTGGCCAGATGACGCCGGTCACGCAGTTCCATGCTGCCGACATCACCAACCCCCTTGCCGTCAACGAAAACCCGGCCGCGCTCGAAATTCTCACCGGTTTCAAGACCGGCACTGCCAATCAGCAACGACTGGCCGTTTTCAAGGACCCGCGTATCCTGAGGCGGCATGCCCAGCTCGATTGCCAATTGACGATGTTTGACCAGGTGCCGATACTCGCCATGGATCGGCACAAAATAGCGCGGTCGCACCAGATTATGCAGCAGTTTAAGCTCTTCGCGGCTGGCATGTCCCGAAACATGGATTTCACTGGTTTTTTCGTAAAAGACCTCGGCCCCGCGCCGGTAGAGATTATTGATCAGGTCAGAGATCGCCTTTTCATTGCCGGGGATGAACTTGGAAGAGAGAATGACCGTATCCCCCTCTTCAAGCGCAATCTGTTTATGATCGCCCAGGGCAATCCGCATTAACGCACTGAGCGGTTCTCCCTGGCTGCCGGTGGTCAGGATCAAGACCTTGTCCGGCGGCAGATCACGCATCTCGCGCAGGTCGATAAACTGTTCATCACTGGCCCGCAGATAGCCGAGCTGCCGCGAAATTGCGATATTCGACACCATGCTCCGGCCATTGACCAACACCTTGCGCCCGCCGGCAACCGCAGCGTCAATCACCTGCTGGATGCGGTGAATATTCGATGAGAAGGTTGCGACGACAACCCGCCGCTTGCAGGTCGGAATAATCTCGGCAAAGGCCTTGGCGACGGTGGTTTCAGAAAGGGTGTAGCCGGCATTCTCGACATTGGTCGAATCGGCCAGCAACAGCAGCACCCCCTCCTCGCCCAGTTCGGCCAGTCGCGCCAGATCGGTTTTCTCTCCATCCACCGGGGTCTGATCAATCTTGAAATCGCCGGTATGCACCACCCTTCCCGCCGGGGTACCGATCGCGTAACCGACCCCGTCGACAATGGAATGGGCAGCACGAAAGGGTTCAACGGTGAACGGAGAAAGATCCAAGGCCTGACGTGGCACAACTGTTTCAAGTACGACATCCGTCTCCAGATGATGCTCCTTGAGCTTGTTGTGCAGCAGACCGAGCGTCAACCTGGTTCCGTAAATCACGGGACAACCGAGCAGGTGCCAGAGAAAGGGGATCGCACCGATGTGGTCTTCATGACCGTGGGTCAGGATCAGTCCGACAATATCATCAACCCGGTCAGCCAGCATCGTCACATCGGGCAGAACCAGATCAACGCCCATCATGTAGGCTTCAGGAAACATCAGGCCGCAATCGATCAGCAGGATCTTGCCCTGCGTCTCCAGAGCCATCATATTCAGGCCGATTTCACCCAGGCCGCCAAGGGGCATAAGGCGTATCCCGGTTTCAGGCGACTGCGACATCTGCACACTCCTCTTCGATGGCAAGCGCAAGGCTGTCTCGCACCTGGACCGTCAACTTATCCGAGTCCTTGCTGGTCAGGCCGGCAGTTTCAATCGGGGGTAAAATCTGCAGGCGAATAGTTCCTTAACGAATCCAGAAGCGGTCCCTTGGCAACACATTCCGGCTGCCGCTGATGGCAACCGGGACAATCGGCACTTGCGCCTTGAGGGCGATCAGAAACCCGCCTTTTTTAAACTCCTGCAGATGTCCATCTTCGCTACGGGTTCCCTCAGGAAAAATCACCACCGAAGTCCCATTACGAATCTGCTCGGCGGCAGCAAGCATGCTTTTCATCGCCTTGCGTCGATCACGCCGATCAATCGAAATATATCCGCATCGACGCATCGCCAGACCGAACAGAGGGATCCGAAACAGTTCCTGCTTGGCCATCCAGCGAAATTGCAAACGCAACCCGGCAAAGTAGCACAGAATGTCGAAATTACTCTGATGATTACCGGCAAAAATCACCGGCTGGTCCCCACCTGGAAGATGTTCGACACCTTCAACCCGGAGCCTGACACCGGCTAGCCACAGTGAGACAATCCCCCAGATCCGGCCGCAGTTATGCATATAATCAGGGCTGATCAGGGAAAATGGCGCCCCGCAGATAATCACCAGTGCGGTCCAGGGGAAAAAACAGAGATTAAAGAAGATTGCGCGTAGCACGCCCGATTCTCCACGACCTGGGTCGACCGGAACCCTCCGGACCAGGAAACGAGTAATAAATTCGCTATATTACTGAAATCTAAGCATTTTTGTCAATCATTTTTCACCTCGCCGCATTAACCGGTTTACTCGTGGTGCGCAATCGGCTACATTTTGCCTGATAATTATTTTTTCACTGAAGAGCGGTTAAAAACCGAGTCGCCGGTGGCGGCTTTTTAATGACGAAAAAGGAGGACGCCATGTCGGTCAACAAGGTTATTCTGGTCGGGAATCTGGGTAAAGACCCTGAACTTCGCTATACCCCTTCAGGGGTCGCGGTCGCAACCTTTTCTATTGCAACAACCGAGCGCTACAAAGATCGGGATGGCAACCGCCAGGAAAAAACCGAGTGGCACAATATTGTCGCCTGGCGTCAGCTGGCCGAGATCTGCGGCAAGTTTCTGCACAAGGGAAAACAGATTTACATCGAAGGCAAGATCCAGACCCGCTCCTATGACGACCGGGACGGCAACAAGCGCTATATCACTGAAATTGTTGCCGACCAGATGCAAATGCTCGGCAGCAAAAATGATGATCAGGGCAGTTACGGAGGCGGGCAGCAGAACAACTATACCAACCAGAATGCTCAGGGCGGACAGCAGCAGAACAATCGAGTCAGCGAGCAGCAATCACAAGCCACGCCGCAGAACAACAGCTTCGAAGAACCGACCTACAACGACGATGACGAGATCCCATTCTAGAATCTGCTCCCGGAATCCCGTTAAAAATGAAAAAGGATGTGCCGCTATTCAGCAGGCACATCCTTTTTTGTTTTTAATTCCTGCAGCGCATCAGCGCAAACGATAAGAGACCAGCTTCCAGTCACCATAAGGGCTTTTGACGAAAACCAGCATCTCAAGGCCCTTCTGCTTGTTTTCGAAACGACTGTCAAAAAGCAGAATTTCAAAGTCCCCGTCGGGAAAGCCGGACAAGCTGGTGCGACTGACCCCACTTTTGACCGAACGCTCCTTGAATTCACCAAAGAGTTCACGCCGCACCCGCACCTCGTCTACCCATTGATCGAGGCTGCTGGTCATATGCAGCAACTCACTCCCCTCCCACCAGGCCTGCTGATAACTGCCACCATCCAGCAACTCAAGAAAACTCTCCGCAGTCTCACGCAGTGAATCCTCCTGCGCTGCAACCGGAACAACAGACAGCAGAACGACCAGCAGGGCACAAATAAAAATGGAGCCCAGACCGTCTTGCAAACGACGCGCGAGCTCCACCAGATTCGACATCCACCTCTTTTTCATAACCACCCCCTCGATCCAAGCATGTAAACAGAATAATACCCCCTGCCCCACAATAATACAAGTTGGCAGTCTGAATAAATGCACAGGCTCTAATGGTTGCGCCAGACTTGACCCCGAAGATAAAGCGGGGTATCTCTTGAGTCCAGAGGATATGACCGATGCTTGAGCAAAGAAAATCCGCCCTGAAAAGAGCCCTTGCAGACCAGGACCCTCAGGTTCGTGATGCCGCCGCTACGGCTCTCGACCAACTGGAGGCGCTGGGTAATCTGCCGCAACTGCTGGCACAGTTAACTGGTGCAGACCGCCGCAGCCGTATTGCTGCTGTTCACGCCCTCGGTCGGGTCCATTCGAGCAAGGTCTTCATCCCGTTGATCGCAGCATTAAAGTCGGAGGATCCCGATTTGCGGGCCGCTGTTGCTCGTGTTCTGGGCGAAAAGCACCACCCGAAGACCCTTGCCCCCCTGGTCAGGGCTCTCTCCGACCCAGAAGCCGGTGTGGTTGCAGAGATTGCTACCGCCCTGGGCCGGTTTCACGATCCGCGTCTGCCGAAAGTTCTTGCCTCACTCATCGGACGTGAGGAACAGATTGCCCTGGCGGCAATCGAATCACTGGGCAACCTCGGCCTGCCCGACGGAGAAGAGGCCCTGCTCAAGGCCCTGAATGACAACCGACCCCAGCTCCGCTGTCGGGCGGTGCAGGCCCTGGCCAAACTGCAGGCGGACGACTGATTTTCTCTGCGTCTCAGTCAGGGACGCGATACGGAATCGTCCTGACCGAGCCGGTCTTCAGAGACCTCTCCCCCGCCATTCTCAGCGCGATATCTGCACACCGGATCACCCCTTTCCCTTCACGTGCAGAAAGGACACAACAAAAAGAATAATGAGAAGTTCCTCAATGGCGCATTGACAAAAATAAAACAGCATTCTATAGTTTGGACATGCGGGGGAAGAATGCCCGAAAAGCTCTCCTTCATACAGCTTGACAGCCTGTTTCACCACGTATAGAATCGCGTGGTTTGTTTAAGCCTAAGCTATCCAGGAGGACGGGGCGTAATCATGGTCAAAAAAGATAAATCGGAATATATCATTCAAGCAGTTTCTCATGCACTCGACCTGCTTGAGCAGTTTCACGATGACGTTGACGAGCTGGGCGTCACCGAACTGAGCAAGCGCCTGAAACTGCATAAAAATAATGTTTTTCGCCTGCTGGCAACCCTGGAATCACGGGGCTATATCGAGCAGAACCGGGCGACCGAAAACTACCGACTCGGCCTCAAGGCGCTCGAACTGGGACAGACATTCATCAAACAGATGGGGCTGTTGCGACAAGCCAGACCAATCCTTGAGCATATGGTCGATGAGAACAACGAAACCGCTTATGTTTCCATCTTCAAGGAAAATCACATCGTCTATCTGGATGTGGTCGAAACCAGCCTGACCGTTCGCGTTGTCTCTCGGGTTGGCTCACGCCTGCCGGCCTATTGCACCGCATCGGGCAAAGTCCACCTCGCTTTCATGTCCAGCGAAGAATTTGAAGCGACCCTGGCGGCCCAGGATCTTGTGCAGCACACTCAGACCACCCTCGCCGAGCGAGACCAGTTGCTGGCCGAACTGGAAACGGTGCGTGCCCGGGGCTATGCGGTTGACAACGAGGAACTCGATCCCGGTGTACGCTGTATTGCAGCGCCGATTCGCGACTATACCCGCCGCATCGTCGGCGCAGTCAGTGTTTCAGGGCCCAGTATGCGCCTTGGCGACAAACGCCTTGAGGACGAATTGATCCCGATGATCCTGCGGGCCGGTGAAGATCTCTCCACCCGGCTCGGTTATCCACGCTGAGCAGATGACAAAGTTTTTTCGACAAACTCAAAGGGCTCCGTTCATGGGGCCCTTTGTCATTTCCCGATGACGACCTTCACCAGGGAAGTTGAACGGGCGCAACAGGCGGGCGTCACTCACCCGGAGAATCTGCCGTTCCTCTTTGAACCGCAGCAAACCAATGGTCACTCGGTCCTGCTGGTCCACGGTTTTGGCGCCAGCCCATACGAGATGCGCCCAGTCGGCGAATCCCTTTGTCAATCCGGCTACCTGACTCTCGGGGCCCGCCTCGAAGGACATGGTACCAGTCCGGAAGACCTTGTTAACTGCCGCTGGCAAGACTGGCTGGCATCGATCATGCGAAGCTATGAAATTCTCGAAGAGAGGGGGCTGCCGATCGCTCTCATCGGCCAGAGCACCGGGGCACTGCTCAGCCTGGTCCTTGCGGACCGGCAGAAAATATCGCGGCAGATTCTGCTTTCGCCCTTACTGAAGCTGCGCCATCCTCTCGCCGGACTGGCCGGATGGCTCAAGTATCTGATCCCCTTCCAGCAACGTCAGTTAGCAAATCCGCAGTGTCACCACTACTATGAGCGACGTCCCCTGGCGGGAATCGAGCAGATCGGACTGCTGCGGGACGAGGTTGAACCGATTCTGGCGAGACTGGTTGTCCCGACCCTGCTACTGGCCGCCGCTGGCGACCGGACAGTCGCTCCCGGCAGCGGCCGTGAACTGTTTCTTAAACTGGGCAGCCGAAGTAAAAAGTTTCACCGGTTCGGGGCCGAGGTTCCACACGTTCTAAGCACTGATGAGAACCCACGATTTGATGAAACCTGTCGCCTTATAGAAGATTTTCTGGCCGTAACCTGATTTTTCTGCCCAACGGCGGCAAGCGCCCTCCCCGGCCCTCAATCTGCAATCAATTCAACCCAGAGATTGTCAACCGCCCGCTCAAGTTCCTCAAGGCCGCCGGAATTCTCGATCAGATAATCGGCACGGGCCGCCTTCTCCTGTTGCGGCATTTGGGCATCGATCCGTCTGCGGGCCTCAGCCGCATCACACTGGTCTCGGACGATGAGTCGTCGCAGCTGCAACTCGGGATCAATCCTTATCACCAACACCTTGTCAACCCGCTTTTCAGCACCAGCTTCGAACAACAGCGGCGCTTCATAAACCACCAGTGGCGCTCCGGATGCGGACAGGACAGCCAGGCGTTGCTCGGCAAGCCTGGCAATCGCCGGATGCAATAAAGCATTGAGCCGCCGCCGCGCCGCTTCATCAGCAAAAACCAGCCGCCCCAAATGCTCGCGGTCGAGACTTCCGTCAGCTTGCAGAATTTCACTCCCGAATTGAGAAATCAATTCGTCAAGCAATCGCGTTCCGGGCGCCACCACTTCACGTGCCAACTGGTCAGCACTCAGCAGCAGCGCACCCTTTTTTTGCAGCAATTCTGCAACCATGCTTTTGCCGCTGGCAATATTTCCGGTCACCCCAAGAATCAAAGTCGCGTTTCCCATGATAGAATTGTCATTGAAGTCCCGAATACTCGGCAGTTCTGCAGTTCGTTTCCAGTCCGTCCGAAAGGAGCCGGTAATGAAAGATACCCTGCCCAGAATGGTTTTACGCCAGTGTGAACGTTTCGCGGGACGCGCCGCCATGCGTCGTAAACAGGGGGACCGTTACCGCGATATCAGCTGGAGCCAGCTGGCCGAAAAAGTCAGGATCTACGGCCGCGCCCTGATGACCCTGGGGCTGAAAAACGGCCAGCAGGTGGCAATCATGGCTCCAAATCGCCCCGAGTGGGTCTGGGCCGACCTGGGAATTATGGCCGCCGGTGGTCGCACAGTGCCCGTTTACCATACTGAGGCGCTCAAGACAATCCTCCATATCCTGGATGATTCACAAAGCCGCTTCCTCTTTACCCATTCCACCAGCTTTATTGCCGAACTTGTCGCCGAGATCGAGCAGGTCCCGAAACTGGAAAAAATCATCCTGCTCGAAGGAGAGTTCGATCACCCGCGGGTGATCAGTCTGGCCGAATTTCAAACTCTGGTCGACAAAACCAAAGCGGAAAAACTTGAAAAGAGTCTCGCCTCCGGCACCCGCGAGGAAATCGCGACCCTGGTTTATACATCGGGAACCACAGGGACCCCCAAAGGCGCGATGCTGACCCACGATAATATTCTCTGCAATGTCGAGGCCTGCAGCCACCTGATCCAGATCAGTGATTCCGACGAGTGTCTGTCTTTTTTGCCGCTGTCGCATATTTTTGAACGGATGGCCGGCTACTACCTGATGCTGCATCAGGGGGTCACCATCTCTTATGCGGAGAGTATCGACACCGTCCCGGCCAACCTGGCCGAAATTCATCCGACCATCGTCGTCAGCGTTCCGCGCCTCTATGAAAAAATGTATAACCGGGTCCTGGAGCGGGTTGCCACCGGCCCCTGGCTGAAGAAACAACTCTTCTTTCTGGCCCTGAAAGCAGGAAGAGCTCAGGTTGCCTGTCAACAGAGCGGGGTCGAGCCTGGCTTCGGGCTGAAACTGGCGATGGCGATCTTTTCGAAACTGGTGTTTGCCAAACTACAGGAACGCCTCGGCGGCAAGCTGCGTTTTTTTGTCTCCGGCGGCGCCCCCCTGGTACAGGAAATCGCCGAATTCTTTCTCGCCGCCGGCATTCCAATCTACGAGGGTTACGGGCTGACCGAGACTTCGCCGGTCATTGCAGTCAACTATCCTGGTCACCACCGCCTGGGCAGTGTCGGGCAACCACTCAAGAATCTTGAACTGCGGATTGCTGAAGATGGCGAACTGCTGGTCAAGGGACCAAGTGTTTTCGAGGGCTACTGGCAATTGCCGGAGCAGACAGCCGAGACTCTGGAAGAGGGCTGGTTCCATACCGGCGATATTGCCGAAATCGATGCTGACGGCTATCTGCGCATCACCGACCGCAAAAAGGATCTGATCGTGACGGCCGGTGGGAAAAATGTGGCGCCTCAGGAAATTGAAAATATTCTCAAGGCCGACCGTTACATCAGCAGCTTGATGGTCTATGGTGACCGCAGACCCTACCTGACCGCGCTAGTGGTCCCTGACTTCGAGGCCCTGACCAAGTATGCCGCCTTCAAGAAAATCGATTTTCTCGACCATTGCGATCTGGTCAACCATCCACAAATCCTCAATCTGATCCGCCGCCGCATCGATCAGCTACAGCATGAACTGCCGAACTACAAGAAAATCAGGCGTTTTACCCTGCTGTCACGAGATTTCATCGGGGAAAAAGGCGAAGTCACACCGACGCTCAAACTGCGGCGCAAGACCATCAGCCAGCGTTTTTCTTCGATTATCGAAAACATCTACCGCCCGGAAGGTGAAGGGATTCATGACACCAGCTTCTGTATCATTGACGATGATGAGCAGCAGAGCTGAGTGTTATATTTACAACCCTGACACGAAAGGGTATCTTGGGGCGATTGGGGTATTCCTGCAACCTGTCGGAGCCATACAATTCTGCGGAGGGCCACTTGGCTGACAACCGACTGATCACGGAAATCGAAAACGCGCTGACCGAACTGGTCAAGCTGATGAAGGCACTGCGCTTTTATCCCAAGGGACACCCCAGCCTGCGCGCGGCTATCGACGAGTGTATGGCCGCCTTCCAGCCGGTGCTGAGTCACCAGGAAAATCGGGCCATCCAGGTCAACCAGAACGGCTTCACCCTCGGCGACGCCCTGATCGGCGAAACAAATGCAGCCCTGCCGGATCTGGCCCGCCTGCTGGCGGAACGCCGGGTCAATCAACTGATATTCCTCCCCGGTCTCCCACCACAGGAGTTGCTGACCCTGCTGGAAGGTGTATCGACCTCCGCTGAAGAAATCTACCAGCTCGGCGGCCTGCCGGTTTTTCTGCATGAACAGCGGGTCACCACCATCTGGCTCAACGAAAGCAGCCTTGACAAGGTCCTGCAAAAACGCCGCGAGATTACCGAACAGACCGAAGTCCCGGCCGAAACGGTTGAAGGCAACTGGGCCACAGCACCGGACACCTGGGGGAAACCGGACATGGCGCAGCAGCTGCGTGAGATCATCGACCAGCTGAGCACAAAGCAGACCGACGATGCCTATCGGGATCAGATCGACAAACTGCTTCAGGTTGCACCCTCCTACCTTGAGCAGAGCGGCCCGCCAGGGGTCCTGCGGGTTTTGCCCCTGCTGCTGTTACAGAGTCGTCAGGAAGAGCGGAGTCAGACCCAGCGCAAGATTGCAACCGAGACCCTGGATCGCCTGCTGACAGAGCCGCTGATCGACCAATTGCTTGCGCAATTCAGTCACACATCGCTGACCCCTCAACAATTCCAGAGACTGAAACAGTTCATTGTCGCGCTGGGAACCCGGGTTGCCCCGCAACTGCTGACGCGGATGAGTAATGAAGAAGATGGAACCGTCCGTAAGCGCCTGACCAGTCTGTTAGGCAAAATGGGCGAACCATTACTCGACCTGTTGCGTGAAACGATCCACAGCAGTAAGTGGTACGTGGTCCGTAATGCCGTTACCCTGCTTGGCGACCTGCGGCTTGAGGCGGGGATCAGTATCCTTGCCGGATTGACCGGGCACCCGGACCAGCGGGTGCGCCGAGCCCTGATTCGTTCGCTGGCAATGATCGGCGGAGCCAAAACCGTCGCCCCCCTGTTCAAACTGACCCAGGATCCGGTCATTTCCCTGCGGCGGCCCGCGGTCAAGGGGCTGGGAGCAACCCGCAGCCCGGACGCGGTACGTCCCCTGCTGTCTATTGCACAGATGTTCGATCCTTTCGGCCGCCAGACTGAAATCCGCAAGGATGCGGTTGCCGCTCTCGCAACCCTCGGAGAAAACGAGGCCGTTACACCCTTGCAGATGCTGGCCAGACGGCCGAATTTGCTCCGCCTGCAACGACTCGAAGACCTGCGGGCCGAAATCCTCCTGACCCTGGGGAAAATAGGGGATGAAAACCTGCTCTCCGAACTGAAAACCTGGCAGAAATCTCCGCACGGCACAGTGCAGCGGGCGGCAGAGCAGAGCTTGTCGATCCTGAGCAAAAAAAATGATAACTCCGCAACAGATTAAACAGATCCCCGCCAGCCTGGCGGCCGTGCTGCAGGGAATGCGCCTCTACCCGGGTGAACACCCCCAGGTCCGGCGGCAGCTTGAAAGCGCTCTTGAGGCGATGCGCCCGGTGTTGCAGAAATCTGGCCACTTGCACCTCGGCTTCGCCGACGGCACCCTGCTGGTCGAGGACCTGCCGTGCCTTGAACAACATCCCGCCATCCTGGAGCTCTCGCAAAAAATCCGGGCCTGCGCCCTCAAAGGAATCCGCTTCGACTCCGGCGTCGACAGAACACAATTGCTGGAACTGATGACGCAGCTCAGCCGGAACAACAATGAAATCGCAGAAGCCCTGGACATCCTCGGCATCAAACATATCCATGTCATTCCGGAAGAAGAGTCGCCGCGCGAAATCTATCGCCAGACCCTTGATGTGGTTGAAACCGTCTTTGAAGATGCCCGCCTCGGTCGTCGCCCGTCAACCAGCATGGCATTCAATACGGTGCACAAGATGGTCAGCACCGCCATCGGGCGTCCCTATGCCCTGCTGGCAATGACCCTGCTGAAGGATTACGATAATTACACCTTTACGCATTCGGTCAATGTTTCAGTCATCTCACTGACCGTGGGCCGCGCTTGCAACCTGCCAGAAGAGCAACTCACCCTGCTCGGAATGGGCGGGATGATGCACGATCTCGGCAAGATGACGATAGAGCATGAGATCATCACCAAGCCCGGCCAACTGAGCGAAGAAGAGCGGCTCAAGATGATGGAACATCCCCAGCGTGGCGTAGAGATCATCGCCCGGATGGAAAATATTCCCCCCGAAGTCGTCGACATCATCCACCATCACCACCTGCGTTATGACCGTACCGGCTATCCCGAGAACCGCCGCGGGCGCAAACTGTCCCCACTGGTCGATATGGTCGCAATTGCCGACATTTTCGATGCCATGACAACCGTGCGCTGTTACCAGAAACCCTTTACCCCCAAAAAAGCACTCGACCGCCTGCAGGAAATGAGCGGCACCCATCTGCATCCCGAATTTGTCGCCGAATTCATCGATTTTCTCGGCCCCTACCCGGTCGGCACCCTGGTGCGCCTGAAGGATGACCGGATCGCGCTGGTGGTCGACCAGAACCACCAGGGCGAAGGGTCCCTGAAACTCAAACAGATTATCACTGCCGAGGGCCGTCGCCTGCATGATATCCACGAATTCAGCCTCCCGGACAGCCGTCAGATCCTGGCTGAAGTCGATCCCCTGCTCAAGGGAATCCAGGTCGACGAATACCTTTGACCCCCTGAAGAAACCTCCCGCCCGATGGCCACTTGACAAGTCCCCCTTTGTGCGTTTCAATATTCTCAAACATCAGCAACCATGAACGACACCATTAACTGAACAACAAACCCGACCACAAGGGCATAAAATGGCCAATAAAGCGAAACAACGCGATGAACAGATTATCTACGGCTGCATGAAGGTCATTCGCAAACTGCCCGGATTCCACATAGATTTTGTGATCAAAAAACTTGGCGGACCCTTTGCCGGGACCATCAAGCTGGGTGGCGACTGGGGTGAAAAATACTATTATCTGAAAGTGGTCCCCAAACTGTCACCCTCGGTCGCTGATCTGGTTATCCACCAATTGACCACCACCTCAGCCCCGGCCGACTGCGCCCCCTTACTGCTGACTCACTATGTCAGCCCGAATCTGGCCGCAAAATTCAAACAGAAAGGGATCGAATTTGCCGATTGTGCCGGAAATCTGCTGCTGCAGAAAGCCCCGCTCTATGTCGAGATCGGCGGCCAGAAACATCTGACCGGTCAGGGTGGACTCGACCGTCTTTTTCGTCCGGCCGGGCTGAAACTGATCTATCTTTTTCTGCGCAACCGCCAGGCCGTCAACGCGACCTACAGGGTTCTGGCGGACGATGCCGGTATTGCCCTGGGAGCAATCGGCACCCTGTTCAAGGAACTTGAAAACCGCGGCAACCTTGCCAGCAACGCAGGAGATCGCGAACTACTCGCCGCCGAAGAGCTGCTGCAACGCTGGCAACTCGGCTACCTGGAAACCCTGCGCCCCCGGATGCTGCTGCAACGCTGTTCCCTGAATGCGGACTATACTCTGCAGCAGTTACCGGAACTGTTGCGCCGCACCCCTGACGCGGCAACGGTCATGCTGGGGGGGCAACTGGGCGCCGCGCAACTGGTCAAGGCGCCCGCTCCGGAATCAGCGGTTCTCTATCTCGATCCACAGCAGCAACTCAAACTGATGCTGCAGCTGCACCTGACTCCCGACCCGAACGGCCAGATCACCTTGCTGGCCCCTTTCGGCTAACAAAACCTCTGGAACGGCTGGCAGCCTGAAGGTCTGAGCCTGGTCGACCCCCTGTTGACCTATGCCGAACTGGCCGGCGACAATCATTACGCCAACGCCGCAGACAAACTCTATACCCAGCACCTGCTG
>JAJRWF010000061.1 GCA_024276905.1 Deltaproteobacteria bacterium
AGAAAGGCATATAGAGGGCCACTTTTAACAATATTCGCCAGATCTGACGATTGTCGGGTGAAAACCACATCGACAAGATGATTTTTACCCGAAATCGAGATGCCAGCAATCAATACTTATATAGGGCCGGTGGATCTGGGTCTTTTATATCGGCTTGACAAAGACTGGAGTGGTTGCTAACTTCTATTAGCACTCACTTGCGTTGAGTGCTAAAGCTATTTCAGGCCCTTTTCCAGCGGGTAGTAACAGATGGGTGCACCACTGAACGATCGCAGTCAAAATATCCTCGAAGCAATTGTCGAGGACTATATCCGGACCGCCGAACCAATCGGCAGTCGCGCGATCACCAAACGACATGCTTTCGATCTGTCCCCGGCGACGGTACGAAATGTGATGGCCGATCTCGAAGAGATGGGCTTTCTCGTCTCGCCGCACACTTCAGCTGGCCGCATACCGACGGAAAAGGGTTACCAGTATTACGTCGAGTCTCTGCTGCAGGTTAATGATCTGCCTGCCGAATTTCGCAACAGCCTGGAAGAGGGTTCACGCTTTGACGGCAAAAGCATGGAAAATGTCATGCAAGAGGTCGGCAACCTGCTCTCCGGCATCTCACGTTATACCGGGCTGGTGATGGCTCCACGCTTCAACTCAACGGTCTTTCGTCAGATTGAATTTGTCCGCCTTTCAAAGGGGCGACTCCTGGTAATCTTTGTCTCCGAATCCGGCCTGGTGCAAAACAAGGTCATTGAACCAGGGATTGACTTCAGCCACCGCGACCTGGAAACGATTACCAACTACCTGAATCACCGACTGCCGGGGATGACCATTGCCCAGGTCCGTGAGCGCATTGCTGTCGAATTACGTGAAGAACAAAGTCGTCTCAACAAACTGCAGAAGCAGGCCCTGGAACTTTCAGATCAGGCACTGCAGGGGGACGTTGCCGAACAGGTCTACGTCGCAGGAACCTCACATATGCTTGAGCAACCCGAATTCACATCGCCCGACTCGATGATGAAGATCATGCGCACCCTGGAAAGCAAACAGCAACTGATAGACCTGCTCGACTGCAGCCAGACCGCCCGCGGGGTACAGATTTTTATCGGCAGTCAATCCGCGCATTCCGAAATTGAAGGCTGCAGCCTGATCGCAGCGCCCTTTTCCGGCAATAAAGGTGCTGTCGGAACTCTCGGTGTTATTGGCCCGATTCGTATGAACTATTCACAGGTGATTCCGATCGTCGATTTTACGGCCAGTCTGGTCAGCCGTATTCTGGATCGGGAGTCTTGAAAAAAAGGAGTCTGCACAAGGTGGCTAAAAAGAAAAAAGACCGCGGAGACAAGGAAATCTCCGCTGAAGACCTGGCTGAAATTGAAGAACTGACCGACAATCTCGGCCCTGAAATCGAAATTCCTGAAGAGTTGCAGGAAGAGCTCGCCGAGGCGACAGCTGTTGATCCTGTGCCTGAGAATGGAACTGAAGGCCTGGCCGAAGAGCTTGATGCCGCTCGTGAAGAAGCGCGCAACAATCAGGAGCTTTATCTGCGGGCCCTGGCCGAGATGGACAACCTGCGAAAGCGCAATCAACGCGAAAAAGAAGATATTGCCAAATTCGGCAACGAAAATATCCTGCGTGAAATTCTGCCGGTTATCGACAATCTTGAACGTGCCGTGGAACATGCCAGTGACCAGAGTGAAGGCACAGGGTTGCTTGAAGGCGTTGAGATGACTCTCGGGCAGTTCAGCAGTGTTCTGCAGAAATTCGGTGTTGAACCGCTCTCTTCTCTGGGCGAAGTTTTCGACCCGGCTCACCACCAGGCAATGGGACAAATGGAAACGGCTGAGGTCCCAATTAATCATGTTGTCCAGGAGATGCAGAAAGGCTACCTGCTGAACAACCGCCTGCTGCGGCCAGCCCTGGTGATGGTCGCCAAGGCACCGCAACCCGTAACAAACAATGACGAAAATCCTGAACCGACTGAAGACAGCGGTAAAAATCAGGAATAACGCGAAAAAACACAGGCCGCAAGGCCCGAATTAAAGTTTAAGGAGGAACAGAACATGGGTAAAGTTATCGGAATTGATCTCGGCACCACCAACTCGTGCGTAGCAGTCATGGAGGGGGGCGAACCGGTTGTTATCGCCAACTCGGAAGGTGCACGGACAACTCCATCGATGGTGGCAATTGCTGAAAGCGGTGAGCGGCTGGTCGGCCAGCAAGCCAAACGCCAGGCGGTCACCAATCCCGAGAACACCCTTTTTGCCATCAAACGTCTGATCGGACGCAAGTTCGACTCGGAACAGGTCAAAAAGGATATGGAAGTCAGCCCGTTTTCGATCATTGGTGCTGAAAATGGTGATGCCTGGGTCGAAGTTCGCGACAAGCAGTTCAGCCCGCCGGAAATTTCAGCAATGATCCTGCAGAAGATGAAACAGACTGCAGAAGATTACCTGGGTGAGGATGTCACCGATGCCGTGATCACCGTTCCGGCCTACTTCAATGATTCACAGCGCCAGGCGACCAAAGATGCCGGTAAGATCTCGGGCCTCAACGTCCAGCGCATTATCAACGAGCCGACCGCAGCCGCTCTGGCCTATGGCCTCGACAAAAAAGAGGAGATGACCATTGCGGTCTTTGACCTCGGCGGCGGCACCTTTGACATTTCAATCCTTGAACTCGGTGACGGCGTCTTCGAAGTCAAATCGACCAACGGAGATACCTTTCTGGGTGGTGAAGACTTTGATCAGCGAATCATCGACTATGTCGCTGACGAATTCAATAAAGATCAGGGGATCAATCTTCGCAGTGACAAAATGGCTTTGCAACGCCTCAAGGAAGCCTCCGAGAAAGCCAAAATCGAGTTGTCTTCGTCAATGGAGACCGACATCAACCTGCCGTTCATTACTGCCGATCAGAGTGGTCCCAAACACCTCAATATCAAACTTTCACGGGCCAAGCTTGAAAGTATCTGTGCCGATCTGATTGATAAGCTGGTTCCTCCCTGCAAGACGGCCCTCAAGGACGCTGGTCTTTCGGCCAATGATATCAATGAAGTCCTGTTGGTCGGCGGCATGTCACGGATGCCGATCGTTCAGGAGCGAGTCAAGGAAATCTTCGGTAAGGACCCGAGCAAAGGGGTTAACCCGGATGAGGTTGTTGCCATTGGCGCCGCGATTCAAGGCGGGGTTCTTACCGGTGACGTCAAAGATGTGCTGCTGCTCGATGTGACCCCGCTGTCGCTGGGAATCGAGACCCTTGGCGGCGTTATGACCAAACTGATCGAAAAAAACACCACCGTTCCCTGCAAGAAAAGCCAGGTTTTCTCAACGGCCGCCGACAATCAGCCTGCCGTTTCGGTCCATGTCCTGCAGGGCGAACGCGAAATGTCGGTTGATAATAAAACCATCGGCAATTTTGAACTGGTCGGAATTCCCCCGGCACCACGCGGTGTCCCGCAGGTCGAAGTCACCTTCGACATCGATGCCAACGGGATTCTGCATGTTTCGGCCAAGGATCTCGGCACCGGCAAGGAACAGTCGATCCAGATCACTGCTTCGAGTGGCCTTTCCCAGGAAGAAATTGACCGTATGGTGACAGAAGCCGAAGCTCATGCCGCCGACGACCAGAAGAAACGTGAATTGATCGAAGCGCGCAACCAGGCCGACGGCCTGATCTACACCACGGAGAAGGCTCTCAAGGAACACAGTGAGAAGATCGACAGCGAAACCAAGGGCAATATCGAATCTGCACTGACCGAACTGAAAACCGCAATGGAAGCCGAGGACCCGGCAGCAATCCAGCAAAAATCCGAAGCGCTGGCGCATGCCTCGCACAAACTGGCCGAAACCATGTACGCCGACACCCAGGCGGATGCCGAGGGGACAGATTCAAACTCGGGAGACGATGTCGTCGATGCAGAGTTTGAAGATGTCAGTGACGACAAGAAATAACCGGATCAGTTCTCCTTTGATCCGTAAAGAGCAATCTTGACATAAGCCTTAGCCAGCCCGGCAGCTGATACTGCCGGGCTGCTGCAAGAAAGCCCGATTTTGGCAAAACGCGACTACTACGAAGTTCTCGAGGTCAATCGAAACGCCAGTGACACCGAGATCAAAAAAGCCTATCGACGCCTGGCAATCAAATATCACCCGGACAAAAACCCGGGAGACAAACAGGCGGAAGAAAAGTTCAAAGAACTGACGGAAGCCTACGCCGTGCTCTCTGATGCCCAGCGCCGTGCAACCTATGATCAGTTCGGGCATGCCGGCATGAATAGCGGCGGCTTCTCAAGTGGCGGCTTTGATTTCGGCGGTTCGCCCTTTGAAGATATCTTCGGCGACATTTTCGGCGATATCTTCAGTGGCGGTGCGCGCCGCGGCGCTCGGGGACACCGCGGCGACGACCTGCGCTATAACCTGACTATCTCGTTTGAAGATGCCGCCTTCGGTGCAGAGAAAAACCTGCAATTACCGCGCAAACAGGCCTGCGACAGTTGCAGTGGTTCAGGAGCCCGCAAGGGAACCGAAGCCCAGACCTGCAACACCTGTCGCGGGGCAGGGCAGGTTCGTTTTCAACAGGGGTTTTTCACCATGACTCGCCCCTGTCCTGATTGTCGGGGCGAAGGAACGATCATTGCGGACCCCTGCCCTGATTGCCGAGGTACTGGCCTGGTCAGAAAAAAACGCAACCTGTCACTGAAAATTCCTGCTGGCGTTGAAACCGACAGTCGGCTTAAACTCAGCGGTGAAGGTGAGGCTGGCAGCCATGGCGGTCCGCCTGGAGATCTCTACGTCGTCATCAGGGTTGAGGATCACCCGATTTTCGAGCGCGAGGGACAGGATGTCATCTGCGAGGTGCCCATTTCCTTTGTGCAAGCAGCTCTCGGTTGCGAAATTGAGGTTCCGACTCTAGAAGGAAAAGTTTCTCTCAAGGTCCCCGCCGGCACCCAGAGCGGAAAAATTTTCAAACTGACCGGCAAGGGGATCATTTCACTGCAGGGTTACGGTCGCGGCGACCAGCTGGTTATCCTGCGGATTGAAGTACCGACCAGACTCGATGCCCGTCAGCGCGAACTGCTTGAAGAGTTCGCGGCAGTCAGCGGTGAAGATATTCACCCGCTTGGCAAGGGGTTTTTCGATAAGGTCAAGGAACTGTTCGGCTGACCGGACTTCACTGCCTACCCGGGGATACCGGCATGAAACCATATCTGCTTCGGCTTCTGTTTCTGCTTTTGGTCAGCGGTTCCATGCTGCCTGCCACTTCGTTTGCAATCGGAGCTCGGGCCGTTGCCCAGCGCGTTGAAACCGAGGAAAGCTTTGCCGCTGCAGAAGCAGCATACCGCGGTGGTAATCTGTCATTAGCCCTGTCACGATTTCGCAGCTTTGTTCTGCGCCACCACGATTCAATCCTGGCCGCGGATGCCTACACCTACCTCGGACGGATTTTTCTGCGTCAGAACCGTTATGCCGATGCTCTGCTTTACCTGGAACGGGTTGTTAAAACCGAACAGTCCGCAGAGGTTCGCCTGCTGATCGGCTACAGCCTGATCATGTCGGGAGAAAACGAACCCGGCCTGGCCCTGCTGCAACCACTTGCCAACCAGGCATTCTCTCCCGCCGACCGTCAGTACCTGCTGGAAGCGATGGCGCTGGCGCATAAGCGCCTCGGGGAGAATTTACGCGCGCTCTATTTTTATCATCAAGCCCTGCAGGGAGCAAAAGACCGCGAGACACTGTTGCAGACGGTGCATCAGATTCTGGAAAAACAAGCAGATACAAGTCTGTTGACGGAAGCGGCCTTTATGTTCAGCAGTGGCCCGATCGGACAGGATGCCCGTCTGCAACTGGCGCGTAAAGCCCTGATCAAGCGAGATCAACAACAGGCTCTCCGCCAACTGCAACAGATTCTCAGCAGTGAAATTTCCTTCCCCTGGCGCAATGAAGCGGCACAACTGATGGATCGTTTCAGTCAGGGCGGCTGGCTGCAGCGTGATGCCATCGGGGTTCTGCTGCCGATGAGTGGCCGTTATGAAACCTTCGGAACCCTGGTGAAACGCGGTATCGAGCTGGCACTGCAACTGCACAACAGCAACAAATCACCACTTCGAGTCATCTATCGCGATACTGAAGGCACACCGGATAAAGCCCGGAAGGCAGCAGCAACATTGGCCAACGAGGAACGCGTGATGGCGATTCTCGGGCCACTGACCGGCTCGGCGGCTATTGCGGCAGCCGCCAGTGCCCAACAGAACGAAACCCCGTTGCTGGCACTTTCGCAGCGCGCCACGATTCCGAATGTCGGCCCTTATATCTTCCGCAACTCGCTGACAGCAAGACTGCAGGCCCGGGCTCTGGCGCGCTATGCGATCCTGCAGCAGGGTCTGCACTCCTTCGGAGTCCTCTTTCCCGACAATCGACTCGGGCGCGAGATGACCGAACTTTTTTCTGAAGAGGTGCTCAAGCTCGGCGGCCTGGTTATCGACGAACAAAGCTATCCGGAAGACGCCAATGATTTTCGCGCCCAGATTCTGCACCTGATGGGCAAATCCGCCGAACGTAAAAAAGAGGATTATCGGTCGAAAAGCGAAGAAGAACTTCTTGACGATCTGTTTGTCCCCGATCAACCTGAATATCCGGCAACCACCTTCGACGCTCTTTTTCTACCCGACTATGCCGACCGGATCGGCCTGATTGCACCGCAACTCGCTTTTTACGGGATGGAGAATCTACCGCTGCTCGGTATCAACGGTTGGAATTCTCCGGATCTGCTGCGCCTGGCTGGCCGTTACGTCGAAGGAGCCGTTTTCGTCGATGGCTTTTTTCTCGACAGTCCCTATCCCTTCGTCAAGGAATTTATCGATCTTTACGTCGAAACCTATGGTGAAGAACCCTCAATTCTCGAAGCCCAGGCCTTCGACTCGGCAAATATTCTTTTCTCCCTGCTCGATAAGCCCGGGATAACAGATCGCACCCAGCTGCGCAATGCACTCGCTAATCTGCAAAACTACCCCGGCGTTACCGGAGCAACCAGCTTCGACTTTACCGGTGAAGCGGATAAAGTTCTCTTCCAGTTGCAAATCAAAGAAGGCAGGATTCTCCAGATAAACTGACCCAAAGCGGATTTTCAGGTTGCAACTGCCCGGCTGTCGGCTAGAATTTGTTCAGTGCCGAGCTGGAGCAAAAAACCACATGACAGTCAACTACGAAGACCTGCTGGAAAATTTGGCGGACGGCATCTATTTTGTCGATTGTCAGCGTCGCATCACCCGCTGGAACCGGGCCGCCGAACGAATTACCGGTTATCGTGCTGCCGAGGTGATCGGTTCCTGCTGCGCCGATAATATCCTGGTTCACATTGATGATTCAGGTCAGGTTCTGTGCGAAACCCACTGCCCGCTTACCGCCTGTCTTGAAGACAATCAACCGCATGAGGTGGAAGTCTACCTTCACCACAAGGATGGCCATCGAGTTCCGGTACTGGTTCGCGCCCTGCCGTTACGCGACCGGTCCGGCGAGATCATCGGTGTTGCCGAACTCTTTACCGACACCTCTGACAAGGCCGCCAACAGTCAGCGAATCAAGGAGCTTGAACGACTCGCGTTGCTCGATCACCTGACCCAGCTGGCCAACCGCCACTACATTGAAGCCGAACTCAGGGCACGGTTTGAGGAAATGGCCCGCTACGGTCTCTCCTTCGGCCTGTTGTTCATGGATATTGATCACTTCAAGCGCTTTAACGACACATTCGGTCACGATGCCGGTGACCAGGCATTGAAAAATGTCGCCAAAACCCTGCAGTCGGCGGCCCGACCTTTCGACCTGGTCGGGCGCTGGGGGGGAGAAGAATTTATCTGTATCATTCGCAATGTCGACGAGAAAGGATTGGAAATTGTCGGTCAACGCTGTCTGGCCCTGGTTGAGAAAACCTATGTTCCCCTACAACACCAGCTGGAAAACATAACGGTTTCACTCGGCGCAACGCTGGCCCGAGCCGATGATTGCAGTGAAAGCCTGCTGAAACGTGCCGACCATCTGATGTACTGCAGTAAAAAATCCGGCCGCAACCGCATGACTCTCGGATAGTCAGGCAACCTCCCAGGCATGGAGAATTTATGTTATGGCGATAATCATCTGGAAAGACTGTTACGCGACCGGCATCAGTGAATTTGACGCCGAACACCGGAATCTGGTTGACAGGATCAACCACCTGTACGAAGCGATTCGCGGCAAAGAGGGCGAACAGTCCTTACCGAAAATCATCGACGACCTGATCGAATACACCGAAGTTCACTTTGCCCACGAAGAGCAGTTGATGACCGAACATAAATACCCCGAGCTCGAAGCGCATCGCGAAAAACACGCCGAACTCAGGAACAAAGTTGACGAATTCAAACAACAACTGGAGAAAGGCGACTCCCAGCTACCGCTACTGCTGTTCAACTTTCTGCGCGATTGGTTGCTACATCATATTGTCGAAGTCGACGGAAAATACAGGGATTTTTTCAAAGAAAAAGGGTTTTAGCAAAGGCCAGAAACTTCAGACCGGCAGCGGCAGGTTGATCTCAATCCGGGTGCCTTCTCCCGGAATGCTGGTTACGGAAATTCCGCCACCATGCCCTTCGATGATCTGCTTGACGATGCTCATGCCGATTCCGAGGCCACTGGCCTTGGTATTACTGTAGTCAACCCGGTAAAATTTTTCAAAAATATGTGTCAGCTGATCCGGGGTCATACCTATTCCCTGATCCTCGATAATAATCCGATATCTGTCGCCATAATCCTCACCCCGCACGCGAATCAGACTATCAACCTCGGAGTATTTCACCGCATTACTCAGCAGATTTTCCAGGACCTGCTGCAGGCGACTGGCATCAACTTGTGCAATCGACCCCTTGTGCTGCAGATCAAGTTCGTAATGATGGCTGTCCGAGGTCAACCTGAACTGTTTGACAACTCTCTCAATCACCGCGGCAATATCAGTCGGGACAATTTCCATGGTAAGCGGTTGACCCGACTCGATACGACTGATGCTCAACAGGTCATCAATCAACCGTGACAACGCCTCAGCCCGCCCTAGAATCTCCTGCAGGAATTCCCGCTGCTCGTCCGAGCTGAAGCGGTCCTTGTTGGTAGGCTCAAGCATAAGTTCGCTGTAACCGAGAATCGAGGTCAAGGGTGTTCGCAGTTCGTGAGCTGCCGTTGAAATAAACTCATTCTTCATCTGCTCCATACTGCGCTCGCGTGACACATCACGCAACAACATCACCAGCCCGCTGACCCGGTTCCGGCTGTCGCGAACTTCCGATGCATTCACTTGCATGACCTTTAGTCCGCCATTGCTACGCGGCAACGAAATATCGACCACTCTTCCTATGGCACCGCGTTCTTCGAGTAATTGCTCAGCCAGATCCCGCACCAGCTTGCCGGAATCCGCCCCGAGCAATTTCTCTGCCGGCGGATTCATCAACAGGGTATTGCCCAGAGGGTCGGTCACAACCAGTCCGTCGGGCACCGAACGCAACATGACATCAATGCGGCGACGGGCATTCTCTGCCTGGATCAGGGCCTTCTCTCGTGCATTACGCACTGCAATCAATTCGGTGATGTCCTTGAGGATGCAGACCACTCCAAGTCCATCAATATCGCGCCCTCCCGGGGCACTCGAAAAAAGGACTG
>JAJRWF010000062.1 GCA_024276905.1 Deltaproteobacteria bacterium
ATATCGACCCGTTTACGGTCGCGATCAAGGGCTTTTTGTAACAGGGTACGGGCTTTTTTCAGGTCACCGGAGAGGAGTCGACCGACCCCCTTGCGGTAGATGCTGATCGTCTCTTCACTGCGCTTCTGATGACGCACTCCGCGCCAGCTGGAAAGAGACCGGCCGAGAAGACTGAGAATATGGACACCGTTACCGAGCAGCAGTCCCAGCAGAACGGCCGCTATCAGGAAAATCGGGGTCGGAAAGGTGAAGCTCTGATCCGAGGTAAAGAAAACGGTCATGTCCCCCGGATTGATTCCCCAGAAATAAAGGAAAAAGAGCGCAAAGAGGACAAAAACGAACATGAACAGAGCAATAACGATCATGGCCTTCTCCCCGAACCTGTCCAGTCAGAACAGGCGGACGACCTGCGGCAGAATGTTGCCCACAGGCATGAATTGCATTGGTGACAGTCAGACTTCCTACTGCCGCTACAATCGGCTATTCGCCGTATTTCTCGACTTCGGATTTACATTCCACACAATAGCGTGAAAAGGGTCGAACCTCCATACGCCGGGCCGGAATTTCTTCCTCACAACGAGCACAGAGACCGTATACCCCACCGGCAATCCGTTCAAGTGCAGCATCAATATCAGCGGCGGCACGCCGCTGGGCGTTGCTGAGGTTCATCAATACTTCCTGATTATAACTGTTGGACGACATGTCGCCAATATCCGGCACACCATCCTTGCCCAACGTTTGCGATTCAGCATAGGCCCGAGCCGCGTCATCAAGAAGCTGTTCACGCATTTTCAACAGCCGCTCACGGGCCTGTTCAACCTCTTCCGGATCCATGGTACGCTATCTACCCTCCCTGCTTTTAACGGTTGTGATATGGCTCATTACGAATAATGGTGCCGCTGCGATAAAGCTGCTCCAGCAACAACAGCCGCGCCATCTGATGGGTTAACGTCATTTTTGACAGGGACAACAGCAAATCGGCCCGTTGTCGCACTGCCGAATCCAGACCGTAAGGTCCACCGATCACCAGGCACCAGTCGCGCCCGCCATGCAGCATTTCCTGCTGCAGACGCTCGGCAAGGTCTTCGGAACCGAGCTGCTTGCCCCGCTCATCAAGGACGATCACCAGCGCATCGGCCGGAATACGTTCGAGAATTCTGGCGCCCTCGCGCCGCAGGAGTCCGGCAACATCTTTGAGCTGCCCCTGCTCTTCCTTCATTTCGACAATTTCGACGGTGTAATGCCGTTGCAACCGTTTCAGATACTCGGCTGCGCCCTGCTTGAGCCAGTCTTCTGAAAGTCGACCGACACAGACCAGACGAAATTTCATGCCGCCCCGGTATCGGCCAGCGGAACCAGCGGCGCCTCACTCCAGAGACCTTCAAGATCATAGAATGAACGAACCGACGGCTGAAAAACATGGACCATGAAATCACCGTAGTCGAGCAGCGCCCAGCGGCCCTCATCGACCCCTTCGGTCGCCAGGGGAAATAAACCCTGGGCCTTGAAACCAAGACGAATTGACTCGGCAATTGCCTGTACCTGCCGATCAGAACGGCCGGAGGCAATCAGCAGATAATCGGTCAGTGTGGAGAGTTCCTGCACATTCAGCAACTGCAGATCATAGGCCTTCTTTTCCAGGGCCAGATCGACAGCTTTAAGGGCATTCTTTTCGGCGTCCAAATACTGGATCCTTTATCACCCGGCAGGTCTCTACCGGTAAAGCTGGTGCTGATGAATATAGTCGGCAACAACCGACGGGATCAGCCCATTGACAGACTCACCGGCGGCAAGCCTGCTGCGGATTTCGGTCGATGAAACATCGGCCGCAGTCTGCCTGACCAGTTGGACCGAAAAGCCCGACTGACCGCAGAGTTTCAGAGCGTCGGCATCATAGCAGAAGCGGTCTGCCACCGCAACAGGAAGCAACCGCTGCAGATCGCCCTCAAATCCGGGCCGTGCTGCCACCGCAATATGGCAGAGATCGAAGAGACGGGCATAGGATTTCCACAGGCCGATTTCAGCAAAAGAATCGAGACCCATGATGAAGGTGAATTCGCTGTCGGGATGGAACTGTCGCAACTCTTCAACGGTCTGCACCGAGTAACTGCGCCCCCCACGTCGCCCTTCAAGGTCACTGGCAAGATAAGCGGGGCAATGTGCGATGGCGGCCTCGACCATGGCCAGACGATGCGTAAACGAGACCGCATTTGCCAATTCCTTGTGCGGCGGCCAGCAAGCCGGCATGAACAAGACCTGATCGAGCACACAGGCATGACGGACCTCGGCGGCAATGTGCAGATGTCCGTTATGGACCGGGTTGAATGTGCCACCGAGGATGCCGATTTTCATGCGCGCCCGCAACCTTGAGGTTACTCGCGAATCTGACCGTCACCCAACACAATGAACTTGCGGGTGGTCAGATCCTCAAGCCCCATCGGCCCAAAGGAATGAAGCTTGGTGGTTGATATGCCGATTTCAGCCCCCAGTCCAAGCTGTCCGCCATCGGAGAACCGTGACGAGGCATTGACCATCACGACACTGGAGTTGATCTCGCGCAGAAAACGCTGCGACAGCGCATAGTCGCACGTAACAATCGTTTCGGTATGCAGGGAACCGTAGCGATTGATATGATCGCGGGCTTCTTCGAAGTCGGCAACTACCTTGACGGCCAGGATCAGATCAAGATATTCGGCCGGCCAGTCCTCTTCGGTCGCAGGGATCATCTCCGGCACCAATTGACAGGCTGTTTCGCACCCCCGCAATTCAACTCCGGCCTTCGTCATCGCTGTTGCAATCTGCGGCAAAAACACCGGTGCCGCGTCTCGATGAACCAGGAGAGTCTCCAACGCGTTACAGACTCCGGGCCGTTGAACTTTTTCATTCAGGCAGATCTTTTCGGCCATCGAAAAATCGGCCGCTGCATCAACATAGGTGTGGCAGACTCCCTTGTAATGCTTGATGACCGGGATGCGGGAGTTTTCGCTGACAAAGCGGATCAAACCTTCGCCGCCGCGTGGGATAATCAGATCGATCTGCTCTTCAAGCTTGAGCAGTTCGGTGACGGCACTGCGATCGCTGGTCGCCACAACCTGCAGAATCCCCGCGGGCAGATCCATTTCGGCGATTGCCTGCTGCAGCACCGCACCGATAGCACGATTCGAGTGCAGCGCCTCCGAACCGCCGCGCAGAATCACAGCATTGCCACTCTTCAGGCACAGACCGGCAGCATCAGCCGTTACATTGGGCCGTGATTCGTAAACAATTCCAATCACCCCCAGCGGGATGCGCTGGCGGCCGACGCGAATTCCGTTGGGACGAACCCACATACCGGTCACTTCACCCACCGGGTCCGGAAGCGCGGCAACCTCACGCAATCCCTCCGCCATCGACTCGATCACCGGGTCGGAAAGTTCAAGGCGATCCAGCATTGCCGCTGCCATCCCCTTGGCGCGCCCAGCTTGCAGGTCCAGAGCATTGGCCTGTTGCAGAACCTCGACGTTGGTTTCCAGACAGACAGCCATCTGCTGCAACAGTTCGTTTTTAACTCCCGAAGAGAGCCCGGCAACGATTCGCGAAGCCTCACGGGCGCGATTGGCAAGTTCCTGCATCTCGACAGCGATACTCATGCTTCTAACTCCTCGGCCGCATCGCGGATCAGGACCAGGTTGTCCCGATAAACCGCTTCGTCCCGGTACTGGTAACCGAGAATCTGTTCAATCTCGGCACAACGGTGGCCCTTGATCTGCTCCAGTTCGCTACAGGTGTAGTTGGCGACGCCGATCGCAAAGGGCACAGCATTTCGATCACAGATGTGCACCGCATCGCCCCGGCCGAACTCACCATCGACACTGACAATACCAGTCGGCAACAAACTTTTCCCCGCCTCGGCGACCGCTCGAACGGCACCCTCATCGAGCAGAATTCTACCGTTGGGCTGCATCGACAGCGCGATCCAGCGTTTGCGGGCATTGAGCTTTGAGGACGACGCCAGAAAGAGACTGCCGACATCCCCGCCCTCAACAACCTGTGTAAGGATTCCTGCGACGCGACCGTTGACAATCAGGGTCGGAACCCCGGCAAGACCTGCTTTCTGCGCGGCCTGGACTTTGGTCTGCATACCGCCAGTCCCCAGAGAACCACGCGACGTTCCGGCCATTGCTTCAATCTCGGGAGTCATGCGCTCGATCAGTGGCAACAACTGCGCATTCTTGTCACACCCCGGATCACCGCTGTAGAAACCATCGACATCAGAAAGGATCAACAACAGATCTGCGGCCATCAAGCTGGCAACCAGAGCAGACAGATTATCATTGTCACCGAAACGGATCTCTTCGACCACTACCGTATCATTCTCGTTGACAATCGGCGTCACGCCATACTCAATCAGGGTATCAAGAGTATTGTGAGCATTCAGGTACCGACGTCGATTCGACAGGTCATCCCGGGTCAGCAGAACCTGGGCGGCAACCCGATTGCGCCGCGTAAAAACCTCTTTGTAGGCGCGCATGATCCGGGGCTGACCGATGGCCGCTGCCGCCTGTTTTTGCGGAATCGTCTGTGGCCGGCCACCGATACCGAGCGAACTGCGGCCAGCAGCCACCGCCCCCGAAGAAACCAGAATCACCTCGATACCCTGCTCACGCAGGTCACAGATATCCTCAGCCAGTCGGCTGAGCATCACCTCATCAAGCCCCTCGGCAGTCGAGATCACTCCGCTGCCGATCTTGATAACGATGCGCTTAAGCCGACCCAGTATCTCTTTACGCGCTCTGTTCATAACATAGAAAATCTTTCATCCCTGATCAATCAACAGGCTGAAAATATTAGCCTTTATATACAGGAACTGTCAATGTCAGGAAATAATTGCGTGCGGCACGGCTTACTGCTCGCGCCATTCCGTCAGACGCGTTGCTGCCGCCTGCACCAGCTCCTTGACCCCTTCGCGACTGACAGCTGAAATCATAAAAACTTCATGGCCCATGGCCAAAAATTCAGCCTGCAGCTCTTCTGCCTGCTGTCGGACCTCGGGGATATCGATCTTGTTGAAGACAACCAACTGCGGTTTGCGAGCCAGTTCGGCATCGTAACGCTCAAGCTCGTTATTGATCAGGGTGAAGTTTTCCACCGGATCACCCTGTTGCAGCGAACTGAGATCAACCAGATGCAGGAAAAGATCGGTACGCTCAACATGACGCAGAAAGCGGGTCCCCAGGCCCTGACCTTCACTGGCCCCCTCGATCAGACCGGGGATATCGGCCACAACCATGGTCCGGTCCCCCAGATCAACCACCCCCAGATTAGGAGTCAAGGTCGTAAAAGGGTAATCGGCAATTTTCGGCTTGGCGGCAGACACAACCGAAATCAAAGTCGATTTCCCCGCGTTCGGCAAGCCGATCAATCCGACATCGGCCAACAGCTTCAGCTCCAGACGCAACTGCCTGGTCTCCCCCTCGATCCCCGGCTGGGCGTGGCGCGGAGCGCGATTGGTACTGGTGGCAAAACGGGCATTGCCGCGCCCGCCCTGGCCGCCCTTCAGAAAAAGAACCTGTTTTTCGGATTCGGTCAGATCAAGCAGCTGCTCGCCACTTTCATCATCATAGACCATGGTTCCAGGCGGCACATGGAGGTAGAGATCCTCGCCACCCTTGCCATGCATATTCTTGCCGAGTCCCGGCGCACCGTTTTTGGCCCGGTGGTGGCGCTGATAGCGGAAATCGAGCAGGGTGGTCAGGCTGGGATTGACAACAAAATAGATATCGCCGCCGCGACCGCCGTCGCCGCCGTCGGGACCACCCTTGGGGATGAATTTTTCGCGCCGGAAAGAGACACAACCCCGACCGCCGTCACCGGAACGTGCCTCGATCAATACCTGATCTACAAACTTCATAGTTACTTCTTTCTTGGAACCTTTGAGTACTAAGTCAAAAACAAAAACCGTCGGGTTGCGCCCCGACAGGCATTAAGTCAAAATCTGCGGGGTTGCGCCCCCGCACGGCACCTTCATTTCTTTGGGCGCCCAAAGAAACGAAGCAAAGAAATGCGCCCGAGCTCCTTGCCCGCCCTAGGCGGGTTCCCTGCGCTTCATACCGGTTTTGAGCTCGCTCGGAAACTCGCCTGCGGCTCAGACATCCTCGTTCGAATTCCTCAAAAACGGGATAAAGCTCCGGCTGCGTCACACGGGAACAAAAAAAACAGCCTTAACCGGCAGATCCCGGAATCATTTTCCATTGCCCCCACGTCTGCCACCGTTGCGCCCGTTCGAGCGGCTTCTCGCTCGTCGGGGCCCTTCCGCTTTCAGGTGCATCAACCATCAGAAGGTGGTTGAATTATCCGACATCCCCAGCTTCAACGCAGCACTGAATGCACGCGGCAGAAATAAAAAGAGTTTCTTTTGCTTCGTTTTCTTTGCGATTCAAAGAAAATGAAGTCGGCTGTCGGGCCGAGACCCGACGGTTTTGATCTTGCCACTGCGCAGCAGGCTATTGAACATCAGCCTTGCCACAAAAAAACAAAGCCCGGGGTTCGCTCTGCGAGCCCCGGGCCGGTTCTTCCTGTAACGGTTGAGATTTCTCTCAGGCAGAGTAGACGCTGATGAACTGGCGTCCCTTGGCCTTGGTCTCAAACTTGACCACACCATCGATCAGGGCAAACAGGGTGTAATCCTTACCACAACCGACATTGTTGCCGGGGTGGAAGGTCGTGCCGCGTTGACGAACCAGGATCGAACCGGCGGAGACGTCTTCTCCACCGAAACGCTTGACGCCAAGGCGTTTGCCCGCGCTATCGCGACCATTTCTCGAACTACCGGCAGCTTTTTTATGTGCCATGAGTTGCCTCCTTAAGCTTCGATTGCCGCGACTTTAAGTCGGGTAATAGGTTGACGGTGGCCGTATTTCTTACGATAGCCTTTGCGTCGCTTGGATTTAAAAACAAGAATCTTCTTGTCTTTTTCCTGAGCAACGATCTGCGCCTTTACTTTGGCGCCTGGCACGAGAGGTGTTCCGATTTTAACCTCTTCGCCACCGACCATGAGGACGTGATCGAATTCGACTGTCTCACCGACAGCGCCTTCGAGCAGCTCGACCTTTAACAGGTCGCCTTCGGAAACTTTGTACTGTTTTCCTCCGGTCTTGATCACCGCATACATGTTACTTACCTCGCTTCGTTAGATCTTCACGACACCGACACAGCGCCGCAGCGGGACAATATAGCCGTGAGGCGCCAGGCTGTCAAGCAAAATTGTGCTCAAGGACAACCTTTAACCTTGGACCTTTTCCCTTTATTTCTGCTTCTATCCAACCGCAATCTCAAATTGTTCGACATGAAATCCGGGGCGTGAATTGATGACGATATTGCGGCCGCTGGACTGCTCCAGCTCATCAATCCCGGCGCGTTCTTCGTCGATCAACAGACCGGCGATATCGGGATGGGCCAGCAGGGTCACGCGGCCGGTCGGCAGATCCTTGAGTTCACGCTGCAATTCACGCAAGATTTCGTAAATGATGGTCAGGCGTCCCTTGACATACCCCTTGCCTTCACAATAGCTGCAGGGTTCACAAAGGGTGCGGCCGATTGATTCACGCACCCGCTTGCGCGTCATCTCGACCAGACCGAGTTCGCTGATCTTGAGGATATTGGTCTTGTTCTTGTCGTTCTTGAGCACCTCCTCAAAAGCGGCATGGACCTTTTCGCGGTGGGGCTCCTTTTCCATGTCGATAAAATCGACGATGATCAAGCCACCGATATTCCGTAACCGCAGTTGAAAGGCAATCTCCTTGAGTGCTTCAAGGTTGGTCTTGAGGATTGTATCTTCCAGATTATGCTTGCCGACGTAACGACCGGTATTGACATCGACAGCGGTCAGCGCTTCGGTCTGTTCAATGATGATCGAGCCACCACTTTTGAGCCAGACTTTCTTGCCCAGGGCACGTGATATCTCGACCTCAAGTCCGAACGCATCAAAGATCGGCTCATCACCATCATAAAGCTCGATGCAATAGTTGAGTTTCGGCATGAAGGTGCGGATAAAACGGACAATCTTGTTGTATTCTTCTTGTGAATCAACAATGATTCGCCGCACATCTTCGGTCAGGATATCGCGCAGCACCTTGCTGGTCACATCGAGGTCCGAGTGGATCAATGCCGGGGCTTTGCGCTCGTCGATCCCCGAACTGATCTCTTTCCACAGCTCAACCAGAAAATCCATGTCGGCCTTCAGGTCCGCTTCACTTTTACCTTCTGAAACGGTGCGAACAATAAATCCCGAGCCCTCCGGCTTCATTGTTTCAACCAGCTCACGCAACCGTTCGCGTTCTTCCTCATCGTCAATCCGCCGCGAAATCCCGACATGATCGACGGTCGGCATATAGACCAGATGGCGGCCCGGCAGGGAAATGTGCGAGGTAATCCGCGCCCCCTTGGTGCTGATCGGCTCTTTGGATATCTGGACCAGAATTTCCTGCCCTTCCTTGAGCAGATCCTCAATCGGCGGCAGCGGTTGTTCGATCGCGTCGGCCTGATCGGTGCCGGAATTATCGCCATCGATGTAACGAGCGACTTCGTTCATCTCATCGAGCACATCGGCGACATAAAGAAAGGCCGCCTTTTCCAGCCCGATATCGACAAAAGCGGCCTGCATTCCCGGCAAGACACGAATCACCCGCCCCTTGTAAATGTTCCCGACAATGCCCATTTCGCGCTCGCGCTCGATATAGAGTTCGGCGATATGCCCGCCTTCGAGCAATGCCACTCGGGTTTCGTGCGAGGTGGCGTTGATTACCAGTTCCCTGGTCATGATTGACTCCATTTCTGCATTTAAACTATTTATATTCAAAAAGAAGGATATTTTTCATTCAACGATAGCGACCATAGCGGTCTGTTCGGTGCAGCTACAAGCCTAACGCATATCGGCAATCTCGGCACTTACTTCCGGAGCAGAATAGCCGTTTTGCGCACTCCGAGCTGACGCACTGTTTCGATATCGAGACCGAACAGATAACCGGCAATCCGTAGCGGACTCCCCTTGAGCAGTTTAAGTTCCAGTTCACCATCGACCAGTTCGATCGCGGCGACATCGGCCCGCAGGTCAATTATCTTCTCGCGCCCCTTCTTGATCCGAACCTCTTCGATCCGCTCACTGGCAAGAAACGCTGTGATCTTGTGCGCAAGGTCATCGATATTTTCCGGCAAAGGGACCCGGTAGACACTGGCCGCAACTGCTGCCTAAGGTGAAGGAGCACCAGCGGCAAGAACTTCAGCAGCAATAATGGTGAACCCTTCCGGCAACTGGTCATTCAAACGACTGGCGACCTCGTTGGCGGCCAGAGGAGCAAACAGTTCAAGATCGACCAGTTCGGCCTCACTCTCCACCCCCATCGGCAGGGCTTCGAGGTACGAAATCTTCGGCGTCGGATGAAAACCCTGTGAAAACCGTACCGGCAACCCGGCACGCCGGACCGCCCGCTGAAACATGGTCAGATACTCCAGATGAGCCACCATCTTGGCCCGCCCACGCTTGGCCAACCGCGGCCGCGCTCGAAAGCGCAGGTCGCTAGCGCTCGCCGTTCGCCGTGTTGTTTTGTCCCGCGACAAGGCCTGCGTTTGCTGCAAACGCATCTTCACCAGCTCAAAATCGCAAACCCCGCAACCGCTGCACTCATCGGTACGACAATCGGGGGTCGCCGCCAGTTCCAGCGCCTTGCGGCGTTCCTTGGCGAAAAAACTCTTCGGCAGGCCACAATCGATATGATCCCAGGGCAAAACCTCGTCTTCATCCCGCGCGCGCAGATACCAGGCCGGATCGACTTCACAATCGGCAAAAGCCTGCTGCCACTTGACAAAATCAAAATGCTCACGCCAACCGTCGAATTTACACCCGGACACCAAGGCGGCTTCAAGCACCTTCCCGAGACGCCGGTCGCCGCGCGCAAAAACCCCCTCAAGAAACGAGAGCGACGCCTCGTGATACTTGAAGCGCAGCTTTTTTGCCCGCAGACCATCCTTCAGCAGGGCCTGCATGCGCAGGGTCTCTTCAATCCCGATCTGCGGCTCCCACTGAAAGGGAGTATGGGGCTTGGGTACGAAGGTCGAGACCGCAACGTTAACATCGGCCCCTCCTTCAGTTCCGCGCCCACTGCGCTTGACTCGCGCCGCCAGATCGATGATCGCCAACAGGTCCTCATCCTTTTCGCTCGGCAGCCCCATCATGAAATAGAGCTTGATCAAACGCCAGCCGAGAGAAAAAGCTTTGTGCGTGGTTTCGAGCAGATCCTCTTCGCTGATCCCCTTGTTGATCAGCTGGCGCATCCGCTCACTGCCAGCCTCGGGAGCAAGAGTAAAGCCGGTTTTGCGCACCTTCTTGATCTCTTCCATCAGCCCTTCGGTCAATGAACCGACCCGTAAACTGGGAAAGGAAACCGCGACCCGGTCCTCGGCATACTTCGCCATCAGGCCCTGCAGCAGGGGCTCAATACAACTGTAATCGCCGGTCGACAGCGACAGCAGCGAAATTTCTTCGTAACCTGAATTGGACAAGGCGGCATCGACCAGTTCGGCAATCTTCTCCGGGCTGCGCTCGCGCACCGGACGATAGATATAGCCCGCCTGACAGAAACGACAACCACGGGTACAGCCGCGCGCGATCTCCATCGCCACCCGGTTATGTACCGTCTGCATGAAAGGAATAATCGGCTCGGTCGGGAAAGGAGCCGTCTCCAGATCGGCCAGAAAACGCCGACGGACTGTGGAGTATTCCTTTTTCAGGGGTCTGATCGCCGCGATCCGGCCATTGCCCTGATAGTCGACTTCGAACAGGGAGGGGACGTAAACCCCTTCAATCTCGGCCAGTCTGTTCAAAAATTCTGAACGGTCCAAACCTTCCTTGCGGGCGTTGCGCACAGTTTCAACCAACTCGACCAGTGCTTCCTCACCATCCCCGATCAGGGCACAATCGAAAAAATCGGCCAGCGGCTCGGGGTTGAAAGCACAGGGGCCACCGACAACAATCAGCGGCGCCTCAGCACTGCGTTGTTCACGACGCAACGGCAAACCCGCCAGTTGCAGCATCCACAGAACATTGGTGTAGCTAAGTTCATACTGCAGGGTGAAGCCGATGATATCGAAATCGGCCAGTGGCAGACCGGATTCCAACGAAGCCAGCGGGGCGCCATCACGTTCGAGCAATGCGGCCATGTCGGGCCAGGGCGCATAGGCCCGCTCGGCGGAAATACCTTCGAGGTCGTTCAGAATACGGTAGAGGATCGGAAAACCGATATGGCTCATCCCGACTTCATAGACATCGGGAAAAGCCAGGGCCATCCGCAGGTCAACCTGCTCCGGACTCTTGCTGCGACTTCCCAGCTCACCGCCCAGATAGCGCGAAGGACGACTGACTTCAGTCAGCCTTTGAAAATCATTCATGTTTCATCTTTATGCCTGCAAAGGGACTCTAACGAAAAAGGGGCAAGCTACCACGGCAAACAGCTGAAAAACAAGGCGAAAAATCATTTCCGAGTCAGGTCAGACATCCTCGCCGCGACCACCCCAGAGACTGTCCACGGCAAACTGCTCGCGCAGACGTTCTTCGGGATACTGTTCGAGAAATTCTTCACGGGAACAGTCAAACAGATAATCGTGACAGTAACTGCGCAAGATCCGGTAGGCTTCGTTAATCCGGCGAATTTTCTCCGGGTCAGATTCTGCGCCATGATCCGGATGATAACGGCGGGCCAGATCCCGATAGCGCTCCTTGATCTGACATAGACTGACCCGTTCGGAAAGACCGAATTCCTCAAGTGCGGCACGAAGTTCGGGGTATTGCATCTGGCGATTCTTTCTCTATCTATCTTTCCCTGCAAGATTTCATAGCATAGATTATAGCCGGGCTGGCCGAGAATTGACAGTGACACGCCCAGACCTTAGGATGGATCATTTCGCACGCAACCACGCAATCCTTCCGACACAAGGGCGACCATGGCCAGGATCAAGACCTTCTTCACCTGTCAGCAGTGCGGTTTTCAAAGCCCCAAGTGGCTCGGCAAATGCCCTGATTGCAATCAGTGGAACACACTGGCCGAAGAGCAGAGTCAGCCTCCGCAAGGCAGCCGCGCACTGGCGGCCCCGGGCAAACCGCAAAAGCTGGGGGAGATCACCAGCACCGCTGAAGACCGGGTCAGCTGCGGACTGGCAGAGCTCGACCGCACTCTGGGTGGCGGACTGGTCCCCGGTTCGCTGATTCTGGTTGGTGGCGATCCCGGAATCGGCAAATCGACTCTATTGCTGCAGGCAGTCGACCAGCTGGCAAAGAGCGACACCGCCCTTTACGTCACGGCAGAAGAATCGACCCGCCAGGTAAAACTGCGCGCCGAACGCCTGGGATCCACAGCGGAGAATCTTTACCTGCTGGCCGAAACCTCCCTGGAACAGATCCGCAAACGGGTCACTGAACTCAAACCCGGCTACCTGGTGATCGACTCCATTCAGACCATCTTCACCAATGCCGTCGAATCAGCACCCGGTAGCGTCAGTCAGGTGCGTGAATGCGCCGGACAACTGATGCTGCAGGCCAAGGGGGAAGGAATCCCGACCTTCCTGGTCGGCCACGTCACCAAAGACGGCGCAATTGCCGGACCCCGGGTTCTGGAGCATATGGTCGATACCGTGCTCTACTTCGAGGGTGACCCCGGCCAGCCTTACCGGATTCTGCGGGCGGTAAAGAATCGCTTCGGCTCGACCAACGAGATCGGTGTTTTCGAGATGCGCGAGAGCGGGCTGCGCGAGGTCGCCAATCCTTCGGAACTCTTTCTGGCTGAACGACCGGAAAAGAACCCCGGCAGCGTCGTGGTCCCGGCCCTTGAGGGCACCCGGCCGATCCTGGTCGAACTGCAGGCGCTGGTTTCCGGCAGCAGTTTCGGCACCCCGCAGCGCACCGCAATCGGCATCGACCACAAACGGATGGCACTGCTGATCGCCATTCTCGACAAAAAAGTCGAGCTGCAGCTTGCCGGACAGGACATCTTTGTTAATGTTGCCGGTGGCGTCCGTCTCGACGAACCAGCGGTTGACCTGGCCACCATTGCCGCCCTGGCCAGCAGTCATCTTAACCGTGCAGTCGAACCACAGACCGTTATTTTTGGAGAAGTCGGCCTGACCGGTGAAATCCGCGCCGTGTCTCAACCCGAACTGCGGGTCAAGGAAGCAGCCCGCCTCGGCTTTACTCGCTGCATTCTTCCGCACGGCAGTCTCAAAAACATCAACGCCCCCAAGGGGATGAAACTGGTCGGGATCCGCCACGCCAACGAATTGATGGAGCAGATCTTCGATTGAGTGCCGAGTGAGGCGAGAAGAGGGGCCTGAGGCAGCGACCGGCCCGGGGGGGGGGGACAGCGTCTTAACAGGAGAAACATAGCATGAGTGACAAACTGACCCATTTTGATGATCAGGGCAAAGCGATCATGGTCGATGTCGGCAATAAGAAGGCTACCAGCCGCAAAGCTCTGGCCAGCGGCGAAATCCGGATGCAACCGACAACTCTCCGCCGAATCCTCGATCGCAATATTGAAAAAGGCGACGTCTTCGGCATCGCACGCATTGCCGGGATCATGGCCGCCAAGCAGACCGCCGGACTGATTCCTCTCTGTCACCCCCTGGCCTTAACCTCGGTTGAACTGGAGTTTTCGCCACAAACGGACAGCGGCATTGTCAAGATCAGCGCCATCGCCAAGGTCAACGGCCAGACCGGGGTCGAGATGGAAGCTCTGACGGCCGTTTCAGTCGCGGCACTGACAATCTATGACATGTGCAAGGCCATCGACAAACTGATGGTGATCGGTGAAATCTGCCTGCAGGAAAAAAGTGGCGGCAAAAGTGGTGATTTTATCCGGCCGCAAAACTGCTGAAAGACTCGGTTCGACAGGTTCAGGCTGTCGATTTTCCTTGGCACAGACAGGGGTTTTTGTTAGTTTTCGATAATCTGCCAAACCTTTTTAAGTAGATGGACCTGGATATTGGTATTTAGAATTCGTAAAAATTTTCTGCTGGCTCTCGGGCTGACCTGTCTGCTGCTGGTTGCCTTGCTGCTGATCTGTATTGTCCAGCAGGAGACCATCGGCAAGACCCTGATTCTGGCCGCAATCATGTTTCCGGTCCTGGGGTTGTTTGCCGAAAGCTGGCGGCGGCAGATCCTTTTCAGCGCTGATGCGATTGTGTCACGACGGCTCTTTCGTCAGAAGACGCTCCCGTTGTCCGAGATCACCTCGGTCGACACGGTGAAAGTCAGGCGCCGCGTCTTTGTCAGCATCAGTACAGAAGCGGATTTTCTGATCCTCTCAAATAACTATGATCATTTCGACCAGTTGCTTACCCAACTGCAGAACTGTCTTCCCGAATCGGTGATCAGTGAGGAAACCAGAGCCCTGGCGCATGATCTGCCGAACAAGAGTAGTGATCTTTTTTCTATCTGGCTGGCGGTTGTCGTCCTGCTGTTGATCCTCTATACGCAACTGGGAGGGACATTCTGATCCCGATTCTGGGTTATGATTGTCTAGACCACCAAACCGGGTCCGTGAGGTAATTATGAACAAAAAACTTCTTGAAGAATTCCGCACCCTGCTGCAGTCGCAGATGGACGAGCTGCTCAACGAGGCTGGCCGGACCGTCTCGGACATGACCGAAGAGAAAGCCAACTTCCCCGATCCCACTGACCGGGCAAGCCTCGAATCGGATCGAAACTTCGAACTGCGTATCCGGGACCGCGAACGTAAGCTGATCCTGAAAATCCGTCAGGCACTGGAACGGATCGACGACGGCATCTTCGGGCAGTGCGAAAGTTGTGAAGAACATATCGGCACTGACCGCCTGCGGGCCCGGCCGGTAACGACTCTGTGCATCGACTGCAAAACCGAACAGGAAAGGCAGGAGAAGATCGGCTGATTCCGGAAAAACCGAATCGTCGTTGTTACTTGAATTTGTCCTTTGGCCGGAGGCAACACAAGCCGGTCACACCTAGCGATGACAGCCCATGGAGCAAACATCCCGTCGGATCGCTCAACTGACCCTGCTGTCGCGCCTCGGACAGTCGCTGAACGCAGCGACTGACCTTGCCAGCCTGTGCACCATTGTCCCTGCCGTCCTGCTTGAACACGGTGATGCAACCTGCGTCGTCCTCTATCCGTCACTCGATGCGGAAAGCAACCTCAAGCCACACTACCTGCGTAGCAAAACGTCTGATCAGGTTCAACAGGCATTTTTTCTCCAACAGGTCCAGACCGTCAGTGAAAAGGTTCTGGCCAACGGCCGCAGCCAGTTAATCACCCCGCTTGACAGCCAGGGAAAACTCCCGGCCTGTTTTTATTGTGTCCCCTTGCGGGTTCACGGCAAAAACCTCGGAACCCTCTCCTTTTTCGGCAGCAGCGGGGAAGATCGCACCCCCTTCCGAATGGAACAACAGCAGTTGATGCTGACCTGCAGCTTCCAGATTGCCCAGGCAATCGAACAGCAGCTGACCCTCGAACGTCTGCGCCGGGTCTCGGCGGCCGATGCGCGCAATCTGCAGGACATCTCCCTGCTCTATCGCATCAGCCAGCTCCTGCACAGCACCCTGGCCACCGATGACCTGATGCACCTGATCCTCTCCCTGCTGGTCCACCCCCAGGGCGGAGCCTTTCAACGCGCAATGCTCTTCATGGTCAACGAGCGCAGCAACAGTCTGCAGGGCATCCTCGGCGTCACTCGCGAAACCGCCGGACTGATTTTGCCCGAAGGTCTGCCCGCTGAAAACCAGCAACTGCAGATCACGCCGGAAGTACTCAGCGCTCAGCAACAAACCGAATTTTCTCGTCAGGTCATGCAGATGCGCCTGTCGCTGGAAGAACCAAACAGCTGTCTGGCCCGCGTCGTTCGCGAGCAACAGGCCATTTTGGTGAACCGCCCGCTGCAATCAACGGATGAACTGGCACAGCGTCTGGTCCTGAGCGACCATGCCTGTATCCCGCTGATTGCCCGCCAGCAAGTTCTCTGTGTACTCGAAGTCGACAATCACGGCACACGCGAAAAAATTGACGATCAACGCTTGCGTTTTCTGGAGCTCTTCGCTGACCATGCCGGCATCGCACTTTACAATGCTCAGTTGGTCCATCACATCGAAACCGCCCACCAGAGCCTGCGCGAAACCCAGGAACGTCTGCTGCAACGGGAAAAAATGGCGACCATCGGCGAAATGTCTGCATCCGTTGCTCATGAATTACGCAATCCGTTGGCCACCCTCGGCGGCTTTGCCCGCCGTTTGCGCAAGCAGTTGCAACCCGACAGCAAAGAGCAACAGTACGCCAGGATCATCCACCAAGAAACCGAGCGGCTGGAAAAAATGCTTGATAAGATCCTGGCTTTTTCACGCCAGCATGAGTTGATCCCGACTCCCTACAACCTTGATCGGATTCTTGAACAAGCCCTGTTGATCGAAGGGGAAAAACTAACCAAAACTGGCATTGAACTCATTATCGAAGTGGCCGACAACCTGCCACAACTTCACGGCGATGCAGAACAGATTGACCAGGTATTGATCAATCTGATCAGCAATGCCCGCCAGGCCATGCCAGAAGGCGGTAAACTGACCCTGCGTGCTGAAAAAGCCCACCTGCGTGGCGAAGATGCGGTACGAATTGAACTTTGTGATACCGGCGGCGGGATTCCACCAGAGATGCTGCCCAACATTTTTACCCCCTTCTTCACCACCCGCAAACAGGGCACCGGTCTCGGCCTGTCAATCTGCCAACGGATTATCGAACACCATCAGGGTGAGCTCAAAGCCTCAAACCACGAAGAGGGTGCCATTTTCAGTATCACGTTACCGATTCGTCTGCAGCAACGCGGCACAAAAACCAACGATTGACAGCACACCAACGGTCGGTTAAATTGCTCCGGCAACATCAAACAAGGGGCTGTAGCTCAGTTGGGAGAGCGACGCGTTCGCAACGCGTAGGTCGTGAGTTCGATCCTCATCAGCTCCACCAAATAAAAACAATGGGTTAGCCGTAAGCGGTTAGCCCATTGCTTGTTCTGGCAATGAAAACAACACCCACGGGTGACAAGAAGGGTGACAAGGTTTTCTTTGCTGCCCCTTGCGTCCGGATTTGTGTGTAACCAGCCCCTTGCTCACACTAACTGCCCCACGTAGGACATCGGCTTATCACCGATGGGGCGCGCCAGAATAAAAAATATTCTTGCCGCTGTGGATCTTTTCTGCTGGTTCACTCATAATGGCCACGCTGTTTCATTACGTTTCTTGCACCTTTCCGCCAAGCGGCCAAGATGAAGAACTTAACCGTTGAGTCCTGAGGGGGGATCATGCATATCCAATCTATAGAACATCCCTAAACCGCCAAAGGCTCTGCCAACCAAGCAATACGAGCGGCTTTCTCCTATCAAAATAGCTTTCTTACACAGAAGATCACGCCGCAGCTAAACGTGTTGTGGATCATAAAAAAACGACTCACAGTATCTGGATCGGCCGTATGCTGAGGCTGATGAGTATTTTATCGAGGTTTGGACAACAGGAGGAGGGGCGAAGTCATGGCAGAAGAAAAAGATCTTATTATTCGCTGGAAACCGGCATGCAATGAACAGCTGGTTTAGCCAGCGGCCCACGGGTCCTTTAATATAAATTAAGTTGACAACCATGCTGTGTAACTGCTACCTAGTTGCACTCTGCCCGAGAGGCATTATACTATAAATGTCAAAACAGCAGAAACTACTTCAAAGACTGTTTGCCATACCCGCGGATTTTAGGTGGGCGGAGATGCGCACCCTACTTGTAAAATTTGGGTTTTCTCAACTTGAAGGTAGTGGTTCCCGGGTGAAGTTTTATCACAAAGAGAACAACAGGTTGATCAGCCTGCACCGACCCCACCCGAGTGATATTGTAAAAAAAGGGGCAATCAGGGATGTTGTTTCAGCACTGAAAGATATGGGGATAGAACCATGAAAAAGCTTTTGAAACATAAGGGCTTCACCGGTAGTGTTGATATCGACCTTGATGATATGTCTTTGCGCGGTAAAATTCTGTTTATTTCTGACTTGGTGACTTATGAAGCCAGTACAGTTAAAGAGATTAATGCGGAGTTTTGCGCTGCAGTAGAAGACTATCTTGACACTTGTCGGCAGCTCGACCGTGAGCCAATGAAGCCATGTAGCGGAACATTCAATGTGCGAATCGGGGCAGAACTCCATCAGAGGTTGGCCATCTACTCGACTCTGAATGGTGAAAGTATCAACAATTTGGTCAAACTTGCTATTGAGCGATTTCTAAACGATCCAGAGCAAAAGGCAGTTGTGCACAACCATTTTCATGAAGCACCAAAGCTGCAAATTAAAGCTGATTACACCTACGACCCAGCGATAGAACAAGGCAATAAAGGAGCAGAATATGCTGTTGGTCTACACTAAGGGACCACGGCTTGTCCGTAGTCATTTTGAGATAAACAGTACCCAGCCTGAAGAGCCGGTACAAATAACATTTAATTTTACCTTGAACCATAAAAGAGACGAAGAAAAGCCTGAGATCCTTCATGTCTATCTCAACTTGACAGCGGGGGATGAAAATACCCCTTTTCTTGTCGAGATGCAGACCGAATCTCTTTTTAAAATAAACGAGAAAAATAAGAGTTCAAAGAAAGAAATTGCAAAGGCTGTCTACCTTGAGGCTGGTCCCGCCATATTCCCCACAATAAATGAATTCTTTTTAGACCTCAGCAGGAAAGCTCGCCTGTCTTCTCTGGATTTACCTGTAATCGATTTTCACGAGTTTTACCTTCGCCATAAAGATGCAATAAAGGAAAAAGGCGAAACAGAATAGATTCGCCAGCCCCATGAACGCCACTATTTACACCCGCAAAACCCACGGAGACAAAAACACTCGACTTACCAACCACAGCTACCACTCTGCCATAACTCACCGGCACCACCGAGTCCTCAACATCACAGGCTGACCTACCTCTACCGCTGAGAGCCTTCAGAGAGACAACAAAAAAACCGGATCAACAAACCCGGCGACAAACATGCATAAACTTGTCGAGTATTTGCTCAACCTGAACAAACGACAAGACCCCATGCCATGACCAGAAAAACCTTTACATCTCCTTACCGACCAAGTTAATTTCACTTACTAATGTCCGATTATAGTTGATATGTATTGCAGGGGGGCAATGAATATTCTCCTGATCAATCCATTCCAGTCGCTGAACATCAACCGCTATATGCACCGGCAATACCCGGTCGCAAATGTGACGCCTTATTATTTGGCCTCGCTGATTCCTCCGAATCATCAGGTTGAAATTATCGATGAATCCCGCCAACAGATCAATTTTGATCAACCGGCCGAGCTGGTCTGCATCTCGACTCTGACCGTCAATGCCAATCACAGCTATCGCATCGCCGACGCGTTTCGCCGCCGTGGTTGCCAGGTGATTCTGGGCGGCCCTCACGCCAGCGCTCTGCCGGAAGAAGCCAAACAGCACTGCGACGCTGTTGTGATCGGCAGTGCAGAAGCGGTGATGGCGCAGGTCGTCAGCGATGCCGAAAGTCGAAAGCTGCAGGACTATTACCACAACCGTCAACCATCAGAACTCCCGGCTCATATTGTCGGCAGAGCGGTCAGCTCCTGGCAGACATCGATTCTTGCTTCGCGCGGTTGTGAGCTGCAATGCAGCTTCTGCTCGTCGCAAAACATCTTCGGCAAATTCTATCTGCAACGCCCGCTCGAAATGGTGCTGGCCGACATTGAAGCCACCGACACCAAATACATCAATTTTCTTGATGATAACTTCTACGGAGCCAGTCCGCAGGCCCACGCCTACTACGATGAAATTCTCAAAGCGGTGGCACGCAAAGGGATCACCTGGCTGGCTCAGGTCCGACTGCCGATTCTGACCGATGATATCTTGTCCAAATTCCGTGACAGCAACTGCGCGGGCTTTCTGATCGGCTTCGAAAGCATCAACCCGGACAATAGCCGCGATGTCGGTAAAAAGGTTGATGTCGACTTTTTCCTGAGTGAGATCGAACGGATTCACGCCAAGAAAATCGGGGTGGTTGGTTCTTTTATCTTCGGCTTCGATGAGGACACTCCGGAAACCATAGATAACACCATCGATTTTTGCATCGAAAGCCGTATGGAACTTGCAGCCTTCTCACTGCTCACACCCTATCCAGGAACCCGAATTTATCAGGAGATGAAAGAGCAGGGTCGGATTCTTTCGTATAACTGGGATGATTACAACTGCGACAAAGTGGTCTTCAAACCCAAAAATTTCACCCCTCAGGAACTGGCAGAGCATAAACTGCGGGCGGTAAAGCGTTTTTACACCTGGTCCTCAATCTACAAGCGCATGAAATTCGGCATGAATTACAATACCTTCAACCTCTGCCTGAAACCAAACCTGCTGCGTAAATTTGCCCTGACAAGCTGCGATGAAACCCTTTGCACCCTCAACCCGAAAGAACCGCTGGCCCATGCCTGATAAACAGCACATCTTTATATCTCTGCTGACAGCAGTACTGTTCTTTCTGGCACTGAACAGTCTGGCCGATGCGAGCGCAATGAGTGCCCGGATCGTTCTTGATTCTGATGTTGAAGCCGTTTCCTTAAGCGACAATATGGAAATACTCGAGGATCCGCAGCAGATTCTCAGTATTTACGAGGTTGCACTGGGCAGTCAGCAGCGCGACTTCAAACTCTTCACCGCAGGTTCACCCAACTTCGGCCGGACAAAATCAGCACTCTGGTTCCGTACTCTGCTGATCAATCCGTACCCGCACCAGGTGCAGATCGTCCTCGAACAACCCTTGCCCTATCTCGACTCGATCGATCTCTATACCCCTGACCCAACTATCCCGGGAGAGTTCAGGGTCAGCCATGCCGGCGACCGGCGACCCTTTGCCGAACGCGAAGTCGCACATCAAAGTTTTCTGTTTAACCTGACCCTCGATCCCGGCCAGGAACTGCCGATCCACATCCGTGTCGCCAGCCGCGCAGCCCTGATCACCCCTTTCAGCTTCTGGTTTAAGTCTGCCTGGGATAAACATGCCCGGACAACAGCAACAGCGTACGGTGTTTTTTTCGGCGCACTGCTGGTATTGGCCCTGCTGTCGCTCTGCCTCTCCCTCTTTCTGCATGAGCGAATTTATCCACTGTTTACCCTTTTCGTTTTCAGTATTGCACTGATGGTTGCAACTTCACATGGATTGGCATTTGAATACCTGTGGCCAGGCTCGCCCTGGCTGGCCGAACGCATGCAGGTGGTCAGCATTGTTCTCGTCATGCTGGTCGGCACTGTGTACGCACGCACTTTCCTCGACATGCGTCGCAACTTACCCCGCCTCAACAGGGTGTTGGGTGGTTTCCTGATCATACTGAGCCTGATTATCGGCCTTGCCTTTATTGTTGAGGATGTCGTCTATCTGGCACTGTTCAGCTTTCTTATGATTCAGATCTATTCGCCGTTGTTACTTTTCAGCGGCTATCGGGCAAAACAGATGGGCGTGCCGGCGGCCAGGTTCTATCTGCTGGCCTGGACCTCGTCGCTGGTCGGGGCAGTCCTTGCGAGTCTCACCCTGCTCGGCGTCCTGCCTTACCATTTTGTCCTGCTGCATGCGACATCGATCGGTTTTTTACTCGATGCCGGACTTCTCTCTCTGGCGATGGCAGATCGAATTTACATCCTCCGCACAGAACGAGACCTCGCCAACCAACGCGCCCATGATGCCCTGCTTGAAGCAAGAGACAATCTGGAATCAGAAGTTGAACGCCGTACCAGAGAACTGGTCAGTGCCAAACGTGAAGCCGACAGCGCCAACCGGGCCAAAACCCAATTCCTGGCCAATATGAGCCATGAGCTACGCACCCCGTTGACATCGATTATCGGCTTTTCTGAACTCTTGCTCAGTCCTGCAAACGGGCCCTTGCTGCAAAATCAACAGCGTAATCTCAAACTCATCCACGAATCCGGCATTCACCTGAACGCACTGATTGACGATATTCTGGATGTTTCCGTAATCGAATCAGGAAATCTCAAAGTCAACATGACCCCGGTCTCATTCAGAACGGTTCTTGACGAGGTTCTGGCAATCGTGGGTTCGATGGCCGGCCATAAATCGATCCGGGTCGTTGATAACACAATTGAAAACCTGCCCTACGTCGTGATTGCCGACAAAGTCAGACTGCGTCAGGTCATAATAAACCTGCTCACAAATGCGATCAAATACAGTCCTGAAAACTGCGACGTGCAGGTTTGCCTGCGTAAACGCGACGGCAAAGTCAGGCTTTCGGTTATCGACACCGGGCCGGGCATTGCTCCGGCTGATCTGACTAAAATTTTCAAACCCTTCACCCGACTGGAGGACATGGCAGACAAAGCTGACGGGATAGGGATCGGTTTGGGCATTGCCAAAATGCTGGTCGAACTGATGGCAGGAGAGATCTCGGTCGACAGCCGTATAGACCGGGGTTCAAGCTTTCATGTCGACCTGGTCGAAACGGCTCGCACTCCCTCAACGCCGAATACTGACCTCCCCGTAAATGAACCTGAAACACGGGAGGACAAAACGCCAAAACGTCCCCTGATCCTCTATATCGAAGATAATATTTCCAACCGAATTCTGCTTGAAACCGTCTTTCGCAAGCGCCCTGACCTGGAACTGACCTGCGCCGAAAGCGGCCAACAGGGCCTCACTCTGGCACAACAACGCAATCCGGCACTGGTGCTGACAGATACACGTCTTCCAGATTTAACCGGCCTCGAGATCCTGAAAAAACTGCGCAAACAGGAAAAAACCCGTCGCATCCCGGTGATTGCCGTCAGCACCCATGAGCAGGAAAAAGAGCAAGAACCCTTCCGCATAGAAGGATTTGTTGATTTCCTGACCAAACCACTTGATATTCGCGCGCTGATGGACCGGATCGACAGCCTGCTGTTTCGACCCGAAACAGCAGAAGATAAATCCTGAGGCAAGGCGATGATCCCTGACGACGAACTGAAGAACGGCCGAATCCTGATCGTTGATGATAAAAAAGCCAACGTGCTGCTGCTTGAAGGTACCCTCGCCAGCGACGGCTATCAGGCGGTCTTGAGTACCACGAATCCGTGTGACTGCATCGACCTGTTCATCAGCTTTCAGCCCGATCTGATTCTGCTTGATCTCAATATGCCGGACATGGACGGCTTCGAAGTCATGGAACGGCTCAAATGCCTGGTCAACAGCGATTATCTGCCGGTTCTGGTTCTCACTGCCTTCCATGACCGCACAACCCGCCTTCGCGCTCTGCAGGTGGGCGCCCGTGATTTTATTTCCAAACCTTTTGACACCCGCGAAATCCTTTGTCGTATCCGCAACCTGCTCGAGGTCACCCTGTCACACCGCCGAGTACGTGATCATAACAAATTGCTTGATCGCCAGGTGCGGGAGAAAACCCGCGAACTTCACGACACCCGACTCGAAATTATCCGCCGCCTCGGTCTAGCGGCCGAATTCAAGGATCGCGACACTGCTAACCATATTATCCGTATGAGCCAGATCTGTCAGATTCTTGCGGATGCCTACGGGGTCTCGAACGCCCATAGTGAACTGTTGCTGACCGCCAGTCCGATGCATGATGTCGGCAAAATCGGCATCCCTGATCAGATTCTGCTCAAGCCGGGCAAACTTGATGCGCAGGAATGGCAGATCATGCAGACCCACACCGAAATTGGTTATCGTCTGCTGGATGGCCATTCTTCAGAACTGATGGAAACGGCCAAACAGATTGCCCTGTCCCACCACGAACGTTGGGACGGTAACGGCTATCCTTTCGGACTCGCGGGAGATGAAATCCCGTTCAATGGCCGGATCTGTGCCATTGCCGACGTTTTTGACGCCCTGACATCCCTGCGGCCCTACAAACAGCCCTGGAGCTACGCGAAAGCAGCCGCCGAGATAGAGTCCCAGCGTGGTCGTCAGTTTGACCCCGAACTGGTTGACACCTTTACCGGGATCAAGGAGATCATTTTCGAGATCTGTCACGCTTGTGAATGATCCGTTATTCAGCCGGGAGAAGACCATGACCGAACAGACGGCAAGAGCCCGTTGGGAAGATCTGAATGATGAAGAGAAAAGAGTTCTGGAGGGACATGTCGGGCCAGGTTGGCTACCACAATGGTTCTGTAATAAAATGACCGGTCTGTTCAGAAGACTTTATGAAATAGCCGTGCAGGAACGTCATGACTTTGGCTATATGGTCGGAGGAAATGCCGATTTCCGCTACAAGTGTGATCGCAAACTCCTGGAGATGATGCGTGCCGATTGCGATCGTTTCAACGGTGAAAAGAAACGCCTGGCCTGCTTCGTCAGCGACCTGATTTATCTGGTGGTCAGGTTGTTTGGCTGGTTGTCATTCAACTGGCGTGAGCGCTCCCTGAATCGTGATGAATTTCGTCTTGAGCTGGAAAAGAAACGACTCGAACTGGAGCAGGGAACAGAAAACAAGGGGAAATGGCTGCTGTTGCTGCTGACCATCCCCCCGCTACTGATCTTCAGCCTCATCAGCTATCTGTGGTTTAAACTGCTACCGGTCTTCATTCCACTGAGCCGCAAGAAAACACCACTGAAACCATCAAACTTGCCACCAGACACTCAAGACGTTTGAGACTGAAAAAGAAAAAGGATTCGACAGCAATCTCAATGACCGCCAAATCCTTTGTACGTGGACCCAAAAACTGCCGAACCATTAACCCTGAACAGCACGGCAGTATTTCTAAATGACGACTTTCCTGTCCGCCTGAGGCTCCGGCCAGGGCGCTCGTCGTTCCTGCCCTTCCCAGGGGCGACCGAGACTGTGGCGGGTCTGGTCGGTCTCGACATCGACCCAGCCACTGGCGCGACGGATCTTCTTGACCTTCATGTTCGCAACCAGAATATCGAGCATATCGTTGCGAACCATGTCGAAACTTCCATCCTCGTACATGACACGTATCAGCATGACGTACCTCCTGTGTACAGACTATCACACAATCATAAATCATTCACAGCCTCTAACGCAATACCCCCGAAAAACAAATTTTCCACAACGTTTTCAGGTTGACAAGAATCAATCAATCGGTATTATGCCTTCGCGACAGACAACA
>JAJRWF010000063.1 GCA_024276905.1 Deltaproteobacteria bacterium
GCGGTAAACAGGCACGGTTTGTGGCGGGTTATTCTATGTGTTCGGAAACGATACGCGCAGGGTAGCCCGCCATGTTTTTATGGCAGACCGATTGTGGAATATCAGGCTGGATTTAGGGAAGAACAATCTGACGCGTTACAGGGGTGAGCAGCAATTGCGGGAGACTCACTTCGTCCGGCCCCGGAGAACGGCAACCCCCACAGCGAAGAGAACGACGAAAGAGTTTGCCCCAACCACGGCCAAGTAGACCCTGCGGGGCAAACGACGATAATTCAGGGAGCAGGTATTGATGACTTTGTCCTGCTGGTTGCGAACCGTCTGAGACAGATCGGTGGGCGGTGCAGCAGCCCAGGTCATAAGGTCCGCCTTGGTCAGAAACCGTCCCGGGCAGATCGTGGAATTGACCTCCTTGTGCAGCATCACGTTCCGATCGGCAATATGATACTTCTCCTGCAGGGCTCGGATCACGTGGCCTATTGCCGGCTTCATGTCTTCCGGCACGGGGCCCGTATCGAAGTTGCCGATAACACAGACATGAATACCACGGACGTTGTATTTCCAGCTTCGCGAAGCCAGGCTGTGGCTGAGCCACCGGTACCGTCTCGTTGCTTCAAGATACCCCAGAGGCACCGGCGTTGAACCATTTGACAAGAGCAGGTGGTAGGCCCAAAAATCGCTCGTCAATCAGACACATCAATTTCAGGTTCTGGGCGTTCTCGCCCTTGCCCTGTAGTAGACCGTCGATCGATTCAGTCCCAGAAGACTGCTCTGTCGCACAACACTGAGCCGTGGCTGGTCTTTCTTGACCATCGCGATCCTTCGGCTGCGGCTCATTTGCCGAAGGCTTTTCACAAAAAATCGTTTCCCACCGTCAGCTGATCGATCTTGGCGTGGAGTTCCGTAAACGATCAATCTCGACCGTCTTCCCTCCAGCCTCCTGAACGTGTAGAAATGGTCCAGGCGCCACCAACGTCGCCACGACCATCGACTACACCAAGGAGTCAGCCATGGATTCAGCAACCACCCCACCCAAAAGCAAACTTAACCGTCGTAGCGCAAAACAATGGCGCGCCATCCTCCGCCGGTTTGACAAGAGTGACCTGAACCCAGCCGACTTCTGCCGTCAGCAAAAACTTTCCCTGCCCGCCTTCCATCGCTGGCGGCGCAAGCAACTGGCCGAAACCAACGCAGCCGGTTTTGTCGAGTTGCAGCCGCCGACTGTCCCGTCACCACCCAAGGGCCCGTGGATCTTGGAACTGGATCTCCCTGGTGGCGGCCGACTGCGCATCCAAAGTGGGCTGTGATGTTGGCGCCGCTACATACCCGCAGCATCCTCGCTTGGCGAGATCCGGTGGACATGCGCAAATCATTCAATGGCCTGATTGGTCTGGTCCGCGACGCCATGGTCTAAGACCCACTTTCTGGCAGCCTTTATGTGTTCGTCAATCGCCGCGGCAATTACCTGAAGCTCATTTACTGGGACCGAACCGGGTTTGCCCTGTTCGCCAAACGCCTGGACCGGGGACGCTTTATCTTTCCCGGCCAGGACAGTACCCAAAAGCTCAGTTCGGAACAATTTAAACTCATTTTAGATGGGATAGTTCTTGGCGGAAGCAGACGTCTGTGATATAACTAACCAATGAGCAACAAAGCACTTGCAGCATCAATGAACCATGAGCAAATCACTGCGTTGCTTGCTCCTCACGCGGATCTTTCCTCACATTATTGTGGCCTTGCACAAGAACGCGACCAGCTGAAAAAACGCACCGACGAGTTGCAACAGCAACTCGATTGGTTCAAGCGCCAGCTGTTCGGGGCCAAGAGTGAGCGCCGCATCAGCCCGGATGAAAGCCGGCAGCTGACTCTGGGCGAATTGCAGCAGGAGGAGTCGGGATCTGCTGCCGAACCTATTATCAAGGTCCCCGGCCACGAACGCCGCCTCAGATCAAAAAACGGCGATGGTGACGAGGGCAACCTGCGGTTCGATGACTCGGTGCCGGTCGAACAGGTCGTCCTGCCTGTGGGTATCCCGGCTGACGAGCTTGACGATTACGAAAAGATCGGCGAGAAAAAGACCCGTCACCTGGCCCAGAAGCCTGGTTCCTACTTTGTCCGGGAGTTCATCCGGCCGGTCTACAAGAAGAAGTCCGTTGCGGATGCGATCGAGGACGAAATTATCTGTTCACCGCCGCCATGGACAGTTTTTCAGCGCAGCTTTGCCGACGTCAGCCTGCTGGCCGGCATCCTGATCGACAAGTTCCGCTTTCATCTTCCGTTGTACCGACAGCATCAGCGCATGAGCGCCTGCGGGGTGCACATCAGTCGTGGGACCCTGACCAACTGGGTTCATCGCACGGTGGATCTGTTGGTTCCGATTTACCAAGCCCAGATGAAGTCGATTTTGGCGAGCACGGTTCTGGCCATGGACGAGACTCCGATCAAGGCCGGTCGCAAGAAGAAAAAGCCACCCGGTCGCGGCAAGATGAACACCGCCTATTTTTGGCCTTTGTTCGGGGACAAGGACGAGGTGGCGTTCCATTTTGCCCCAACACGCTCACACTCGGTGGTGTTCGAGTTGCTGGGCGGGTATGCGGGTACTCTCATAACCGATGGCTACGAGGCCTATAAACAGTTCGCGGCCAAATCCGCCGATGTGTGTCATGCGGCCTGCTGGGTTCATACCCGCCGGGGTTTTGACAAGGCTCTGGTGTCTGATCAGGATCTAGCTGACCGGGCGTTGCAGCAAATTGCCGAGTTGTACCAGGTCGAGGAAAAGATAGGACATCTGGCCCAGGAAAAACTGCAGGCCCAGCGGGCATTGCATAGCAAGCCGATCGTGGAGAACTTCTTTGAGTGGCTGCGCGAGGTCCAGGCAGAGCAAGCCCTGCTGCCGAGCAGTCCGTTTACAAAAGCTTTGGCCTATGCCCTGGAGCGCGAGAAGTCATTGAAGGTGTTTTTGGAAAACCCCGAGGTGCCGCTGGATACGAATCATCTGGAACGGCAGATCCGGCCTGTTGCGGTGGGCAGGAAAAACTGGCTGTTCTGTTGGACGGAAATCGGCGCCCAATATGCGGGCATCGCGCAAAGCCTGCTGTCGACCTGCATCTTACATGACGTGGACCCGTACACCTATCTGGTTGATGTGCTGCAGCGGATCGAAACGCACCCGGCGGCCAAGGTTGATGAGTTGACGCCGCGGCTGTGGAAAGAAAGATTTGCAGCTGACCCGATTCCGGCGTACTTGGGATCTGGCGGTTGTCAATACGGTCGAGATTGATCGTTTAC
>JAJRWF010000064.1 GCA_024276905.1 Deltaproteobacteria bacterium
AGGTACAACCGTCCTCAACCGCAGGGTGGACATTCTGCATATCGGCCAGCTCACCCTTGTCGTCATGGCACATAAAACAGAGCTGGTTCCCTGTCGCGGCCAGTTGATACTCAGCATCGGAGGCGTGAACATCGTGACAACTCTCGCATTCGCCCGCAGCGACCGGACCATGATCAAACTTGCCATCGGTCTTGCTGTCATGACACTGGTAGCAAAGGTCCTGCCCCGATGCGGGCAACATCCCTTTCTCCTTGCCCTCATGCGGGTTATGACAACTGGTACACTCACCGTCAGCGACCGGCGAATGCGTGTTCGATTTCCCCTCGGTCTTGCTCTCATGGCACTGGTAACAGAGTGCAGGCACAGCCTCGACGAGCAACGCGGTATTTTTACTCGCATGCGGGTTATGACAAGAGAGACAGTCCCCATCGACAACCGGCGGATGCCCAAACATATTTTTACTGCCGGTTTTCTGATCGTGACATTGGTAGCAAAGTTCGCTGTTGTCGGCTGACAACATTTTTCGGGTATTACTGCCGTGGGGATCATGACAGGCAGTACATCCCTCTTCAAGAGCTGGATGGACCGAAGTCATTCCTTCAGTAAAATCGTCATGACAGGTAAAACAAAGATCATTTCCTGCGGCCGCAAGCATCTGCGGAGCATCTCCGGCATGTGGATCATGACAACTGGTGCAATCGCCCTCTGCAACCGGCGGATGCAGGACCTTTTTCCCATCACGGGGATCATCATGGCAATTCAGACAGAGATCGACCCCCTCAGCGGGCAGCATTGCGGGTGCCGGTCCGGAGTGCGGGGAATGACATGAGATGCAACCATCTTCCAGCGCCGGGTGAACTGAAGCCTTACCCTCGGTCTTGCTGTCGTGACACATGTAGCAGAGAGATTCCCCCTCCTGATAAAGGAAGAGGTTGAAATTGGATTGATGTGGCGAGTGGCACCCGGTACAGCCATCTTCAAGAGCCGGATGGATAGAAGCGTTTCCTTCCGTTTTACTGTCGTGGCACAGATAGCAGAGCGCCGTACCCTGTTCGGCAAAAGTGAAGGCGCCCTTGACACCAGGATGTTGTTTGCCGGTCTCTTCGTGGCATATGGCGCATTCCTGTGCGGCAACCGGCCCATGAACAAACCGGGATTTGCCACTGATGGCATGACAGTTCGAGGTTACACAGCTTTCAGCCGCCAGAGCACTGACGCACCAGCCTGAAAGCAGTGAGAGAACCAGTAGACTCCTGACAAACCCGGACATGGCAACACCCCTTTGAGGCAGAAAATTAAAAAGCGCCGACAGAATACAGGATTCGACGCAGTGAATCCAGTGAAAAGCTTTCCCACGAACCTGCAAAAGCAGCGCCAAACAAAGCAAAAGAGCCGCCCTGCTGCCAGGGCGGCTCTTCCAGATCAAACGTTGTAAGCTGGATCTTTATTTAACGTGGCACTGCTTACACTTGGTCGGGCCGTTCTGCTTCTTGTGGCAGCCCTTGCAGGTCTTGTGAAAGACCTTCTTGGCCTTGGGAGCCTCGGCTTTCACGCCGTGACAGCTGGTACAGGCACCAGCCTCAACACCATTGTGGTGACAGGTTTTGCAGTCAGCAACCCGGCCCTGGTGCGCGGCATGGTTAAAGGTCACGGTCCCCATGCTTGCCTCAAGCTTGATCTCGGCAGGACCATTGTTCGCCACTGCGAACATCGCGGTACCGGCAACAAAACCGGCGACAACCAACAAAATAATCATTTTTTTCATGCTTCATCTCCTCCATGTTTGTAGAAACGACATGCTTCCAAGTTGAAGCCTGAAAAATATTACACATCTTGGGAATTGTCAACAAAAACAAATGATACAACGTGCATAAAAACAGCGTATCACGGCATTCCCTGTGAAGCCTTGAATTCTCCCGCTTAGGCCAAGCCGTCATCCCGCAAACGCTGTTGTAATCTCTCCGCTTTCCTAATGACACCGGCCGCCATTTCACTCTTGTAATTCTTGAGTTTGTCCGCCAGATCTTCATCGCCTGTAGCGATAATCTGCGCTGCAAAAATCCCGGCGTTTCTGGCTCCAGCCTTACCGATAGCCATGGTCGCAACCGGAATACCGGCTGGCATCTGCACCATCGCCAGCAAGGCATCGAGACCACGCATGGCAGTCGCATCGATCGGAACCGCAATAACCGGCAGGGTCGTTTCAGCGGCGACAACCCCGGCCAGGTGCGCTGCGGCTCCAGCTCCGGCAATCAGCACCTTGATGCCATGCTCCTGGGCTTGGCGCACAAACGTCGTCGTTCGCTCCGGGGTGCGGTGCGCACTTGAAACAATCATCTCAAACGGAATACCGAACTGCTTGAGTGCCTGACCGGTCTCGGCCATAATTTCATAGTCGTTGTCGCTCCCCATCAGGATTCCGACCAACGGCTGCTTCTTCATTGTTAACTCCATTCGGTTAAGGACAGTGAGGAGTGAGGCGTCAGGGATGAGGCGTAAAGTCCCAAGCAGGACAGGGGTTCACGCCCCCCCTGACGCCTCACTGAACATTAACGATTGAGCGCCTTGCGGCCGATGTCCTTACGATAATGAACATCCTGCCAATTTATTATTGCCACCCCCTGATAGGCGCGCTCAATAGCAGCCGCAACATCGTTACCCAGGGCGGTCACTCCAAGAACACGGCCACCGTTATTAACAACGGCCCCCGCGTTAAATACCGTCCCGGCATGAAAAACCACCAGGTCATCAAGCTGCGCCGCGTCATCAAGACCGCTGATCGGCAGGCCTTTCTTAAAACTGCCCGGATAACCGCCCGAGGCCATCACCACGCAAACCGCCGCCTTGTCGTGCCATTCAATTGAATCCTGAGTCAGTGCACCACGGGCACAGGCCTGCAGGACCGGCACAATATCCGATTTCATTCGCATCAGTAGCGGCTGAGCTTCAGGATCGCCAAACCGCGCGTTGAACTCAACCACGCGTGGACGACCATCCTTGATCATCAATCCGACATATAAAATCCCGACGTAAGGGTGACCATCTGCGGCCATGCCGTCAATAGTCGGTTTGACAATCGTTTCGACAATTTCTTCATGCAATTCAGCCGTGACCACCGGTGCCGGGGAGTAAGCCCCCATGCCGCCGGTATTGGGGCCTTCGTCATTATCAAAGGCGCGTTTGTGGTCCTGGGAAGAGGCCAGCGGCAGAATATTTTTGCCATCGGTAAAGGCGAAAAACGACGCCTCTTCACCCACCATGAACTCTTCGATAACCACACTGGCACCGGCATTGCCGAACACCTTGTCGCGCATGATGTCATCAAGCGCAGTGATCGCCTGTTCCTCGTCCATGGCAACGATCACGCCCTTACCCGCAGCCAGACCGTCAGCCTTGACCACGATCGGTGCACCCTGCTCACGGATATAAGCCACAGCGGCAGCATGATCGGTAAAGCTCTGATAGGCCGCGGTCGGGATATTGTAACGAGCCATCAAATCCTTGGAAAATCTTTTACTGCCTTCGATCTGCGCCGCGGCCTGATTCGGACCAAATATTTCGAGGCCTGCGGCCTGAAAACGGTCGACAATTCCCATGGTCAACGGAACTTCAGGGCCAACAACGGTCAGATCAACCTGTTCCGCCTTCGCAAAATCGAGCAGGGCATCGATCTCGTCCGCTGCGATGTGAACACACTCCGCCAGTTCCGCAATCCCGGGGTTCCCCGGCGCACAATAGAGCGTTTCGACCAGCGGCGACTGGGCAATCTTCCAGCACAGGGTGTGTTCGCGCCCGCCACCCCCGACAACTAATACTTTCATTACTCAGGCTCCTCAGCCACAAAAGGAAAGAGTCGGCCACGGACAAGAAAAGGCTCTTGCCAGCTTACGCCCCTCACTTCGCACTCTGGATTTTCAGTGTCTGAAATGTCTCATACCGGTAAAGATCATCGCAATGCCATGCTCATCGGCAGCGGCAATGACCTCCTCGTCCCGAATCGAACCGCCGGGCTGAATAACCGCAGTGACTCCAGCTGCGGCAGCATTGTCGATCCCGTCACGGAAGGGGAAAAAAGCATCGGAAGCCATGGCCGAACCCTTGACTTCAAGACCGGCATGTTCCGCCTTGATCACCGCAATCCGTGCTGAATTGACCCGGCTCATCTGGCCAGCACCGACACCGATCGTCATACCGTCACGGCCGTAAACAATGGCGTTGCTTTTGACGAACTTGGAGACCCGCCAGGCGAACATCAGGTCCTCACGTTCCTTGGCGGTCGGAACCCGCTTGCTGACAACTTCAAGATCTCCATGCAACAACAGGTCGCTATCCTGAACCAGCAAACCGCCATTAACCCGCTTGTAATCATAGCGCGCACCGGATTGCTCTGGCCAGAAACCGCATTCGAGCAGACGAACATTCTTCTTGGTGGCAATAATTTCCGCAACCCCGTCAGCTACCGCAGGCGCGATAATCACCTCGACAAACTGTTTATCGACAATCGCTTTGGCTGTTTCACAGTCGAGCTCGCGATTGAAGGCGATAATCCCGCCGAATGAGGATTCGGGATCGGTGGAAAAAGCCCGTTCATACGCATCCAACAAGGTTTCCCCGATGGCGACCCCGCAGGGGTTGGCATGCTTGACGATGACGCAGGCCGGCCCCTCGTCAAACTGCTTGACACATTCCAGTGCCGCGTCGGTATCACCGATATTGTTATAAGAGAGTGCCTTGCCTTGCAGTTGCCGCGCGGTCGAAATCGAGGCCTCGGTGATATCTTTTTCAACATAGAACGCTGCCTGCTGATGCGGGTTCTCACCGTAACGCATCGACTGGGCCTTTTTGAACTACAGACTCAGAGCGGGCGGAAAATCGGCATTGTCTGGCGTAGTCTTTCGCCCCAACCAATTGGAAATGGCACCATCGTAGGCCGCAGTGTGCTGATAGACCTTGACCGCCAGCTTAAAGTTGCTCTCCGGCGTAACCGCCCCACCACTCTGCCTCATTTCATCGAGTATCGGTGCGTAATCAGCCGGGTCGACCAGTACGGTCACCGAACGATTATTCTTAGCGGCACTGCGCAACATGGTCGGCCCGCCGATATCAATATTTTCGATCGCATCTTCCAGACTGCAATCCGGCCTGGCTACGGTTGCCTCGAAAGGATAGAGGTTGACCACCACCATGTCGATATTCTCGATGCCATGCTCGGCCATGGTTGCCACATGTTCAGGATTGTCACGCAGTCCAAGCAGACCGCCGTGAACCTTGGGGTGCAGTGTTTTGACCCGGCCATCGAGCATTTCGGGGAAACCGGTGTAATCCGATACATCCATCACCGGCAAACCGGCATCACGCAGCAGCTTTGCGGTTCCGCCAGTCGAGAGGATTTCAACCCCGAAGCCACAGAGTTCCCGCACCAGCTCGACAATACCGTTTTTGTCCGAGACCGAGACCAGAGCACGTTTGATCGTCGCCATAGAAACAATTGTCCTTTCCGCAGCAGGATACCCGGCACAAGATACCGGGATCCGAAAAATCGAGACAAGAATGGACAGCTGCCACAGCTGTCCATCAGACATATATTTTAAGGGAGTTCCGGCCGATGAGAATAACCGGAAGAAGGGCCTTTCTCTACCACAAAGCCCACATCCGGGCAACCTTTTTCAAGTTACCGGCAGTGCGGAAAAGTGTCGCGGCACCCGCTGGCTGACGCTGCAGAAGACCTCATAGCTGATGCTGCCTATTTTTTCAGCCCATTCTTCGGCACTGACGGTCTGCCCACCGTCACTGCCGAGCAGCACAACCCGGTCACCAACAGCGACATTTTCAAGATCTGTCACATCGACCATGATCCAGTCCATACAGACTCGACCAACCACCGGAGCGCGTTGTCCGCCAATCAGCACTTCGCCGCAATTGGAGAGCAAGCGATTGTAGCCATCGGCATAGCCGACCGGCAGGGTCGCCAGCAGGGTCGGCCGTTCGGTGTGAAAGATATGGCCGTAGGAGATTCCGCAGCCGCTCTCCATCCAGCGCAGCTGAGCAATTCGGGTCGAAAAAGTCATCACCGGGCGCAGGTCAATTTTTGTTCTGAATTCGGGAGCGGGATAACTGCCGTAGAGGATAATTCCCGGACGCACCAGAGTACATTCGGGAACCTGCCAGGCCACCAGCCCGGCACTGTTGCTCAGATGAACCGCAGCCGGCTGGAGAGAGGCCGCAGCAAACTGTCGGCACATTTCACGAAAAGACTGAATCTGTCGACGGGTCACTTCCGGAGCAGCTTCATCGGCGCTGGCAAGGTGCGACATCAGCCCCACAGCCTCAACCCCCGACCCGCGTGTCAACAGATCAATCAGCGGCGGAATCTCCGCGGGCAGAAAACCGACCCGTCCCATCCCGGTATCACATTTGATATGCACCGGAAAACGTAATTGATGGTCACGGCCGAAGCGTTCTAGCCGCTGCAGATCAGGCAGGCTGCAAACCGCCGCGGCAAGATCATGGCGAACAAACGCACTCTCCTGCCCCGGGTAACAACCACCAAAGACCAGCATCGGGGTGCTGATCCCGGCAGCACGCAGTTCAATCGCCTCCTCCAGGGTCGCAACACCAAAAGACTCCACTCCTGCGTTTTCGAGAACCCGGCCGACCGCGACAGCACCATGACCATAGGCATTGGCCTTGATAACCGCCAGAACTCCCGGTGTCTCGGAGCAACAAGACTTTATCTGGCGCAGATTATGCTCAAGAGCACTCAGGTCAATATCAGCCCGGGTCGGGCGTGGGGGGAAATTCATCGGCCGCTTCATCCTCTTTCTATAAAAGGGGCTGCTGGTTCGACCGTATTCTATAGAGGCCGATGCCGGGCTGTAAAGGCTTCAAATCTGCCGGGATTCCAATTGACAGTATTTATCACCCTCTGTTAGTCTTCTTTATTGTTTCCCACCCTTCTGGAGGTTCAATCACTATGTGTCTCGATTACGGTCCATTCAAACTGGTTTCCGGTGACGAGGAGATCAGTCTCGAAAATGTTGCGTCTTTGCTGGTCCTGCA
>JAJRWF010000065.1 GCA_024276905.1 Deltaproteobacteria bacterium
CAAACTGATCAGCATATTTTTCTGCAGACTCGGTACTGTTGAGCAGAATTGCTGCCCCGGCGGAAACACCGTCCAGGACCTGAGGCCCAAGCAGGGCCGCATCCAGCACCAGCAGATGATCCGGTCGGTAAACCTTGTTGCGGTTTCTGATTGGCTTGCGATCAACGCGGGTAAAGGCCCGCACCGGAGCGCCGGAACGCTCAGCTCCGTAATCGCCGAAGGTTTGTACGTTCAGTCCCAGCTGGGCATAGATCGCCGCAATCAGCTTGGCGCAGGTGACGCCGCCCTGGCCACCGCGACCGTGCAGGCGAATCTCCAGCGGAAAAGCGATGTCTTTCGGTAAAATCGCCTTGGCTGAAGCTGCTTTTTCACAAGATTTTGATTTTGCTTTCCCCATAACGACTCCATGTCAACACGTCAAATTGTCAGTACTCAGCATTTCACCGCCAGCGTTTTACCATCCTCCGTGTGTATAATAGCAACGGGCTTGCCATGTTTCAGGAAATCAACACAGAAAACAGTATCACTAAATTCTGTTTTCATGGGTCTGACTGCAAGGTGCTGTATTCAGGAGAGTTTCAACGACGGATTGTAGGTTGGCGGCGAATAAAAAACCTTACAAAGCAGTCTGCGTAATCTGGTGCGTGGAGGAAAACAGCGGGTCTGGAAAGGAGAAGTGGAAACAATGGTTTCCGCTGCTGATCGATATTGAACGTAAGTCTGTGAAAAAAGGAGAAAACGTCCTGTGGAAACTTTAGTTTCCGCTGGTACCTTTGGTTTCCGTGGAAGGGTGGTATTTTTTCAGCTTCTTCAACAGCGCCGTATGCGACATTCCCAGCCGTCTGGCGGCCTGGCGTTTGCTGGGTGAAGACTCCAATGCCTCGGCAATAATCTGGCGTTCCAGTCGTTCGACCTGACTGGCGAGTGGTTCTGTGCCGCCAGTTTCTTCATCGGCGCAGCTCTGGCCGAGTTCAAAACTGAAGCGGATGCTGTTGCTGTTGATCTGCTCGCTACCGCTGAGAATTGCTGCGCGCTCGATAACGTTGCGTAATTCACGGACATTTCCCGGCCAGCGGTGGCTGACAAGTTTGGCTAGTGCGCCCTCGGTTAACTGTCGGGTCTGCATTTCGTGGCGGGAATTGATCTGAAAAAGAAAATGCTCGGCGAGCAGGGGAATATCATCGCGCCGTTCTCGCAGCGGCGGAATATGGACCGGGAAAAGATTGATCCGGTAATAGAGGTCTTCACGGAAGCGTTCCTGCTTGACCAGCTGCTCAAGGTCACGGTTGGTGGCGGTGATCACCCGGGTATTGACGGTGATTTCTTCATTGCTGCCGATACGGCGCAGTTTGCCGTCCTGGACGACTCGCAACATCTTGGCCTGCAGCGCGGCCGGCATCTCGGCGATTTCGTCGAGAAAAATGGTGCCGTTGCCTGCTGCTTCAAAGAGACCGGCCCGGCCCTCTTTCCGGGCTCCGGAGAAGGCACCGCCGACATAGCCGAACAGTTCACTTTCGAGCAGATTTTCGGGCAGAGCCGCACAGTTGATCGGGATGAACGGACCCTGACAACCGCTCTCGACATGAATGGCGCTGGCGAACAGCTCCTTGCCGGTGCCGCTCTCCCCGCGGATTGAAACGATACCGTCGGTCGCGGCGATTTTTTCAGCAAAGGCGATTGCCTGGCGCAGCGCCGGGCTCTGGCCAACCATGTCGCCGAAGGTGACCTGTGGTTCCCGGGCAACGGCACTGGCCAGCTCGCGAATTTCACGCATATCCTGCAGCACCTCGACCGCCCCGACGATCCGTTCGCTGGAATCGCGGATCACCCGCCCGGTGGTCAGATACTGGTGACGCTGATTGCCGCGGGTCAGGCTGCGCTTGATGTTGCGATAGGTTTTTCCTGCAAGGCAGGTCAGCAGGCTGGTGTCGGGCAGATCAAGATCGCACAGCTTGCGCCCGATCAGATCTTCTTCGCGCGCGTCGAGTATTTTGCGCGCCACCCGGTTGATGGTTGTCAGTTCGCCCTCTTCATTGATCGAGAGGATCCCGTCGCTGATGCTGTCGAGCACCACCTGAAAACGTTTTTCGCGCCGTTCCTGCGGCATGGTACGAATCGCGGCAGCGCTGAGAATGTTGGGGATTGCTTCCAGTTCAGAGAAAATCGTCTGTTGGTTCAGAGATTGGGAACCGGTCTCAAGATCAAGGAAGACAAAGGTCGCCTGACCGCTCTTCTCTACCTCCATAAAAAGAATGTTCAGATCGTTATCTGCCAGAACTGCGGCAATCCGGGCCATGGCTCCGACTCGGTCCTCGACCTGCAGTTTCAGTTTGATGTTGGGAGGCATGACAGTCTCCTGCGGTCGTTCTGACAAGAGGGCTCCGAGTCAGGAATCCTCATATTTCGGTGGACGTTTTTCGAGAAAAGCGTTGACCGCTTCGAGATGGTCAGGCTGGTGGTGAGACATCCCTTGAAAGACGGCGCACTGGTCAAGAAAATCGGCCAGGTCCTGACGCTGGCTGAGTTGCAGCAAACGTTTGCTCAACCGCACCGCGTGCGGTGGCTTGGCCGCGATTTGTCCGGCCAGTTCGCGGGCCTGTTCCAGCAGTTCGGCAGGTGCGACCAGTTTCAACAGCAGACCGAGTTCCAACGCTTCTTCTGCCTTGACCAGACGACCGGTAAACAACAACTCGGCGGCGCGTTGCTGACCGATCAGACGGGGCAGGAACCAGCTGCCGCCGTCGCCGGAAACAATCCCCAGATTGATGAAAGTCTCTCCGAACAGGGTCGCAGTTGAACCGATACGCAGGTCACACATGCAGGCGAGGTCCATCCCGGCGCCGATTGCCGGTCCGTTGATTGCGGCGATCAGCGGAATTTCTGACCTCTGGATCGCCAGCGGTAACTGCTGAATACCCCGCCGGTACTGATCCTGAATCTGTAATACCGAACCGCTGAACATCCCTTCGCGGTCGCGCATCTGTTTGATATTACCCCCGGCAGAAAAGGCTTTGCCAGCCCCGGTCAGAATCAGCACCGAAACCTGCGGGGTGCGATTGCACCAGTCAAGGGTCGTCAGAATGTCTTCGACCAGGTTGGTGCCGGTCAGGGCGTTACGGACATCATCACGCTCAAAAGTCAGTTCGGCGACCCGTTTGTGCAGGCTGAGACTGGCGTCGGTCAGGTTCGGCAGTTCTGGCATGATGTTCCTTTATTGCGCGGCAAAATCCTGCCGGTAAGCAGCCCACTTCGTGTCGATCCGTTCCTGCATGGCAGTGGTCTGCTCGGCAGAAAGAGCCTTGAAGCGGGTCTGCATCTTCAGGTAATCCTGCAGCGGGCGCATTTTGTCTTTATTCAGCAGCTTTTTCGAAGGTTCCGAAAGAGATTTTTTGCCGTTTTCGATTTCATAGAGATCGAAAAGCCCGCAATCGATCGCCGCTTTGCCGATCTTGATCGTCATCCGTTCGTCACAACCCCATCCGGGCGGGCAGGGGGTCTGGATATGGAAGTATTTCAGCCCGCGAATCCCCTTGGCCTTGATCAGCTTGTCGTGGAAATCGAGCGGATAGCTGGCCGAACAGGTCGCGACATAGGCCGGGTTGTGAGCGGCAACAATCGCCGGCAGATTTTTACTGTTCTCTTTTTTGCCGCTGTAGGGCGTGGTGGTGGTCAGGCCACCCTGGGGGGTGGTGCCCGAGCGCTGGACACCGGTGTTCATATAGGCTTCATTGTCGTAGCAGATATAGATGATATCTTCGTTGCGTTCCAGCGCTCCGGACAGGGCCTGGATGCCGATATCCGCCGTGCCGCCGTCACCAGCCCAGGCGACCACCTGGGTCTGTTTGCCGCGCCGTTTCATCGCTGCCCGTACCCCGGTGGCAATCGCCGCAGTGGAGGCAAAGGTGCCGTTCAAAATTGGCATCTGTGAGGCGGCAATCGGGTAAAGCCCCTGCATGACCGTCAGGTAGCTGGGTGGGACAACAAAGATGCAATCGCGGCCTAAAGCCTTGAGGCCGATTCGGTAAAGAATGCTCAGCCCGCAACCGGAACAGGCCCGGTTGCCGGGATGGACGAACTCTTCTGTGGTCAGATTGACAACATTGGTTTTAGTTGCGGTACTCATAACTGTAATCCAATCCATTGCGGAGTATCAGCCTGCTCCGGGCTGTTCCGGTCACCGTTCAGGCAGGCCGTTTTCAAGGTCTGGAACAGGTCTTCGGTGGGGATATCGCGGCCGCCCAGGCCGACAATGAAATTGTGCAGTTGCGGACGATTGGGGTAGGGGTAGAGCGCCGATTTCAGATCGGCATAGAGCGCGCCCTGGTTACCGTAGCTGAGGCCTTTTTCGTAGACCATAACCCCTTTGGCATTCTGAAGTGCTTCGGCGATCTTGGCGGTCGGGAAAGGCCGATAGATCTGCAACGCCAGCACCCCGACTTTGAGACCCTCTTCTTCGCGCAGCCGATCAACCACAACGTGAAACTGGTTAGCGATGCTGCCCATGGCAACGACCACGAAATCGGCGTCATCACAGCAGTAGGGATCGAGGATCGGTGCACCGCCACGACCGAAACGTTGTGCGTAATCGGCGTCGATCTCTTCCCAGACCTCCATCGCCAGACGCATCTCCTGATGCAGGTTGTGACGGATATCCATGTAGCCTGGTCGTTTGACGCCGTTGATGTCGAGGCGCGCATAGGGCAGGGTGACGGTATTCAGGCTCTCCGGTTTCTCCGGATCGAGAGTATGTGCGTAGTCGTAAGGCGGCAGAAACTCCTGGACCGCTTTAGCCTCTGGCAGTTCGAACGGCATGTAGGTGTGCGACAGGTAGTAGCCGTCGTAGTTGACCATCACCGGGATATGCACCAGCTCGGCCAGACGGAAGGCCTTGAGGGTCATGTCGACGATCTCCTGATGATCCTTGGCGAAGATCTGAATCCAGCCGGCATCTCGCTGACTCATGGCGTCCTGATGATCGTTCCATACCGACCAGGGGGCGCCGATGCCGCGATTGACCACACACATCACCAGCGGCAGCCGCGAACCGGCCGCCCAGTGCAGCTGCTCGCTCATGTAGAGCAGACCGTTGGACGAGGTGGCGGTAAAAGCCCGTGACCCGGCACTGGCGGCACCGATACAGACCGCAAGGGCGCTGTGCTCACTCTCGACCGCGACATACTCGGCGTCCATCTTGCCGGCGGCAATCACTTCGGAAAGCTTTTCGGTCAGTGGCGTCTGTGGCGTGATCGGGTAGGCCGCGATCACCTCAGCTTCTGCCAGTTGTACCGCCATCGCCGCCGCATTATTGCCGGAATCGATCAGTTTCTTACTCATCTTCGGCCCCCTTGACAAACTCTTCTTCGGAAACCATCTCTATCGCCTTGACCGGACACTCTTCGGCACAGATGCCGCAGCCCTTGCAGTATTCAAGATCAATCTGCGGTTCGATGGCTTTACTCACCACGTTATCAGGACAGTAAAGCCAGCACAGATGGCAAGACGCCTTGCCAGTTTTCGCCGGGGTGCAGCGCTTCAGATCAATTACCGGGCGCTCAACCCGCCAGGAACCGGTGCGACCGGCATCGCCGGGGCCGGAGGTACTGGCCGAGGTGAGAACTTTAAAACGTGAATCAGGCATTGGCAGCTCCTGTACTCGGCTCACAGATCTGTGTGGCCGCATAGACCAGTTGTGCCGCTTTGGCATTCTCCTGCGGTTTACGACCGACAAATTCAGCGGCGATGCACTCTGACAGCATCTCGATATCAACCAGTCCGCCAGCCTTGCCGAGAGCACCGATGATACCACTGTTGACGATCCCCTTGCGCAATCCGGCCTCAATTCCCAGCTTGGTGACGTTGGCCACCGCGACCCGAAAATCGGGAAATTGATGATCAGACAGCGGACGGGGGGAGTTGATGATCAGCAGGCCGCCCGGCTTAAGGCCGACAGTCACATCAACTTCGTTCAGGATCAGATAATCAAGAACCACGACAATATCGGGAAAGCGGATCGGCGAGAGATCGTAAATCTTTTCGCGCGAAATCTTCAGTGAAGTGCTGACCGGCGCACCACGCCGTTCGGTACCAAATGTCGGGGCCATGACCACACCGCCATAGCCGGACTTGAAGGTTGCTTCGGCCACCACCTTGGCGGCGGTTATGGCCCCCTGTCCGCCTCGGCCATACCAGCGGATCTGGGTCATCTGTTGCGGGTTTTCCTGCATCTTCGGCTCCCTGAAGGTAGATGTATATCTTGCATCATACGATCTTTAATGAAGAGGCGCATTTTAGACCATAATCGTTCTCAGGCAAAGGGGGTTTTTCTCAGGTTTTTCAGTCAGGTTGGATTGCTGAGATCTGCCCTGCGATTTTTTTCATGTTGAGAAGAATTAACAGGTAGTGACAGATGGCATATACCGTGGGGTTCAGTTGCGATCTGTGGGTTCCTGATCAATTTTAGCCACTCGCTCACTCTGTTCGCTTAAGACACCAGGATACTTATAAGCCTATGAACATTCCCATAGGCGGCTATGTGGACCATATATAAGGCATATTAGATAAATATGCCTTATATATAAATCGTTTCTTGACATGACAACCTGTTGTCCAGCATAGTTTCAGAGAACAGATGTAGGGTTGAGAGACTGTCACCTGCAACCCGGATTGAGAAAAACGATGACTCAGGCACGGCCTTTTTCGAAATATACCCTGGAAGCGGTTAAGCTGCTCGGCAAGCAGATCCGGCTTGAACGCAAGCAGCGTCGCTGGTCCGCAGCCGAGCTTGCTGAGCGTGCCGGGATCGCCAGGGCGACCCTGCAGCGGATTGAAAAAGGTGACATGGCCTGCAAGATCGGACTGGTCTTTGAAGTCGCGACGCTTGTCGGGATCAAACTCTTTGCTGCGGAGAGCGAAACACTGAGAGGGCGAATTCATGAGGTTGACGAGCGAATCGCTCTGCTTCCCAGGCATATTCACCCCGGCAGAAAACCGGTCGACGATGAGTTCTAAACCAGAAAAATATACCGAAGCCTACGTCTGGATCTGGCTGCCGGGCGAAGTCGAGCCGGTCGTTGCCGGAAAACTGACGGCGGAAGTGGATGGGCTGGTTTTCAACTACGGCAAAAGTTATCTCGGACGAGACAAGGCGATCTCCCTCTATGACCCTGAACTCCCTTTGCGGCCCGGGGTGCTTCCCCTGCCGAAGGGGCTGACCATTCCCGGCTGCATCCGTGATGGAGCTCCGGACGCCTGGGGGCGGCGGGTGCTTCTGAACCGTTTGCTCGGACGCAAAGGGAACAACGCGGATGTCTCTCAGCTTGACGAACTGACCTATCTGCTCGAATCTGGCTCCGACCGTATCGGCGCACTCGATTTCCAGCACTCACCGGCCGAATATGTGCCACGCTCCCCGGTGAATGTCTCTCTTGAGACATTACTGCGCTCCGCCGAGCGGGTCGAAAAAGGTGTCCCCCTCAATGCGGACCTTGACCAAGCCCTGTATCATGGCAGCTCGATCGGCGGGGCACGCCCCAAGGCCCTGATCGAACATCAGAACAAGAAATACATTGCGAAATTTTCCTCTACGTCCGACCTCTACAGTGTCGTCAAGGCGGAATTTATCGCCATGCGCCTGGCGAAGCTTTGCGGACTCCATGCCGCCGAGGTGGAGATGACTTCGGCTCTGGGCAGGGATGTCCTGCTGATTGAGCGTTTTGACCGCATCTGGTGTGAAAAGGGCTGGCAACGTCGCCCCATGATTTCGGCTCTCACCCTGCTGGGTCTGGATGAAATGATGGCCCGCTACGCCAGCTACCAGGATCTGGCCGAGATCGTCCGGCATAAATTCAGCGAGGCACAGGCTACCCTGAAGGAGCTCTTTGCCCGCATCGTCTTCAATATCCTTGTCGGCAACACCGACGACCATGCCCGGAATCATGCGGCTTTCTGGAATGGGGAGACTCTTACTCTGACCCCGGCCTATGATATTTGCCCGCAAGGACGCAGCGGTAATGAGGCGACTCAAGCCATGCTGATCGGCGACAACAACCGCATGAGTCGCATCTCTTCATGTCTTGACGCCGCGCACCAATATTTTCTGTCGCCAGATGACGCCCGCGCGATTGTCGGCCATCAGCTTACGACTATCGGTGATTTCTGGGATGACGTTTGCGAACAGGCAGGTCTCAACGAAACCGATCGCAGACTGTTATGCGGACGACAGTTTCTCAATCCCTTTGCTTTTGACGATCTGTCAGGCGAGAATGCCTTTCTCAAGAGACAGGCTGACGAAATCCGTGTGAAAACGGGATCAGGCCAGTAATCCTGTAAATTTGCGTTCTCTGAATCAATCAATGGACCAGAGAAGACCGGCGGAAGATTTCCAATCGATTTTAGCCCCTCGCTCACTACTGTTCGCGTAAGACACCAAGGACACTAAGAAAACCTTATTTTAACGGAGAGGCGCAGGGGTGGAGAGAGGCAGGCTCTATTTTTTAAACCCTGAAGCTGTTGGTTTTTTCTCTCCCCCCTCAGATTTTTGTTGACGTTGAGATCGACCACCTGAGATCTCATGAAATTGACAAAGGTTGATAAATGGTATAATTTTCATACCATGAAGTTTGAATAGGACCCCGAAAAAAGTGCTGCTAACCTTGAGAAGCACGGAATCGATTTCGATACAGCACAAAAGCTTTGGTCTGACCCGGATCTCCTGGAGATTCCGGCAAAAACCATTGACGAACCAAGATATCTGGTCATTGGAAAGACAGACGAAAAACACTGGTCTGCGGTGATCACCTACCGCGAAGAAACAATCCGCCTTATCTCTGTCAGACGTTCCAGGCGGGAGGAGATAGAACTTTATGAAAGCTGAAGAGTTTGATAAAAAATTTGACGATGGCCAAAGCATCATCGACGATCTTGACCTTTCCAAAGCGCGCCGCCCTGAGCAGGAACAAAAACGCGTCAATGTCGATTTTCCGATCTGGATGATTCAATCTCTGGATAAAGAGGCGCGTCGCATCGGTGTTCCCCGGCAGTCAATTATCAAAATGTGGCTCGCAGAAAAGCTCGAAAAGATTGCCAGCTGACAGGACCCTGCTTTAAATGTTGTGAGGTGCTCTTAATGTGTAATGGGGTCGGGCCTGCAAAATTGCAAACCGAAAATATTTATAGTTTCCGCAGATATGGACAGGCATTATTTTACTTAAACCATCCCCCTCTGGTTATGTGACGTCAACTTGCTTGGCGTAACAGTTCAACCTGCCTCACCAACTCGGGCAGTTCATCCTGAATCACGCTCCAAACAATTTCCAGGTCGATCCCGAAATACTCATGAGCGAGCAGATTGCGAAAATCCTTGATATCTTGCCAAGCTACGGACGGCGCACTCTGTTTCAACGTATCAGGAAGTTTCCCAACGGCCTCACCGATGATCTCGAACTCGCGTATCACTGCGGACTGTCGCATCCGATCCGTACGAAACTGCTCAAAAGAGACTCCCTCCAGGTAGTCTTGTATTGCCTCTCCCGCTTCAAAGATGTCTGCGAGGTAAAGCTCTGGCGATCTAGTATTTCGATTCTCTAAAATGTTTACATTAAGCGACTTCAAGGTCAAATTTCTTCCAACGATACACAACCGGGGTGGAGTTGATCTCCTTGATTCCCAGAAGGATACGTTCCTTGAGTTCCTCTTTG
>JAJRWF010000066.1 GCA_024276905.1 Deltaproteobacteria bacterium
CTAAATAACAATTACTGACAGAAATAATAAACGAGCTGCGGAGAAACAGCGGCTCTGTCACTGATTCAGAATGCAAAGCCGTTCAGGTAAGGCATCTCCGCCGTCCGCTGCTTGACCAGATCAAGGTTACTCAGTAATTGCCGGGTTGCATCCCAGTCTCCGTGAAGAAACATCTGCCGTGCCCCTGCGGGCATATGCAAACTGAATTTGTGTTGTCCGGCACACAGCTCCTGCGCCTCGAGATCGACCGCGAGCATCAGCGACGGATCCTTCTCAATGGATTGCTGAAGACGGGCAATATCCTCGGCGGCAAGACAGACACAAGGCACACCGATGGCCAGATTATTGTTGAAAAATATCTCGGCGAAACTGATGCCGATCAGGGCACCAATCCCCCATTTCTGCAGGGACTGCGGGGCATGTTCGCGCGACGAACCACAACCGAAGTTGCTGCCGACCACCAGCACAGAAGCCCCCTTGTAGTCGGGATTGTCAAAGGGATGAAGTTCGCCCGCAGCTTTGAGTTGACGTCGATCATCGGCAAAAGCGTGTTCGCCCAGACCATCAAAGGTGACACAACGCAGAAAACGCGCCGGAATGATGCGATCGGTATCAATATCATTGCCGGGCAACGGAACGCCGCGACCGCCGATTCGGACAATTGCACTCATGAGGACTGCTCCTGCTTCAGCAAGGGTCGCGGGTCGCTGACTCGTCCTTCAAGCGCCGCCAGAGTGGCCAGCGCTGGTGACATCAGCAAGGTCCGACCGGCCGGTGAGCCCTGCCGCCCCTTGAAATTACGATTACTGGTACTGGCACAGATCTGGCGCCCCGCAAGCCGATCCGGGTTCATTGCCAGGCACATCGAACAGCCCGCACTGCGCCAGTCAAAACCATGCTTCTGGAAGATCCGATCCAGACCCTCAGCTTCGGCCTCAGCTTTAACCGCCTCGCTACCCGGCACAACCAGCGCCTTAACCTGCTGCGGGACCCGACCGCCATGCAAGCAACAGATTCGAGCCACCTCGCGCAGATCACTGATGCGCCCATTGGTGCAACTGCCGATAAAGGCAACATCAATCGACAAACCAAACAAGGATTGCCCCGGCTCAAGATCCATGTACTGGTAGGCTTCGCGCACCAGATCCTGCTCAGTGCCGGCGTAGCTTTCGATCCGCGGCAGCTGTTCATCCAGTCCAAGAGCCTGACCCGGAGTGATTCCCCAGGTCAGTGTCGGTGAAATCTCCTCGGCGCGGAATCTGACCAGATCATCATATTCGGCATCGACATCCGATGCGATACTGCGCCACCAGTCTTCCGCCCTTTGCCAGTCGGCGTCCTGCGGAGCAAATTCCCGCCCGCGCAGATAATCGAAGGTGGTCTGGTCGGGATTGATATATCCACAACGCGCACCGCCTTCGATCGCCATGTTGCAAATCGTCATCCGCGCTTCCATCTCCATATTTTCGATGCAACTGCCGGCAAACTCGTAGGCATAACCAACCCCAGCCTTGACCCCGAGATGGCGGATAATGTGCAGGATGACATCCTTGGCGTAGACTCCCGCCGCCAGGGTTCCGTCAATCTCGATCCGGCGCACCTTGAGCGGCTCCATTGCCAGGGTCTGGGTCGCCAGCACATCGCGCACCTGACTGGTGCCGATGCCGAAAGCCACCGCACCGAAAGCACCGTGGGTCGCGGTGTGACTGTCACCGCAGGCAATGGTCATCCCCGGTTGCGTCAAGCCCAGTTCCGGAGCGATGATGTGCACGACTCCCTGACGGCCGCTTCCAAGGTTATACAAACGAATACCGTTAACGGCCGTATTCGTTTCCAACTCCTGCAGCATTTCTTCGGCCAGCGGATCACTGAAAGGCCGCGTCTGGTCATCCGTTGGCACAATATGATCGACCGTCGCCAGGGTCTGTTGCGGACAAGCGACCTTGAGACCGGACTCTCGGAGCATGGCAAAAGCCTGCGGGCTGGTGACCTCGTGAATCAGGTGCAGTCCGATCAACAGCTGGGGCTGGCCAGCTTCAAGCCGGGCAACCGCATGCAGCTGCCAGACCTTGTCGAACAGAGTCCTGCAACTCACAGTTGCTCACCGCGACAAATCGACAGGACCTGCGGGTCACGCACCGCGCCCCGATCGGCACTGGTCGCCATTGCGGCATAAACCTTGAGTGCGGTACTGACCTTGCGCTGACGATTGAGTGGCTGCCAGGCATCAACTCCTCTGGAGATCATCTTTTGTCGCCGCTCGGCAAGCAGTTGATCACTGATATCGATCCGGATACTACGCTGCGGGATATCGATCAGGATCTTATCACCCTCTTCGACCAGACCAATCGCCCCGCCACTGGCAGCTTCGGGAGACACATGACCGATCGACAACCCCGAGGTGCCGCCCGAAAAACGACCGTCGGTTACCAGCGCACAGAGTTTGCCCAGTCCCTTTGATTTGAGATAGCTGGTCGGATAGAGCATTTCCTGCATACCCGGCCCGCCCTTGGGACCTTCATAGCGGATCAACACCAGATCCCCGGCCACCACCTGATCGGCCAGAATTGCCTCGACTGCGTCTTCCTGACTCTCGAAAACCCGCGCCCGACCTTCAAAGCTCAGGATCGAGGCATCAACCCCGGCGGTCTTGACGATGCAGCCGTTGGGGGCCAGGTTACCGTAGAGCACCGCCAGCCCGCCATCCTGGCTGTAGGCATGTTCACGGGTGCGGATACAACCTTTTTCGCGATCGAGATCGAGGCTCGCCCACTGGCGATCCTGTCCGAAAGCCTCCAGCAGCGGCTTGCCGCCGGGGGCGGCCAGATAACGTTGCTGCGCTTCTTCAGATGGGGTCCCGGCAATATCCCAGCGGTTCAGAGCCTCACCCAGGGTCGGCGCGTGGACAGTCGGAACCGAGGTGTCGATCAGTTCGGCACGTGCCAATTCTCCGAGAATGGCGAAAACCCCGCCAGCACGATGGACATCTTCCATGTGATAGTCGGGGGTTGAGGGCGCCACCTTGCACAGATGTGGAACCTTGCGCGACAGGGCATCAATCTCCTGCATATCGAAAGCCGCACCGGCCTCCTGAGCGGCGGCCAGCAGGTGCAGTACCGTATTGGTCGACCCGCCCATGGCGATATCGAGACACATGGCATTGCGAAATGCCGCCAGGGTCGCGACGCTGCGTGGCAGCACACTGTGGTCTCCCTCTTCGTAGTAACCTTTGGTGATTTCGACGATCCGTTGTCCGGCCTCTTCAAACAGGTCACGCCGCCGCACATGGGTTGCCAGTAACGAACCATTCCCCGGCAGACTCAACCCCAGCGCTTCAGTCAAACAGTTCATCGAGTTGGCGGTAAACATCCCCGAACAGCTGCCACAGGTCGGACAGGCCGAGCGCTCGACTTCCAGACAATCCTCATCGCTGACCGCATCATCAACCGCCATCACCATCGCATCCACCAGATCGAGGCCCTTTTCACCCGCGTCCGTCACCAGCTTGCCGGCCTCCATCGGCCCGCCGGAAACAAAAATCGCCGGGATATTCAAGCGCAGAGCGGCATTAAGCATTCCCGGGGTAATTTTGTCACAGTTACTGATGCAGACCAGGGCATCGGCGCAATGGGCGTTGGCCATATATTCGACCGAATCGGCAATGATTTCGCGCGACGGCAGGCTGTACAGCATGCCGCCATGGCCCATGGCAATCCCGTCATCAATCGCAATGGTGTTGAATTCCTTGGCGATCCCGCCGGCCTTTTCGATTTCACGACAGACCAGCTGGCCAAGATCCTTCAGATGAACATGGCCCGGAACAAACTGGGTAAAACTGTTAACCACGGCGATGATCGGTTTGCCGAAATCACTTTCTTTTACTCCGGTGGCACGCCAGAGGGCACGGGCTCCGGCCATATTACGGCCGCTGGTGGTGGTTGCTGAACGGTACGGAATCATTTTGGTCCCCTTGTACAGGATATGGAAAAAATCCGGGTTTATAGATAACATGTCCGCTGAATATACCCCGAATTGGCCCGGAACGAAACGGGGTGCGAAAAAATATCCTGCCAAGATGACGTGAACGTAAAAGTTGGGTAAAACCACATGACAAGCAGGCACTGCCGAGGAGGGGCATGTTAATAATACGAAAAGAGGCAAATACTGCAAAGGAGGTAATATGGCCAGCCAGATCAAAAAACCGATGTACAGTTTTGGCGAAGAGGTGGCCAACGGTATCACGCACGGTATCGGCATCCTGCTGGCGATTACCGGACTGATAGTGATGCTCTATTCTGCCGCGACCTACGGCAATAGCTGGCATCTGGTTTCATGCAGTATTTTCGGGACCACACTGATTTTTGTCTACATCTCCTCAACCCTCTATCACAGCATCCCGAAACCTGGAGCAAAACGAATCCTGCGCATGCTCGATCATTCGGCAATTTTCCTGCTGATTGCCGGAACCTACACCCCCTTTACCCTGATCAGCCTGCGCGGTCCCTGGGGCTGGTCGCTGTTCGGCACCGTCTGGGGGCTGGCAACCTTCGGTGTCTTGTGCAAAATTTTCATGCCGCAGAAACTGGCCGCCTTTTCGACCCTGCTCTACATTGCCATGGGCTGGGTCATGGTGATTGCCATTCAACCGATGCTGGCCAATGTTGAAGCAGGCGGACTCTGGCTGTTGCTGGCGGGCGGTCTGGCTTATACCGGCGGCGTGGTGTTCTATGCTTGGGAGCGGATGCCCTATAACCACATGGTCTGGCATCTGTTCGTCATGGCCGGCAGCACTCTGCACTTCTTCGCTATTCTACTCTACCTGGTTCCGGGCCCTGTGCCTGCAGGCTAAGGATGTCCCCGATACAGAATCGGGTTCAGGCCATAAGCTCTGGTTCGCGACGCCAAATATCATGGCTTCGAATCAAAAACTGACCGTCCAGTAGAAACCGGTCGTATAGTCGGCACTGCTGTCACTTAATCCCTTACCCAGATAGGCGCCGAGATTCCACTGGGACGACAGCTGGTAACTGGACTTCAGCTGAACCTCTAACGCATCGGGGTTATCGACAAAGGCCGCGGTCGCACCAGAGAGCGCAAAACCATATTCAAACTTCCTGGTTAGTTGATAATAAACCGAACCCAGATAGGTCCAGTAGTTATCCGGGTTGTAGGCAGAAGTAGAACCGGGCAGAATATAAAGTGCTTCGGCATAAACCGACCAGTTACCAAAACCCGTGCCGACACTGAGTCCGGCACCAAAATCGAAGGCACCGGTTCCAAGACCCTTGTCTTTGTCGGCTGTCGGCAGTTTCAGATACACCAGTGGTCGAATCATCGGCGCTGTTCCTGAGCCGCCCGACAGGACATAACCGGCGGTCAGGCTTATGTCCCCGAGACCACTTTGCGAATCAGTAACACTGGCAGTCCTCCCCCCACCCATTCCGCTGCCGGAGGTACTGCCTGAGCCCTGCATCGGGAAACGCATCCCTCCCAGAGAAACGGTTGAGCTGTTACTCTGGTAGAGATAGGGAATCTCCAGATGGAAATCAAGTCGGTCACTGGGATAATAACTGATGTACAAGGGGATGCTGTAACTGTCGGTGGTCTGAGATGTGCCATAATCGCCACTGGCAAAATCGAAACCGAGACTCACAGAAAATGGTGCGTCATCTGCGCCCAGAACTGTCGTTGCCTGACAGAACAACAAAACCAGTCCCAGCAGAAGTCCCCCACCTAGCTGTACATTAGTCCGCATTTTCATTTTCTTTACTCCATTCAGACAAATACTGAGAGACAGCCGCGGAATCGTCCACGACTGCCCCCCAGTATACGGCAAGCAAATCAGCCCGCCAACAAGGGCTCTTGAATTATTGCTCGTTCGACATTTCGGACTGCGTCATAACTCCGTTACGCAATCCGGTCCCATTATGACTGTCACTTCCATCCTGCACATGAACCTGATTCCGGTTCATGTTCTGGTTCATGTTCTGGTTCATGTTC
>JAJRWF010000067.1 GCA_024276905.1 Deltaproteobacteria bacterium
GCCCACCGCCGGATACATATAATTGATGCCGCAACCGGTAAAAAAAGCCACGGTCGGTTTGCCAGGTTCCCCTTCAATCCGCTCGGGACAGCGCTCGCGAAAGGGCTTGTCAGTAAAAGGCGGCAGGGTGCGTCCAGCTTCCAGGTAGGGCAGGGGAAAACGCAGACGCAGGCCGCTGTTCTCCGGCAGCTTCTTGAACAGCAAATGTGACAGCTTGCCACCGGTTTTGGCCAGAGCGTTCATCAACTTCGGGCGACCGAGAATGGCCGCCACCCCCTTGCCGAAGGTCGACAGGCCCTGTTCTTCAGCGATACGGCGCCGCGCGGCAGCAACAATCTCGTCGGTCGGCACCTTGTTGGGACAACCGGCACAGCAACTACCACAGAGCAGACACTGACTGAGGTCTTCCAGCACTTTGGCTTCAAGATCGATCTCGCCATCAAGCACCGCCTGTGACAATGCGACCTTACCCCGTGCCACCCGTCCTTCACGCCGCTCGACCCCAAAGACCTGACAATGCGCCCGGCAGGCCCCGCACTTGACGCACTGCTCAATCTCTTCGCGATAATCTTCGAGTTTTTTTAGTTTGCTCATTTGATTCACAAACAGGCACTCGGCGTCAGACACTCGGCGTCAGGGTTATAACCCGGTGCCAAACACCCAGCGCCAAACGCCCGCCTTTTCATTAATCCAGAAATATTTTCCCCGGATTCAAAATATTATTCGGGTCGAGTGCCTGCTTGATCACCTTCATATAATCGGCGGCCTTTTCGGTGATCTCCAGCGGGATATAGGGGGCCTTGGCGATCCCGACACCATGCTCGCCGCTCATGGTGCCGCCGAGTTCCAGTGCGCCCTTGAAAACCTCTTCAATTGCTTTTTCAGCTTTTTCGGCCTCACCCTCAACCTTCTTGTCGATCATCACGTTGACATGGATATTGCCGTCACCGGCATGACCGAAGTTGACGATCGGGATGTCGTATTTTTCACTGATCGCATCGACCTTGCGGATCATTTCCGGCACCCTTGAGCGCGGTACACAGATATCCTCGTTGAACTTGTCGGGGTTGACCTTGCGTAAGCTCGCCGACACTGAACGGCGGATCTGCCACAGCGCTTCACTTTCGGCGGCAGTTTCGGCAATACGGGTTTCGACCACGCCGAGGGGCTGGATGATGTCAGCAATTTTTCGGGCCTGCTTGGCCAGAAATTCTTTATCACCGTCGACTTCAATAATCAGCAACGCCCTTGCTGCTTCCGGCACCTGCAGATCGGTCGCCTGACGCACACAGTCGATGGTCCGACCGTCCATGAATTCAAGGGTCGCGGGAATAATCCGCTTGCCGATGATGGCGGAAACCGCCTGGGCCGCGCCGTCGATTGAATCGAAGAGCACCAGCATGGTCTGCTTGGCTTCAGGCAGGGGCAGCAACTTGATGATGATGCGGGTGATAATCGCCAGCGTTCCTTCGCTGCCGCAAATCAGCTTGGTCAGATCGTAGCCGACCACTCCCTTCATCGTCGGGCCGCCAGTGGTGATGATATCACCCTGGGGCGTGACAATCTCAAGACCGATGATGAAATCCTTGGTCACCCCGTACTTGACACAGCGCGGCCCACCGGCGCATTCAGCGACATTGCCGCCCAGGGTCGAGAACTTGAGCGAGGCCGGGTCGGGCGGATAGAAAAGTCCGACCTTTTCGACCGCCTGCTGAAACTGCTCGGTCACCACCCCCGGCTCGACGGTTGCGACCAGGTTTTCGTTGTCGATCTCGATGATCCGGTTCATCCGTTCGGTCGCCAGCACAATTCCGCCCGTGACCGGCAGACTGCCGCCGGTAAAACCACTGCCGGCACCGCGCGGGAAAACCGGAATCCGCTCAGCATTGGCCATCTTCATGACCAATGAGATTTCCTCTGCAGTCTGCGGATGAATCACCACATCGGGCAGAAACTTCTGCTGGGTGGCATCATAGCTGTAACACAACAGATCGGCCTTGGCGGTGGTGACGTTCTCCTTGCCGACAATGTCGCCGAGGATACGGATAATACGCGATTCGATCATCTGGCAGTCCCAAAAGTAAAAGCTAAACGAAAGGGGCACGTAACCTCGTCAGAGATCCTCGCACCCCGATATCGACTATCCAGGTATTATTCTACAGTTTCGTCAAGAATGTCTACCCGCAGCAACGGCAAGCATCTCCCTCCTCAGGACCCGCCATCTCGGCCCTCGCTATTTCCGCCTGAACCAGCCACTTTTCCCCTGATACTGCTCAACCCGATTACGGCCTTTTTTCTTGGCCTGATAGAGTGCCTTGTCGGCCGCTTCAATCAGTTCACTGCGCTTGATCTTGCCCCCTTGCGGCAGACTGGCAACACCGAAACTCATCGTCACCCGATAGCTCATCTTTTCGTAGAAAAACTCCCCGGTTTCCACCGCCTCGCGCAATTTCTCAGCAACCGTCAGTGCCTCACTCGGACCGGTTTACGGCAGCACAAAGACAAATTCCTCACCACCGTAACGAGCCAGCAGATCGTACTCGCGAATCTGTTCCCCACAGGCGCGACAAACTTCACGCAGGATAAAATCCCCGACCTGATGACCATGGAAATCATTGAATTTTTTAAAAAAATCAATGTCACAGAGGATCAGACTCAACTCCAGATCCCGCCGCAGGGCGCGGTTGAGCTCTTTTTCGAGAAAGTTCTGAAAATAGCGATGGTTATAAACTTCTGTCAGTCCGTCAAGGTTGGCAATACTTTCAAGATAGGTGTTCTTCTCTTCGAGTTCGGTCGTCAGCTTTTCGAGTTGTATCTTCGCCTTGACCAGCTCGCGGTTCATCTGTTCATAAGACATATTGAGCAGGCTGAGTTCGATATTGGCCTCCTGCAGCAACTCGGGGATCGACGGAGTGCCGCCAATCTTTATGCCGAAGAATTCGGCCGCCTGGGCAACCTCGACATTAACCCGCTGCAGCAGGTCATCGATCTTTTCGTCATCCAGGGCAAAACGTTTTTTGGCCTGCTCGCGAAAGGGGCGATGGTAATCGATCGGCTTGCCTGAATAGAGAATATTCGCCAGCAGACCGGCGAGATAGATAATCTCGATGTTGCGCTTCATGGCCGGATCACTACCCTCATAACTGTCGGGATCATGATGGTAAAGAATCGGCAGGGTCAGGCTTTCAGGGAAATGCCAGTGCTGGGCGGCCTCACGGCCGATATAGGTATGATCTGCACCGATCTCCTCTTCTTCAAGCAGGTACAGACTCTTCTCACCCGTTGCCGCCTGACTGAAAATCGCACTGTAGCGTTCGGGGAATGCGGTCGCCAGGATCAGCTTGCCAAGATTGGCCAGCAGACTGACAGTAAAAACTTCTTCGGTATCATCATCACAGACCAGAGACATCAACAGTTTGGCCGAAACCGCCGCGGCCAGCGAACGTTCCCAGAACTCTTCGTAGCTGAAGCCGCCCGGCTCGTTGGCGTGCTCCATACTCAAAAAGGAGAAGGAGAGCACCAGTGAACGCACCGCGTTTGTCCCCAGAATGGCGACCGCCTGCTGGATGGAGCCGACTTCGTTGGGAAAGTTATAAAAGGAGGAGTTGACAACCTTAAGCACCTTGGCCGACAGCGAAATATCCTGCGCGATCAGCTTGGTGATATCGAAAATTGTCGTGTCTTCTTTGGCGGTCAGGCTGATCAGCTTGGACGCCACCGTCGACAAGGTCGGCAACGAGCCCGAATCGATCACCTGCTGGAGTACGTCTTCTTTGTTCATGCGCGCCTCACACCTCACACCTCACACCTCACGCCTCACGCCTCACGCCTCACGCCTCACGCCTCACGCCTCACGCCTCACGCCTCACGCCTCACGCCTCACGCCTCACGCCTCACGCCTCTAAGAATCCTACCATCAATTTTCGGCAGCACCAGCCCGCCATCGGGGATGATAACCGTTTGGGGCCGAGTGGGCAGTTCACACAGTGCCATGTCGATGGCTTGTTGCAGGTTCGCCGCTTTTTCCATTCCCATATGTGCTGTAGTTTCAACATCGAAACCGCTCACCAGCAGCACCCGAAAACGGCGTGCCTTGCTCAGTAGTGAATGGGCGGTCTGACCGTTGATCTGATAATTGTCACGCAACGCATCTTCAAACTGATCAAGGTCCTGATAATCGAACCAGGGATAAAAATGTTCATGACCGAAGCCATCACGGCAGGCCGCCAGCAGGATAATCGTCCCGCCTTCACGCACCGCCCGGCAACCGTAATCAAGGGCTTTCTGAGCCTGAATCAGGTTGATATCCTTGGGTTCCCCACCGCTGGAGATAATCGCCAGATCGACTTCAGCGCTAGTTGGCTGATAAAGCTCCCGCACCTGGGAACAGGCCGCCAGATGGGCCTTTTCCAGCTCTCCGGCATAGACCCCTAGAATCTCTTTTTGCGGCGAAAGTACCGTATTGAGCAACAGATCGCACCGTACCAGCCGCGCCGCTTCGAGCAGATTCTGATGTACCGGATTGTCGTCCAGTACTCCCGGAGCGGCTGCCGGCTGCTTGCCGCGTTGCGGGTCCGGTTTAAAAACCGAGAAATGGCTGGCCATGCAGGTCTGACGTGAGGCAACCCCCGGCACCAGGCCCTTGCGACCGCCGCCGAAACCGGCAAAGTAGTGAAAACCGACCGTCCCGGTAACGATCACCCGGTCGGCCTCGACAACCCGTCGATTGACGGCAACCGGAATTCCCCCAGCGGTCTCTCCCAGCGCGACCAGTTGCTCCGGATCGTCAGGATCGTGATCGTAGACGGCAATCCGGCCATGGAGCGACCCGAGTATTTTGCGATGTTCTTCAGCGGTCTGGGGACGATGTATTCCCAGCGCGATCAGAATACTGATCTGCTGATCGGCAATCCCGCATTTATTGAGTTCATCAATCAGCAGCGGCAGATAGATTTCACTGCCGGTATACCGGGTGATGTCACTGGTAATGATCACCAGCCGTTCTACGGCTCGGACAATTTCAGCCACCGGCCGAGTCCCCAGCGGTGCGCTCAGTGCCTGGCGCACCATCTCCTGCGCCGAACTTTCCGGCGGGGAAATCTGCGGCACCAGTGCCGGAGCAGTAAACGGAAGCTCGCCGCGCTGCACCCCTTCGCCATATTTCAGTTCAATCTGCATAAAACCCCCTGTAACCGCGATCTTGCGAACAACTTCTGTCTCTTGCCGCACCCGCCCGGTTCGTGCTAATAACAACAATCCCTTTTTTCCTGTGCAGGAGATGCGTGAAATGAAGCTCGAAATTCTCCCGATAACTCATCCGAAAGAAAAAATCGCCGACGAATCAAAACTGGTCTTCGGAACCAAATTCACCGACCGCATGTTCGTTATGGAATTCGACCGTAAGCAGGGCTGGCATTCAGCACGCATCCAACCTTACGGACCCTTCTCCCTCGACCCGGCGGCAACAGTCCTGCATTACTCGCAGGAAATTTTTGAAGGGCTCAAAGCCTTCCGGCGTAGCGACGGTTCGGTCGCACTCTTTCGGCCCAAGGACAACATCGCCCGCTTCAATCGCAGTGCCACAAGAATGTGCATGCCCGAGGTCGATGAACAGTTCCTTTTCGAATCCCTGCTCGAACTGATCCGGCTTGAATCAGACTGGGTTCCAAACAGCGAAGGGACCAGTCTTTATATCCGTCCGGCCATGATCGCCAGCGAACCCTTTCTCGGAGTTCGTCCGGCTGATCAATATCTCTGTTATATCATTCTTTCGCCGGTCGGTGCTTACTACAAGGGCGGAATCGCTCCGGTTAAAATCTGGATCTCTGACCATTATGTGCGGGCCGCCCACGGCGGTACCGGCGAAGCAAAAACTGGCGGGAACTACGCAGCCAGCCTGATGGCAGCCCGTGAAGCAGCAGAAAACGGTTACGACCAGGTCCTCTGGCTTGATGCCCGTGAAAAAAAATATGTTGAAGAGGTCGGCAGCATGAACATGGTCTTCCTCTACGACGACAAAATCATTACCTCCCCGCTCAAGGGAACAGTCCTCGACGGCATCACCCGCCGCTCAGCCCTGAGACTGCTTTCAGACATGGGCTATCAGATCGAAGAGCGCGCCCTGTCGGTTGACGAAGTGATGGAAGGTGCTGCCAACGGCCGCCTCAAGGAAGCCTTCGGCACCGGCACCGCCGTGGTTATCTCACCGGTCGGCTCTTTCTGCTATCAAGGCACCTGCGTCCAGCTCGGCAACGGAGAGACGGGAGAGCTGACGATGAAGCTCTACAA
>JAJRWF010000068.1 GCA_024276905.1 Deltaproteobacteria bacterium
ATCGTGAGCAACTCCCTTCCTCCTTTTAGAATGCAGGTCTACATCGGAGCCTGATTCTAATCGGAGAAGCTATGCTCAGGGTGGTCAATTTTCGGTTAGCACAACCTCTGTTTGCTGGTCAATTTTAGGTTAGCATTACCACGGACATTCCTGCAACAGGAATCCAGCCTCGCCAAGGTCTGTATCTGCTGTTTCAGCACTGCGGATCTGACCTGTTATCAGCGGGTTCATGCCGAGCTGGTAACTCCGCTCAGACCAGAATGACTCACTGCCACAACCCACTTATTATTTAAATCTTTCCTCTCTACTCCTTGACACTGCCGGAGGAGAGGAACTATAAAGCGGAATGAACGTTCATTCCGAAAGGACGTGCCAGATGACGACTGAAGAGACCGATAAGTGCTGTGCCATTACCAAGGCAGCGCTGGAATTGATCGCCGAACAGGGTTTTCACGGCACCCCGATATCTCAGATTGCCCGCCAGGCCGGAGTCGGGGTCGGGAGTATCTACCGGTACTTCGCCGACAAGGATGAGTTGATCCATGCCATTCACGCGCGCCTCGAAGAGAAGATGCATCTGGCGCTGGCCGCAGAGATCACTGAAGATCTGACCAACCGTGACCTTTTTATTCAGTTAGTCAAGGTTCTGGTCCGGCATCTGGCCGACAATCCTCTTGAATTCAAGTTTCTTGAGCAGTATTTCAACTCTCCCTACGGTATCGAGAAAATGCGCGAAAAATTTCTTGAGGACGCCGATGCCTGCCTCTGTTCCGAGCAGAAAAAACCTTTCTTCAATCTGCTCTCCGAGGGACGAGGCATAGCCATCAAGGATCTGCCGGTGCCGATGATCCATTCCCTGGCCTTCGGTCCGATTATCTTTCTGGTGCGAAATCTGCTGTCGGGTTTTGTCGAAATGAATGATGATCTGCTGCAGAAGTTCGCCGAGAGCTGCTGGGATGCAATAAAAATATAGCCTCACGCATAAAACTGACCGGGGCTGAAACATCGATGCTTACCCAATATCCCTCATGGGGATGCAACAGGAGACATCATGCAAGCATGTTCCCCAACCAAAGCGATCTGGATTCTGCTGCTGGCGCTGCTGCCAACCCAGGTCCTGGCAGAAGAGCCGAAAAAACCTCAGGGCCCACCCCCGATGCTGGTAGAAGTCACCAAAATCGTTCAAGGGACGGCAGAGCCACTGATCGAAGTGGTCGGCACTGTCTACTACGCCCGAGTATCTCGGGTTGCCTCGGAAATTTCGGGCATTGTCGAAAAGATTCACTTCACTGAGGGAGCCCGGGTCGAGGCTGGACAAACACTGTTGACATTGCGCACCGACCTACTGAAAACCAGTCTCGATGTCAGCCGCGCCGACTACCAGCAGGCGCAAGTGGAGCTGGAACGCGCGCGCAAGGAACTGCAGCGGATCAAACCCCTATACAAGGAAAAATCGATATCCGAATCACTCTATGATGACAGCCGCTATGCCGTGCTCGGCCTGGAGAAGCGGACCCTGGCGCTCAAGGCCGCACTCGACCGCCAACTGTTGGAGTTGGAGAAGAGTTCTATTCGCGCTCCCTTCAACGGCCTGGTGCAGAGCAAGTTGACCGAACAGGGCGAATGGGTCGCAACCGGTGGTCAGGTGGCGGTGATTGCCGACGACCATATTCTGGAAGTGCATGTCGAAGTTCCGCAGAAGATACTCAACTTTCTGCAACCGGGACAGAAACTCAGGGTCAAGAGTGGCGGCAACGACTATCAGGCCAGCTTCAGCAATTTCATCCCGCAGGGTGACCTGGCAACCCGCAGCTTTACCGTCAAACTGAAACTGGAAAATACCGAGGGTCTCATCGAAGGAATGGAAGCCCGTGTTCAACTCCCCAACGGGCCCAAGAAAGAGAGCCTGCTGGTCCCGCGAGATGCGGTGGTCAAACACGCGGGCAAGAACGTTCTGTTTCTCGCCGTTGAGGGGCAGGCCAAGATGGTCCCGGTCGAGATTCACGGCTATCAGGGGCTACTGATCGCTGTCGGCGGCAAAGGGTTGATGGTCAATCAAACAGTGGTCATCAGAGGCAACGAGCGGATTCGCGACGGCCAGTCAATCAGATTGTAGCAGTTTGACCACCTCCCGGGATAACGGCTAAAGAAGGATTACAACACATGGACATCATTCGTTTTTCGATCATCAAACCGGTCACCGTGCTGGCCGGAATCATCATGGTGCTGATGTTCGGAGTGATCAGCCTCACCCGACTCCCCTACCAGCTCAGCCCGACCGTTATCGAACCGGAGATTCAGGTCACCACCACCTGGCGCGGAGCCACGCCTTACGAAATCGAGCGCGAAATTATCGAGGAGCAGGAGAACACCCTCAAGGGTTTGCCTGACCTGATCGAAATGGAGAGCGAGGCGCGTAACAGTCGTGGTAGCGTGACCCTGCGCTTCAAGGTCGGCACCAGCGTCGAAGAGGCCCTGCTGCGAGTTTCGAATAAAATCAACGAAGTCCCTTCCTACCCGAACGGCGTCGACAACCCGGTCGTCAACGCCTCCGGTGCCACCGCCTCACCGGTGATCTGGATGATCCTCAAGACCAATGAGGGAAACACGCACCCGATCCAGAGCTACCGGACCTTCTTCGAAAATGAGATACGCCAGCATATTGAGCGGGTCAAGGGGGTCTCTGATCTGTTTGTCGGTAGCGGCACCGAGAATGAGATGCACATCATCATCAGCACCGAAAAAATGGCGGCCTACCAGCTGACCACCAACGACATCATCGCCGCAATTCAGGGCGAGAATATCAATATTTCCGCCGGCACGCTCGGAGTAGGTCGTCGTGACTACCGGATCCGCACCACCGGCGAATTCACCAGCACAGAAGATATCGCTGGCGTCGTCTTGCGCTCAAACGGGCAACAGCGCGTGCTCCTCGGCGACCTGGCCGAGATCCGCCCCGGTCATGCAAAAAAGACCTCTGTGGTCCTGCACAACGGCACCCCGGGACTGGCGATCGGGGTACGCCCGGAGGCCGGCACCAATATTCTGGAGATGACCAACCTGGTCGAAGAAAAATACCAATGGCTGAATAAAAACAAGTTGGCCGCCGAGGGGCTTCATTTCGAGTGGGTCTACGATCAGCGTTTCTACATCAACGGCGCCATTGACCAGATCAAGCAGAATATCCTCTTCGGCGGCTTGCTGGCTGTCGGCGTACTGCTGCTGTTTCTGCGCAGTCTCCGCGCCACCATCGTCGTTGCGACAGCGATTCCGATCAGCGTCATCGGCACCTTCATCGCCCTCGACCTGCTCGGCCGCAACCTCAATGTTGTCAGTCTGGCGGGAATAGCCTTTGCGGTCGGCATGCTGGTCGATAACGCGATCGTCGTCATCGAGAATATTGATCGCCACCGGAATATGGGCAAGACGGCGTTCGATTCTGCCCTCGACGGGACCAAAGAGGTCTGGGGAGCCATCCTCGCCTCAACGATCACCACCGTGGCGGTCTTCCTGCCGGTGATCTTCATTCAGGAAGAAGCCGGTCAGCTGTTTCGTGATATCGCCATCGCCGTAGTCTCTTCGGTGAGCTTAAGCCTGTTCGTTTCGGTCTCAGTGATCCCGATGTTCTCCTACCGCCTGTTCCGGGTTAAAAAAGTTCAGGACCAGAAGCGCCTGCCGGTTCTTGATCAAATCGGGCATAAAATTTCAGACGGATTGATGTCGCTGGTGACCCTGGCGATCCGCAGCTGGCCGACCCGCCTGACAACCTTGGGGCTGCTGATCGGACTCGCCTTTGCCTGCGTCTACCTGTTGACCCCGAAGATGGAATATCTGCCTCAGGGCAACCGCAACCTGGTGCTCAATATCCTGGTCCCGCCGCCGGGACTCTCAACCAGCGAACGGAGCAAGATCGGTGAGCGTTTCTTCGAGATGGCGGCTCCGCATATCGGCGCCGACGTCGAAGGAGTCCCGGCGATCAAAAACATGTTCTATGTCGGCGCCGAAGGCTTCATGATCGCCGGGGCGATCAGTGAGCACTGGGGCAGAGCCGGCGAACTGCTCCCCTTCTTTACCCGTTTGATCTACAGCATCCCGGGGATGTACGGCGTCAGCCTGCAACCCGGGGTCTTCGAATCAGGACTCGGTGAAGGTCGGGCGATTAAACTGAACATCAGCGGTAATGATCTGAACCAGATCGTTGCCGCCGCCGGAACCATGTTCGGGATGATTCGTGGCCAGCTGCCGGGAGGGCAGGTCCGCCCGATTCCTTCGATTGAGCTGACCTACCCGGAAGTCCGCATCATCCCCGACCGTGACCGCCTCAAAGCCAACGGTATGAGCACCAACGATCTGGGTACCGCCCTCGACGTGCTGATGGATGGCCGGGTGGTCGGCGACTTCAAGCAGGAAGGGAAGAAGAAGATCGATCTGATCCTGAAAGCCGACGACGAAGAGATTCCAACCCCGCAAGCCCTCTACCAGGCAACCCTGGCGACGCCGGGCGGCAAACTGGTGCCGGTCTCCTCCCTGGCCCGTCTGCAGGAGACCACCGGCATGGCACTGATCCGCCATCTGGAGCGGGCACGAACCGTCACCCTGCAGATCACTCCACCCACATCGATGCCGCTGCAAACCGCGATGGAGATCATCGAACAACAAATCATCCCGCAGGTTAAGAAGATGGGACTGCTCGAAGGTCTGCAGGTCGATATGAGTGGTGCCGCCGACAAACTGATTGAAACCCGTGAGGTGCTGCAGTGGAATTTCCTGCTCGCAATCCTGATCGCCTACCTGCTGATGGCTTCGCTGTTCGGTAACTTCATCTACCCGTTGATCATCATGTTGACCGTGCCGCTGGCCGGTGCGGGTGGCTTTCTCGGCCTTAAATTACTCAATATCTTCATTGCTCCGCAACCGATGGATGTTTTGACCATGCTCGGGTTCGTAATCCTGATCGGCGTGGTCGTCAACAACGCGATCCTGATTGTGCACCAGGCGCTCAATAATTTTCACGATGGCGGAATGGATTATCGGCAGGCGGTACTTGAATCGACCCGCAGCCGTCTGCGCCCGATCTACATGAGTGCGACCACCAGTATCTGCGGCATGCTGCCGCTGGTGTTGATTCCCGGCGCAGGGTCCGAACTCTACCGCGGACTCGGCAGTGTTATTCTCGGCGGGCTGGCGGTCTCAACCGTCTTCACCCTCTTCGTCATCCCGGCCATGTTGATTTTTGTCATCCGCATGGAAAAGCGTAACGACACGCAGGAGAAAAACGGATGAAACATCCCGCCCGTACCCTTCTAACAATCTGGACCCTGATCGCCCTGCTCAGTGGCTGTGCTCTCGGCCCCGATTATCAGAAACCTTCAGCGCTGGTGCCGCTCCAGTACAAACATGATGCGCCCTGGAAGGCGGCAACACCCAGCGATCATCTGGACAAGGGAGATTGGTGGGAAATTTATGCCGATGAAACCCTGAACGGGCTTGAACGGCAGGCAACCGAAGCCAATCAGACACTCAAGTCCGCCTTTGCGCGCCTGACTCAGGCCCAGGCCGCGGCTGGAATCAGCAAGGCGGACAGGCTTCCCGGAATCGATGTAACGGCAACCGCTCGGCGCTCGCGTTTTCTTCTCAACCAGTTCGGATTGGATAGCGGCCCCACCGGGATCCTCTTCAATTATTACACTGTGCCCCTCTCCCTCAGCTACGAAATCGATCTCTTCGGACGGGTCAAACGCTCGGTTGAAGCGGCGCAGGCCGATGCCGACAGCGCAACGGCCGACTATCGGTCACTGCTCCTGCTGCTCCAGGCCGATCTGGCGCGTAGTTACTTTGCCCTGCGGTCGATTGATACCGAAATTTTACTGCTGGAACAAACGGTAAAACTGCGGGAAGAAGCCCTTAAGATGGTCCAGGGACAGTTTGACCATGGCCTGATCAGCAAACTGGATCTGCTGCGCGCCCAGGCCGAACTGGCCTCAACCCAGGCAGAGGCAATCGGCCTGCAGAAACAGCGCGGCGAACTGGAGAATTCCATCGCCCTGTTGATCGGTGAGTCACCGTCAAACTTCACCCTGGAGGCCGCCGCGCTGAAACTGGTCGTCCCCGCGATAGCCCCCGGCCTGCCCTCCAGTCTGCTGGAACGACGCCCCGATGTCGCTGCTGCCGAACGACAGATGGCCGCGACATCGGCTCGTATCGGGGTTGCAAAAACTGCCTTCTTCCCGGCCATCAGCCTTACCGGCAGCGCCGGTTTCGGCAGCAGCCAGGTCGATGGCCTGTTCAATTGGGACAATCGTAGCTGGGGATTGGGCCCGGCGATTTCCCTGCCGATCTTCGCAGGTGGCCGCAATCGCGCTAACCTTAAGCGGGCCAAAGCCGCCTACGAAGAAGCAATTGCCAATTATCGCCAGCAGGTACTGGTCGCCTTTCAGGAAGTGGAAGACGGGCTGAACGGGCTGCAGGTTCTGGATCGACAGGCGCAGGCGCTACAGCAAGCGGTCGATGCCGCCACTCAGGTGTGGATGATTTCTGAAAAACGCTACAAAGCTGGGCTGGTCAACTATTTCGAGGTCATCGACTCGCAACGCACCGCGCTGCTCTCCGAGCGGTTGCTCGCCCAGAACCGCGGCCAGCAGATGACGACCAGCGTGCTGCTGATCAAAGCCCTGGGCGGTGGCTGGCAGGATGCGTTTTAGGCCCTGAAGCGGTCGCTATGTAATTTTCCCCAGGAGAGTGAGTCACGCTCATGCCCCTGGGCCACTTCGGCCGGATAGCCGAAGCCGATGATGATCGGCACCTCCAGACCGGCAGGCACCCCGAGCAGACCACGAACATAATCGCCGGCGCCGGTCTGTTCATCATGGGCGCGCAGGCGCAATTGCCCCCAACAGCTCTTGAGTCCCAGATCTTCCGCTGCCAGTTGCGCAACAATTGCCGCAATCGCGCAATCCTCGATCCAGACATCACTGATTTGCGGATCGGCAAGAACCACCAGCGCAAGCTGGGCCGTTTCCAGAAAACGGGTGCCATGGGATTTACTTTTGGCCAACTGCTCGATCAATTTCTTCTCTTCAACAAAAATGAACTGCCAGGGCTGGCGATTGCGTGAACTGGGCGCGCGCAACACGGCTTCGTGCAAGGCGGCGATGCTTTTTGCCGGAATCTGTTCAGAGGTGAAGTCGCGGACGCTGCGGCGTTGGCGCAGGATATCGAGCATTTTTATCCTCCTTTTTTTGCGAGACCAAGATCAAGACCGTCGGGTTGCGCCCCGACAGGCGTCTTCCTTTTTGTCCAAGCCAACAAAAAGGAAGCAAAAAATGGCTTTTTTATTTCTGGCGCATGGTTTCGGTGGTTCCTGCTACCTTCTGCACCAAACAAGAACGGATCGACTCCGCGTCAACGGCAAGCTGAAAGGCCCCGGCTCGCAGGCTCACACGGGCGAAACGGAGGCGGCGCTCCATCTTATTGTTTCAGCGGCAATGGGATCGACCGTCCGCTGCCCGGCCCTAAGCGGAAGATCCCGGCAGAATGCTCCATTGCTCCCACGGCGGTCACCGTTTTGCCCGTTCGAGCGGTTTCTCGCTCGTCGGGGCCTTTTCGCCTGCAGGTCGATCAGCGAAACAACTCAAGTTGACTCACCCGACAGCTCCCGACTCAACGCAGCTCCGAAAACAGGCGACAGAAATGAAGGGCCGTTTCTTTTGCTTCGTTTTCTTTGCGGCCTGACAAAGAAAATGAAGTCGGCTGTCGGGCCGAGACCCGACGACCTTGCCCTTGATCCTGCCACTGTGCGACTAAATATCCTGTAGCAAGCGCCGAAATTTCTCCAGACTCTGCGCCCGCTTCATTTTGCCGAACACCCGCTGCCGTTCGGGGTCGGGAATAAAATTAAGCAGATCCTTCAGCTTCATCAACGCCTGCCGCTCGCCGCAGAACTGCGTCAGATAACCGGGCAGCAGATCCCCGATATAGATCTGCAGCTGTGCGCTGCGCTCATCCTGGCCAACCGGGTCGACCTGAGAGTTGCGCAGTCGCTTGAACAAGAAGGGATCGGCCAGGGCACCGCGACCCAGCATCAATCCTTCAACCCCGGGGATTCCCAGCAGTTTCAACCCGGTTTCGACATCGTTGATATCACCGTTGGCGATCAATGGCAGCGGACAATCCGCCGCCACCTCGGCGGTTAAATGGTGATCGGCGTCACCCCCATACTTCTGCTCAACAGTTCGCGGATGCAGAATCAGCCAGTCGACTCCGCAATCGGCAAAGATCGGCAGCAGCTCGAAAATCTGACGGGGATCATCATATCCGGCGCGGCATTTGACCGAAAAATCGACCTTGA
>JAJRWF010000069.1 GCA_024276905.1 Deltaproteobacteria bacterium
AATACCGTAGGTCAAAATGGCAATGAGAAAACGATATCAACCTATGTTAGAAACCAAGGTCGAGAAAAAGAGTATCAACAATTGCATCGCGAGCAGTTAGCGCTTTTCGATACCCCGTAGCTTGCTGCGGGGTAGTTCATTGCGGCCAGGGCGAAAAAGTCATTCGGCAGGCAAGGTTAGCGATAAACAGTCGATGCTGAAAGCTGAAATGTTGGTAAATGTTGTCGAAATTACGCACGACAAAGGGCCCTCCAAATATGCAGAGCGCCCTTTGCTTGCAAGGTGCCATGTTCAGTTCAACTGCTTCAATGCACTTTGAATACGCGCGATGACCCTGTCCTTGCCAAGGACTTCGAGCAACTCGTAGATCCCTGGGCTGGGAGCCCCACCGGTCAAGGCGGCACGTAACGGCTGAGCCAGCTTGCCGAATTTCAAACCAAGTTTTTCCATGACCGCGTTCAAGGTTCTTTCCAGGCTGGCCGCATCGTAGTCATTGCAAGCGTCAAATGCGGTCATAAGCTCGCGGAAAAGATTTCGATTATCTTCGACCAGAAATTTGTTGCGGGTTTTCTCATCAAATTCAAGGTTCTCCGCATAATAAAAGGTTGCACCTTCCGCCATCTGAACCAGTGTCACCGAACGTTCCTGCAGTCCCTTGACAACGGAGACCAGATCGGGACCGGAAGCGGGGTCAATTCCCCGTTGTTGAAGAAATGGCACCAGAAGCTCTGCCAACCGCACAGGATCTCCACTCTTTATATAGTGAGCGTTCAACCAGAGGAGCTTATCGGGATTAAAAACACCGGCCGAGCGCCCAACGGCAGCAATACTGAATTTCGCTATCAGTTCGTCCATGGAAAAAATTTCTTCGTCACCGTGAGACCATCCAAGCCGTACCAGATAGTTGATCATCGCTTCGGGAAGATAACCCTGCTCCTGATAGGCCATAACTGAAGTGGCGCCATGTCGTTTGGACAGACGCTTTTTATCATCCCCGAGAATCATCGGCACATGGGCAAATTCGGGGACATCATACCCGAGCGCCCGGTAAAGATGGATCTGCCGCGGCGTGTTATTGATATGATCGTCGCCACGAACCACCAGGTTGATACCCATCTCCGCATCATCGATCACAACGACAAAATTGTAGGTTGGAGTACCGTCAGTGCGTTGGATAATCAGATCATCCAGTTCTTCATTGCGCACGGTGATAACCCCCTTGATCCGGTCGGCAAAGCTGATTTCGCCATCGGGATCAGGAAGTTTGAAGCGTACGACATAAGGAGCATCCGGCTGATCGGCGCGCTGCCGGCAGCTGCCGTCATACTTGGGTTTGCGACCCTCCTTCAGCGCCTTCTCGCGCCTGGCATCCAGCTCGGCAGCAGAGCAGTAACAGCGATAGGCCAACCCGTTATCGAGGAGCTGTTGAACCTTCTGCCGATACAGATCGAAACGATCAGACTGGTAAAAAGGTCCCTCATCGCAGCTGAGACCCAGCCAGTTCATCGCGTCCAGAATGGCATCGACCGATTCCTGGGTTGAGCGTTCAACGTCGGTATCCTCAATACGCAGAACATAGGTCCCCTGTTCCTTGCGGGCCAGCAGATAATTAAACAGAGCAGTACGGGCGCCGCCGATATGCAGATAGCCGGTCGGGCTGGGGGCAAAACGAACTCGCAGGTCAGACATCAGTTGAAACTCCTTGAAAATAAAAAAAGAGGTGAATCACCCCGTTCTGGCGCAGGCAGCCAGTTATACTGCAGTCAATTTCCCTGAATCAAGCATCAAAAGCAAATCAGACTTCAACCTCAGGGTTCCACCTCATTCGACAATTAGCGCAGCATAGCCGACAACCGACTGCATGTCGCCGTTGACAACTCCCGAATGATTATACTCCAGCAGTTGGCAGGATCGCGCGCCAAGCTCACGGGCGGCTTCCAGCATCACCACAACCGGATTAACACCGCACATGCTGATCCCCTGGTCACGAACCAGGGTAAAGAGATCGGCCGGGGCGTAGTTTTCCATCTGTGTGATTGCCAGTTTATCGATCTGTGTTGTATCCGCAGCCGACTTGAAATGGTTCATATCGCTGCTGGCTACCAGCAGAACCTTCGTCTCCAGCTGGCTCAGCGAGCGCCCGATTTGCCGTCCCAGATGCAGCCAGTCATCAAGCTCCGCATGGCCTAATGAAATTGGCAGGATACGGACATCAGGGCGGAGCAACTGCAGAAATGGGAGCTGAACTTCGATCGAATGCTCGCGACGGTGTCCCCTCTCATCCGCTTCAAGCAGGTCACAGTCTGCCAGCAGACGGGCCGCAAGATCCTCATCAACCGGGACATCTCCAAGCGGTGTCCGCCAGCTCCCCGCAGCAAAAACCGAGGCCTGCGCACCAAAGCCATGATGATCAGGCCCCAGCAACAAGACCGTCTGCGGAATTTCGACCGCTTTGTACGCCCGGGCCGCGATTGCCGCAGAGAAAACGTATCCGGCATGAGGCACAACAATTCCGCTGGCCGTGCGATCATGCCGCCCCTGCGCCAGCAGGACAGAGAGATCAGATCTCAACCGCTCAGGCTGATCCGGATAGAAAGTTCCCGCAACCGCAGGTTGACGTATCATTGGCAATCCGTTCGTCAAAGTCGAAGAATCAGCTTGATTCCGACAAGAATAAGCAGCACAGCAAAGACCTTCACCATTTTATCCTGACTGATCCGGGTTGCAAGGCGGACGCCAAGGCGCGCACAAATGATCGTCAGCGGAGCAACAAGCACCGCGACCAGCAGGTTGACATAGCCGAGAGAATACGGGATGGAAACAGCTTCATCCAACCCATGCAGCAGGTAACTGAGTGTCCCGAAAAATGCAGAAACAACTATCAATGCACTGGAATTCCCCACCGCCAGATGAATCGGCAACCCCAAGACAATCAACATCAACGGCACGGCAATCACACCACCACCGACCCCGAAAAATGACGAAAAAATCCCACCCGCCAACCCGACAAGCAACAACAGCACTTTACGGGGTGGCAGCTGATCCTCCGGCGGCAGGTGAGGATGAAAAAAAAGCAGTTTCAGGCCAACCAGGATCTGCATGGTTCCAAAAGCCGACAGCAGAATATCACCGCTCAGTAACGCCGCCAGGCTCGAGCCGATCACCGCACCCAGCGCCCCCCCGGAAGCCAGGTAGAAAACCTGATGCCAGGCAACATTTCCCCGTCGCCGGTGTCCCAGGGTACTGCTGAGTGCTGTCGGCACGATAATGCAAAGACTGGTTCCAAAAGCGGTATGGACGATAAGCTCAGGCGGAAAACCGGCCAGGCTGAACAGCCAGAGAAAGAGAGGAACCAGAATAACTCCGCCGCCGATGCCGAGCAACCCGGCCAGAAGTCCGGCCAGTGCGGCCAGACCAACCGTCAGGAACAGCAGTGTCGGGGTGAAAATTTCCATGAAATCGCCCTGGATGAGTTATGCGTAGGTTTTACGGACCATGAATGTTGCCCGTCAGCCCTGAAGGTTGCTGCATCATAATGCAGCCGTCGGATTCAGGCAAATGGGAGGGCAGAACTCACCGCACGGGACACTCACCTCTTGCTCACCTCTTGACCGGGCGACACAAAAAAAGCCAGCCGGTTAAGGCTGACTCTTGTTTGCTTTGGAGGCCCCGACCAGATTCGAACTGGTGATGGAGGTTTTGCAGACCTCTGCCTTACCACTTGGCGACGGGGCCATTTGCCGCGCTTGGCGTGCGCATTGAAGTACCAAATCGGGTATCGGCTGTCAAGCGTAAAATACTTTTTACGCCGCCATCATTGTTCGTCAATTCGCAGTTGCAGCCGACGACCGGCAGGCAGAGGATTCTCGCGTCCGGCCAGGATCTGCGCACCCACTCTACTCTCGGGAAGAACTGCGGCCAGATCAACCCAGTCGCCCGGTCTGATACGGATGCTTGTGGCCAGTCGGTCAAGGGTTACAGTCGCCGGATTAAGCATGCTGCCCGCTCCTGCCGCCATCAATTGCGGCGCTATTTCTACCTGCAATTGATCGGCGGACGTGCCAGTGACAAGAATCGAAAAGCCGGAGCGGATTTTTTGAAAGGACGTCGTACTGGCAAACCCGTCACCATAGCTCCCGGACCAGGCCGCCCAACTTGAACTGTAGGGGATGTCACGCCCGGTGACGACGACCGCCGTTTCCCCTTCGGTTACACGCAACTGCTGGCCGCTCTGACGTTGGCTGGTCCCAAAGGTTCTCCCCTTGGCCGGCAGGGTCGAGAGACCGCTCCCGGCGTCGTAACCGAGATGACCCCGGCTGCCGGAAACGACAGCGTCGACCCAACGAACCTGAACCAGAAATTGGCGCCGGGGATGGTCAAGGACCCGGATCAGTTTTTCCACAGCCTCAATCGTTTTCGGCGCCGCGATCAGAACCAGATGCTTCTCGGCGGCACTGGCTCTTTCACCCTCATCCAGCAACGGCTCCACCTGCTTGAGAATTTCAGCTGCCGAACGATATTGCAGCGGGAAAATCTGAATCCGTTCTTCGGCCCGAACCGTCGTTACGGTCAAACATGCAAACAGCAGAACAATAAGTATTCTCCGCACCTTATCCGCCTCTCTTCCATGCCGCTCTGTAGATGGCACCACTGATATCATCGGCGATATAAACCGCACCATCGGGACCAAGGTGAATCGCAGATGGACGCATGCTTATGCCATCCCAGCCCCCCAGAAAGGGAACCGGATCGCCGGCACGGCTCTCAACCAGAGGGATACGCACAACCGCAGGAACAATCCGATTGTCAGCATCCCCCTGCAAAACCAGCAGCAGACTGCTGCGGTAAACCAGTGGATAATCAAGAAAATTCGTTGTCATCAGGCCCGCAGGGTTGGCCCTGTTGTGTAACAGCAGAGCCGCCGGGACAGAATCCTTGCACCGATTGTCCGATGCCGTGCTGATTGTGCCTTCACAGCCGGGCCAACCGTAATTTTTACCGGCAGAAAGCTGGTTCAGTTCATCCGCAGCGCCAGGTGCGGGGTAAAGTCGACTTCTTTCACTGACCCACAAAGCATCGGTGTCAGGGTTAAATGTCAGACCACCCGGACTGCGCAAACCCCGGGCATATTCCTGCCGCTCTCCTTGCTGATCCAGCAGTTGCACTGTTGCACGCAGCGGGTGTTTTTCCTCACAGGCATCACAACGCGAGCCGATTGTGTATAACAGTCCCTGCGGGACTTTCTGCAGTCGATGGTCGAGATGGCCACCATCATCCGGCAGCTGATCCACTAACAGGTTCCCTGTTCTGCTTCCAACATAGCGATAGGCTTTGATCTGTGAACTCTCAGCGACAAGCAAGCGTTCCGCGTCACAAACCAGCCCGGTTGGATTGTCCAGCTTGGCGACAAACAGATCAATCCGTGGAGGAGTGGACCCCTGAACGGGTTGTTGGCGATAAACCGCACCAAGGTCAGGTAAACTGGCGAACAGAGTTCCGTTCGAAGAAAAACAGAAATCGTTCACCCCGGCCGCAAAGCGGGCATAAAGAGAAAGGTCGAGGGAGACCGGCGAGACCAGAGCCAGGGGCTGATCAAAAGGAAACGTCTGCAGCCGGTCCGCAACCACCAGTGGCCGCAGTCTGTCCTGCGAACTGGTCCCGGTAAGAAGACCACGGATTGCGCTGGTCGAGATCCGGCTGTCGGGGAACAGAAGATTGACAACCGTCAATCCGCCCGCCACGGTTATCGCCAGCAACAGTGCGGTCTTGCGACCACTGATAAATCGCAGGCAAAGGCCAATACCGCAACCGATGGTCACTGCGGGGAGCAGCCAGTAGCCCTGGTTTGTCACTGGGTTGTTGCTGAGGAGAAAGGCACCGACCCAACCGGCCGTCATCAGCAGCAGTGCCAGAAAAAGTGAACTGTTTTTTTTCAAGAGAACCCCCGGTCTGTCAAAAATAATATCATATTGACCAGTACGGGCGACAACCGAGAACAACCTGCACCGCGAAAAATAAAAAACGGCTGCCCCCGATAAGGGACAGCCGTTAATTTTTGGAGCGGGAAACGAGATTCGAACTCGCGACGTCAACCTTGGCAAGGTTGCACTCTACCACTGAGTTATTCCCGCTCAAATATGCCCGCCGTGACGAGCGGATGTATGTATAGCAAACCGTCAGACGAGGTGTCAATAAAAAATCCGTACCGGAGTGAAAAATAATGTTTCTCGTGGAATTTCAGACGATTAGCCGTGCGGGATACTGGGCCGAATTATCCTGCCTCAGTCAATCTGCCCGTTGAAGCGCTGATAATAATCAAGATATTTTTTCACCTGCAGAACATAATTCCGGGTTTCATCGTAGGGAGGTATCCCGCCATAGCGGTGGACGGCGGTGGGTCCGGCATTGTAGGCCGCCAGGGCGTAATCCAGATTACTGTTAAAGGTATCGAGCATCTGGCGCAGGTAGTAGGTCCCGCCGTAAATACTCTGGCCGGGATCAAAAGGGTCAGACACCCCCATTTCACGGGCTGTTGCCGGCATCAACTGCATCAAACCCTGGGCACCCTTGCTGGATACAACTTTCGGATCGAAATCACTTTCGACCTTGATCACCGCCTTGACCAGAGCAACGTCAAGACGGAAACGACCCGCATAATGATCGATCAGGCTGCTGATTCCGAGGCCGCGCCCTTCCCCACGATAAAAACTGAAGGTTGTATCCGTCGGCACATCAGTAAAATGCAGACGACCACTCTCATCGACATAGCGATAGATCGTCGCATCTGCGACCGAGGTCGAGAGGCACAACAGCATAAAAATGAATAAAATACGCATAAAGTTACTTATAAATGATTAATCTCCTGATTTCAACCGCAATCCGCCTTTACCCTGTCCTGCAGGCATAACCGGTTCTTGTTCTTGACTTACGGCCTGCGCACTTTGATAATGGCGGCTCTTCGGCTTTCGAAGTGAAGCCCTCCCGAACCGTGAGAACAACTGATAATGAATCTGACCGCTGATTTCCTTGTGATCGGCAGTGGTATTGCCGGTCTCAGTTACGCGCTAAAGGTTGCCGACAAAGGGTCGGTCCTGCTGGTCACCAAACGCCAGATCGACTTCACCGCAACCAGTCTTGCCCAGGGCGGAATCGCTGCCGTCGCCAGCGAACAGGGCGACTTCGATTCCCACGTCGAAGACACCATGGTCGCAGGTGCCGACCTCTCCCATCGCGACATCGTTGATCTGGCGGTGCGCAGAGGTCCCCGGGCAATAGCAGACCTTATTGACTGGGGGGTTGAATTCAGCCGTAACGACCAGAACGAATACGACATGACCCGCGAAGGCGGGCACAGTCAACGCCGTATCTTTCACGCCAAAGATGCCACCGGCCGCGAGATCGAACGCGCCCTGGTCGCCGCCGCCGAGCAGCACCCCTCGATCCGGATTCTGGAAAACCACATTGCAGTCGATCTGATTACCAACGCCAAGATCAACCGGAGCCAACAGGATGAAAACCGTTGTCTCGGCGCCTATGTGCTCGATATCGAGCAACAGGCAGTGATCACCATTGGGGCGCGATTTACAGTCCTGGCCACCGGCGGTGCGGGCAAGGTTTATCTCTATACCTGCAATCCCGATGTTGCCACCGGAGACGGGGTCGCAATCGCCTGGCGGGCCGGAGCTGCCGTTGCCAATATGGAGTTCATGCAGTTTCACCCCACGACCCTTTATCACCCCAAGGCCAAGCCCTTCCTGATTTCAGAAGCCGTCCGCGGTGAAGGAGCAATTTTGCGCCGCCGGGATGGAACCGCCTTCATGAGTGGTCAACATCCGCTCAAAGATCTGGCCCCCCGTGATATCGTGGCCCGGGCCATTGACCATCAGATGAAAATCTACGGCGACGACTGCGTGTTTCTCGACATCACCCACAAAAGCGCTGAGTATATCCGTGACCGCTTTCCGACCATCTATGAGACCTGTCTCTCCTACGGCATAGATATGACCAGTGAACCGATACCCGTAGTTCCGGCGGCCCACTATCTGTGCGGCGGAGTTCAGGTCGACAGCTACGGGGAAAGCGGTGTCCGCGACCTGTTTGTCATCGGCGAAAGTGCGAGTACCGGTCTGCACGGTGCCAACCGACTGGCCAGCAACAGTCTGCTCGAAGGGGTCGTCTTTGCCAGCCGGGCAGCAGAAGTTTCACTACAGCGGCTCGCCTCTTCACAGCCGGATTTCTCCGGCATCGCCCCCTGGGACAGCGGCAACGCCACCGACAGTGATGAAGAAGTCATCGTTGCCCACAACTGGGATGAAATCAGACGCTGCATGTGGAATTATGTCGGCATCGTCCGCTCCGACAAGCGCCTCAGCCGGGCCCTCAGTCGCATTCAGCTGATTCAGCAGGAAATTATCGAATATTACTGGAATTTTCACATCACGTCCGACCTGATAGAACTGCGCAATATTGCGACCGTTGCGGAACTGATTGTCAAAAGCGCCCTGCAGCGCAAAGAAAGTCGCGGGCTGCACTTTACCCTCGATTACCCGCAGCGTGATGATCGGAATTGTAAATACGATACGGTCATCCCGGGAGCAACCCCTGGAGAGGATAAGCATCCATGACCATTGATGAAATTCGTATTGCCATCAATCGCCTCGACAGCGAACTGCTGCGGCTGTTCAATGAGCGGGCGGCCCTGGCACTTGAAATCGGCCATATCAAAAAAGATCTCGATCTGCCGATCTACGATCCACGCCGTGAAAAAATGATCTTTGAGCGCATGCGCCAGGAAAATCCCGGCCCGCTCGACAACGGTGCTATCGTCCGCCTGTTTGAGCGCGTGATCGACGAAAGCCGCAGCCTTGAACGTGCGAAGAGCAGAAAGGGTTAGGTCGATGCTGGTAGTGATGAAAAAAAGAGCAAGCGAAAAAGAACTGGAACGGCTCAAGGAATATCTGGTCGAACTCGACTGTGATTTCCACCAGTCAACCGGCAGCAACCACGTGATCATCGGCGTCGTCGGCTACACCCATGCCATTTCAGACGAACAGCTGCGCACCCAACCCGGGGTTCTGGAAGTATTCAGGATACCGGAGGAGGAATAGTTAAGCTGGAGGCGAGAAGTGAGAAGTGAGAAAGGCCAGGATCCGTAAACGGGTCCTGGCCTTTTTAAGGGTTTAAGTATTTGCTCTTATCTGACTGCTTTTACGCCTTTTCCAGCCTCCAGCCTTATCCGACTATCTCACTCTTGGTGAAAACCGAACGCAGAACCTGTCCCTGGGCTTCAATATTCTCGCGGGCACCCTCTTCACGATCGACCAAGGTGACGATCCCTAGGACTTCCAGCCCTTCTTCTTTGGCGCGATCAACTGCTTTTATCGAAGATCCGCCAGTTGTTGTCACATCTTCAACAATCACAACCCGTGAACCGGGTGGCAGATTCTTGCGGCCTTCAAGCCACTGGCCGGTCCCATGTCCTTTTGGCTCTTTCCGGATAATAAATGCGTGAACCGGCTGTCCATCCAGTTCAGCGGCAATCGAAGTCGCGGTCGCGATCGGATCGGCGCCCAGGGTCAGGCCACCAACACCGTCAATCGGGCCGTCAAATTTCTTGACCTCTTCCCAGAATGCCTTACCGACCAGCAGCCCGCCCTTGGCGTGCAAGGTCGTCTGTTTGCCGTCAAAATAGAAGTTACTCTTGCGGCCCGAAGCCAGTGTCACTTCACGCTCTTCATAGGACATCTCGAGAATGATCTTTTTCAGTTCGTCTTTAATACTCATTTTTTTTACTCCATTACATTCAGTGACTAGTAACAAGTGACGGGTGACCACTCGTTACCCATCACTCGTCACTGTTTTTAACAAACAAACCCAACTGTTTATCCGTTTTGAGTCGCGGGAATTTGACCGGATACTCGCCATTGAAACAGGCATCGCAAAAAGTTGAACAGCCTGCCCCCTGAAGCGCTACCGACTTGTGCAGCCCTTCTTCAGACAGGTAGCCGATGCTGTCCGCGGTGACATAGCGGGCGATCTCTTCGACACTGTGCGAGGCGGCGATCAATTCCTTGCGTGACGGTGTATCTATACCGTAAAAACAGGGATAGCGGGTCGGTGGGCTTGAAATGCGCAGATGAACCTCGCGCGCACCGGCATCCCGGATCATCTTAACGATTTTGCGCGACGTGGTACCACGGACAATCGAGTCGTCAACCACGACAACTCTCTTGCCTTCCAGGACATCACGCACCGGATTGAGCTTGAGTTTGACGCCAAAATGACGGATCGACTGCTGGGGCTCAATAAAAGTCCGCCCGACATAATGGTTTCGAATCAGGCCCAGCTCAAAGGGAATTCCGGATTCTTCGGCATAGCCCATTGCCGGGGGAACCCCCGAGTCAGGCACTGCGATGACCAGATCCGCCTCAACCTGGTGCTCTCTCGCCAGTTGTCGACCAAACTCCTTACGCACCGTATAAACCATCCGATCAAAAATTCGACTGTCCGGACGGGCAAAATAGACATATTCAAAGATGCAAGGTGTCGGGTTCGCCTTTTCAAACGGGAAAATGGACTTCATCCCGGTCTTGTCAATCACGATCATCTCGCCGGGTTCGATCTCGCGGATAAACTCGGCTTCAATCAGATCGAATGCGCAGGATTCCGAGGCAACGACATAACCACCGTCCAGTCGACCCAGACACAGGGGGCGAAAACCGTTGGGGTCCCGCACCGCAACCATGCGGGTTTCGGTCAGAAACAGCAGGCAATAAGCCCCCTTGACTGTGTGCAGGGCTTCGCAGATCCGATCGATCAGTGAATTGGATTGGGCGCGCGCCAGCAGATGAATGATCGTTTCGGTGTCGGCGGTGGTTGAAAAGATCGAACCGCTCTGCTCCAGGCGGCTGCGTACTTCCTGGGCATTAACCAGATTGCCGTTATGTGAAATCGCGATACTGCCACGCGAATAATCGACCATGATCGGCTGACAGTTCTTGACGTCGTTGCCACCGGCGGTCGAATAACGCACATGGCCGATAGAAGCTCGACCTGGCAGGTGATCAAAAACCGCGTCCTTCTTGAACACATCGGAAACCAGCCCCAGGCCCTTGTGGGCGCGCAACCGATAGCCGTCAGAGGAAACAATCCCACAGCCCTCCTGACCGCGATGTTGCAACGCATACAACCCGAGATAGGTCAGATTAGCCGCCTCTGGATGGCCGAAAACTCCGAATACGCCACATTCTTCGTGCAGTTTATCAAACATTCAACATCCTAAAGTAGATTCTCACGTACATAATTGACCGCATTCTGATAAAGCCAGAGTCCCATGCCCTCTTCCGGTAGTTCCTCACGGGTCCAGCGCGGATGATGGGTATAGTGAACATAGGCTTCAGGGTGCGGCATCAGGCCGAACAGGCGACCACTCGGGTCACAAACCCCGGCGATTGCAGCAAGACTGCCGTTGGGGTTGGCCGGATAGGCCATCGTAGGCACAAAATCACTATCAGCATAACGCAGCGGCACCAGATGCGCCTCTTCGAGCCGCGCCAGGGTCGTATCACTATCGACAACAAACTTGCCTTCGCCGTGTCTCACCGGCAGATAGACCCCCTCAAGACCACGGGTGTAAATACAGGGCGAATCACTGTCGGTCTGCAGACAGACCCAACGGTCGACAAAACGTCCGCAATCGTTGTGGGTCAACGAGCAGCTCTGCTGCTGATAATCGCGGTCAGCCGCCGGCAACAGGCCCATCTTGACCATCAACTGAAACCCGTTGCAGACTCCCATGATCAATTTACCGTCGCTGATGAACTGGCCGATCTGCTCCGCCAGCGAAGCCCCGCCACCCGCCACCGGCGCATGGAGCAGGCGATTGGCACCGGCCTTGGCGCTGCCGAGATCGTCACCGTCGAGAAAACCTCCCGCCAGGTTGAGAAAATGGTAGTCCTCAAGCTTGACCCGTCCGGCCAGCAGTTCGGCAAGATGTACTGCGTCAGCAACCTCCGACCCGGCCAGTCGGCAGGCCGCAACAACCTCGCGTTCGCAGTTGGTCCCGTTGCCGGCAATCACCAGCGATCTGACTTCTTTTGCCATGATTATAGCTCCCGCAACGGCGCCTGCCACGCCTCTTTGTTCTGGTCATTAGTCGACTTGATCAACAGCCTGTCACCGCGCCGCAGCGCAAGGGTCTGCTCTGCAGTCACTTCACCGATCAGCGCCGCGTCGCAATCTGCAAACAGGGATTCAAAAGCCTGACGATTTTCGGTTTTGACCGTCACCGCCAAGCGACTTTGCGACTCGGAAAAGAGCAGCGCCGCATCATCAAGAACACTTGCCCCGACCACCTTGTCGAGGTCGGCATCGATCCCGAAACCACCGGCAAAGGCTTTTTCCGCCAGCGCGACCGCCAGGCCGCCATCGGAGAGATCGTTACAACTGCGCACGAGCTGCTGCTGTTGTGCCCGGTTGAGGGTTCGGTACAGTTTAAGCGCTCTGGCCGAGTCGACCTTGGGCACGTTGGCGCCCAGTTCATCGCACATGCGGTAATACTCGGAACCGCCCAGTTCGTCGGCGGTGCTGCCGAGCAGGTAAACCAGATCACCGGGGGTCTTGACATCCATGGTCACCGCCCGCCGTACATCTTCAATTTTACCGATCACCGAAAAGAGGACCGTCGGTGGAATCGAAATTTTGGTCTCGCCAATCTGGTAGTCGTTCTTCATCGAATCCTTGCCACTGATCAGCGGCACACCGAAAGCGACGCAGTAATCGTAAAGCGCCTTGTTGGCTCGTACCAGCTGCGCTGCCTTGTAGGCACCGTCCGGAGTGCGCTCACTCTCGACCGGATCGCACCAGCAGAAGTTATCCAACCCGGCGACATGTTCGATATTGCCGCCAACCGCAACAAAGTTACGCAGCGCTTCGTCGATGGCACAGGCCATCATGTGATAGGTATCAATGTCGCTGTAACTCGGGCAAATACCGTGCGAGGTGACAATGCCCTCGAAACTGTCGAACAGCGGCCGGTAGACCGCCGCATCGCTCGGCCCATCGTTGGCGACCCCGGTCAACGGTTTGACCACCGTTCCGGCCTGCACCTCATGATCGTAACGCCGCACCACCGATTCTTTGGAGCAAATATTCAGACGGCCCAGCAATCCCAGCAGATCAGCCTGCAGATCACGCCCGTCAAGGAGCGGCTCCTGATGGTTCTTGTCTTCCCAGCGGGCCGGAATCTGCATCTGCGGTACACCCTCGTGCAGAAATTCCATATCGAGACAACAGACGGTTTTGCCCTGATAGAGACACTGATAATAGCCCGAATCGGTAAACTGGCCCAGATCGGTCGCTTCAACATCCATCTCGGCGGCCAGGCGCATGAAAGGCGCGATTTTATCCTCGGGAACCGCCAGAGTCATCCGTTCCTGAGCTTCGGATATCAGAATTTCCCAGGGTTGCAGACCGGGATACTTAAGTGGTGCTCGATCAAGATGCAGCTCAAATCCGCCGGTATCCTCGGCCATCTCGCCCACCGACGACGATAGTCCGCCCGCGCCGTTATCGGTAATCGAGTTATAGAGTCCACGATCACGTGCCAGGATCAGAAAATCAAACATCCGCCGCTGCGTGATCGGATCGCCGATCTGAACCGCGGTGACCGGCGAACCCTCATGCAGTTCTTCGGAAGAGAAGGTCGCGCCATGGATACCGTCCTTGCCGATCCGGCCGCCGGTCATGATGATGTGGTCACCGACCTGGACCTTCTTGTCATGACAGTGCTTACCGTTCAGCTCGGCCGGCATGATCGACGCGGTGCCGCAGTAAACGAGCGGCTTGCCAGCGAAACGTTCGTCAAACTGAATGGAGCCGTTGACCGTCGGGATACCGCTCTTGTTGCCACCATGCTCAACCCCTTCAACCACCCCGTCGAAGATCCGGCGCGGATGGAGCAGGCGCGGCGGCAAGGGCTTGTCGTAGAACGGTGAGGCAAAGCAGAAGACGTCGGTATTGAAGATCAGCCGTGCGCCCATGCCGGTGCCGTAACCGTCGCGGTTGACACCGACAATCCCGGTCAGCGCCCCGCCGTAAGGATCGAGCGCCGAAGGCGAGTTATGGGTTTCAACCTTGAAGACCATGCTCCAGTCATCATTGAAACGGATCACTCCGGCGTTGTCCTTGAAAACGGAAAGGCAGAAATCATCCTTGCCCATCTGCTTGCGGATGTCACGGGTCGCGCCGACGATATAGGTCTTGAACAGCGAATCGATGGTTTCGCTGTTGCCATTTTCATCTTCATAGTCAATTTTCGCCGAAAAAATCTTGTGCTTGCAGTGCTCACTCCAGGTCTGGGCCAGGGCCTCAAGCTCGACGTCGGTCAGTTCGACACCCAGCCCTTTTTCGCGCCGTCGCGTCTGGACTGCGGGATCATTGACATAGGCCTGCAGTTCTTTCATCTAGGTCAGGTTAAGTGCCAGCATGCCATCACGACTGATCTGCAGCAGCTCTTCGTCACTGACATTCAGGTTGATCTTCTGCACCTGCGGCTCACTACTGCTGTCAACCCTGGGCAGCGTGACCGGCACCCCTTTTTGCGGATCGAGTTCGCTCCGATCAAGGATGGTCCAGCGCTGGATCAGGCCATTGGCCAGAAAACCACCGGCAATCTGCTCCGCCTGTTGCTTGTCGATCTGACCCTTGAGCAGATATTGTACCGAGGTATAGACCGCCTCCCCCTCAGCAAAAGTCCGACCGGTCAGGTACTGAATCGCTTCCCGTGCGGTCCGTCCGACATTATCGGTCACACCGGGACGAAAACCGACCTCGATCAGCACATCAAAATCTGCCGCCAGCGGGCTATCGACCGCCACCTGCTGAATAATCGGATCACTGAGCGGCCCCCGCGCCGCCGCGTGAATCTCATCAGCACTCAACGCGGCATCAACGGTATAGACATCCAGAGTCCGCACCCTCTGCAGGTCAATCCCCAGATGCTGACGGATCTCGCTCTTGACCCGCTCACCCCGCGCATCCCGCACCGCATCCTTCAGGCCGACAACTATTCTGTAAGGCATTACGAATCTCCGATTCCTCATTCTATGTGAGGAGTGAGGCGTTAGGAGTCAGGTGAAAAACATAAACCTGGTTATCGCCTCACCCTTCACGCCTCACTCCTCACGAGACTCTATTCCCCAAAAACCCGCTTAAAAATCGTATCAACATGCTTGAGATGGTAATCGAGGTTGAAGGCTTCGCGGATTTTATCTTCGCCCAGGGCGCCGCAGACTTCAGCATCGGCCAGCAACTCGGTGAGGAAATCCTTGCCATCTTCCCAGACCTTCATCGCGTTGCGCTGGACCAGGCGGTAGGAATCTTCGCGCGAAACACCGGCCTGAGTCAGGTCGAGCAGAATTTTCTGCGAAAAGACCAAACCCTTCATCTGGTTGAGATTTTTGAGCATGTTCTCCGGGTAGACAACCAGGTTTTTGATCAGCCCGTTCAAGCGTCGCAGGGCAAAATCGAGGGTTACGGTCGCATCGGGACCGATTGCCCGTTCGACCGACGAATGGGAAATGTCGCGCTCATGCCAGAGCGCCACATTCTCCAGTGCGGGCATGGCATAACCGCGCACCAGACGCGCCAGACCGGTCAGGTTTTCCGACAGGATCGGGTTGCGCTTGTGCGGCATGGCGCTGGACCCCTTTTGCCCCTTGGAGAAGAACTCTTCGACTTCGAGCACTTCGGTCCGTTGCAGATGACGAATCTCGACCGCAATCCGCTCCATCGACGAGGCGATCATCGCCAGAACGCAGAAGAATTCGGCGTGACGATCACGCGGGATGACCTGGGTTGAAACCGGCTCCGGTTTGAGTCCCATCTTGGCGCAGACATACTCTTCGACACTCGGGTCAATATTGGCGAAGGTGCCGACCGCGCCGGAAATTGCCCCGGTGGCAATCGACTCACGTGCCGCCCGCAGGCGCACCAGGTTCCGTTCCATCTCGGCATACCAGGTCGCCAGTTTCAGGCCGAAGGTCACCGGCTCGGCATGAATGCCGTGCGAACGCCCCATGCAGACCGTATCCTTATGCTCCAGCGCCCGTTCCTTGATCGAAGCGAGCACCGTTTCGAGATCGACCAGCAACTCATCGGCCGACTGCAGCAACTGGACACTGAAACAGGTATCAAGCACATCCGACGAGGTCATGCCCTGATGGATAAAACGGGCTTCAGGACCGACATATTCGGCGACACTGGTCAGAAAAGCGATCACATCATGCTTGACTTCGGCCTCTATCGCGTCGATCCGGGCGACATCGAATGCACCCTTTTCGCGGATCACCTTGACTGCGTCAGTCGGGATAACTCCCAGTTCCGCCTGACGCTCACAGGCCAGGGTCTCGATTTCGAGCCAGATATTGAATTTGTTTTCAGGTTCCCAGATACGGGCCATTTCAGGACGTGTGTAACGTGCGATCATTGTCCGGATAACTCCTTGATGACAGGTTCAGGCGCAGCGGCAAAAAAGCAATGACTCACTTTTGCCTGTCGGCCGAGATAAATTTGCGGTTGACAGTCCTGCGCAGCGGCAAGGATCTGTGCGATCTCTTGTTGAGCCAGTAGCGGATCATTATTCTCGTCACTCATATGGGCCAGAAAGACGGCTTCCAGCCCCTCCCAGAGCAGTTGTTGCAGCAACTCAGCGGCAGCCCGATTCGACAGATGGCCATGACGGCTCTGAATCCGTTGTTTCAGGGGCCAGGGATAGGGACCGTCAAGCAGCATCTGCTCATCATGGTTGGCCTCCAGCACCAGCACCCGCGAACCTGCCAGACAATCAGCGACCAGCCGGGTCGAATGACCGAGATCGGTCGCGTAACCGATCCGTCCCTCAGACGAGTCGATAACAAAGCCGACCGGGTCGACTGCGTCGTGAGTGGTCGAGAAACTTGAAATTTCAAGGCCACCCAGGATAAAACGCTCCCCGGCAGCAAAATGACAAAGTTCTGCTATCTTCCCGAGTCGCGGAATTGCAGCAGCTGTTTGCGGAACGATGTAGACAGGAATTTGGTGGCGTCGTGCCAGGGGGCCGATACCGTTGACATGATCATGATGCTCATGCGTAATCAGCAAAGCATCGAGGTCGTCCGCACTCAGATCGATTTCGCGCAGGCGTCGATCGATTTCACGGCCCGAGAGACCGGCATCAATCAGCAGACGGCAGCCGTCTGCTTCGATCAGTGTCGCATTGCCGCGACTTCCACTGGCTAACAGACAGACCCGCACGAAATCAACAGTCCCTTCCACCCCCCGCAGGCGTTGTCCTTATACCTGAAATCGGGGGTCAGGACAAGCAGAAAAGGGGCCGTTTGAAAGGGGGCAGATCTTTTCAATGAATAGGTTTGCAAATTACAGAAATTTGTATAATCTTAGACCTTATCAATCAGCTGGAACCTAGGTTAAATAAGTGTATTTCTACCGGGTTCGTTACCAATAAAACATTCGAAGGGAGCAAATGACGTTATGTCTCAGAAAATCGCAATCAACGGCTTCGGAAGAATCGGTCGTAACCTGCTGCGGATCATCATTCAGAGTGATGAACTTGAGGTGGTCGCAATCAACGACCTGACCGATGCCGAAACCCTTGCGCACCTCTTTAAATACGACTCGATTCACGGGACCTTCGACGGCGAGGTTTCCGTCGACGGCAACAACCTGGTTATCAACGGCAAGTCGATAAAAATTCTCTCTGAAAGAAATCCGGCCGCCCTGCCCTGGAAAGAGCTGGGCGTACAAATCGCCATCGAGTCGACCGGATTATTCACGGCCCGTGACAAGGCCGCCATGCACCTCGAAGCGGGTGCCGCCCGGGTTGTCATCAGCGCACCGGGCAAGGATGCCGATACCACCGTCTGCATGGGCATCAATGAAGGCGATTATGACCCGGCCAACCACCAGATCATTTCCAACGCCTCCTGCACCACCAACTGCCTGGCGCCGGTCGCCAAGGTCTTGATGCAGCAGTTCGGTATTGTGCGCGGCATGATGACCACCATTCACGCCTATACAAATGATCAGAGCATTCTCGATTTCCCGCATAAAGATTTGCGTCGCGCCCGTGCCGCCGCCATGTCGATGATTCCGACCACAACCGGAGCCGCAAAAGCGGTCTCGCTGGTACTGCCGGAGCTCAAAGGCAAACTCGACGGCATGGCGGTCCGCGTACCGACCCCGAATGTTTCGCTGGTCGACCTGGTTGTGGAAACGGAGAAAATGACCAGTATCGAAGAAGTCAACGCCGCCATGAAAGCAGCGGCCGAGGGTGAAATGAGAGGGGTTCTCGACTACTGCGACCTGCCCCTGGTTTCCAAAGACTTCAATGGTTCCCCGGCCTCCTCGACCTTCGACTCGCTGACCACCAATGTTATCGGCGGCAACATGGTCAAGGTACTGACCTGGTATGACAATGAATGGGGTTATTCAAACCGGGTTTTCGACCTGACCTGCTACATCGCCGGCAAGTAATATCAGGGCGCCGACTTGCAGAGGCCAAGTCGGCGCCCTTTTATTATCCGATGACATTATTTCATGAGGACAAGGGATAAAACACGCGGAAGAGGAGGCCCGTTCCCACTTCGCGCCTCAATGACTTCCCTTTACCAGGAGCAAGCATGTTCAACAAACTGACAATCGATGATATCGATGTTGCCGGGAAACGCGTCTTCTGCCGGGTCGACTTCAACGTCCCGCTTGATGCCACCCAGGTCATCACCGATGACACCCGGATCCGTGCCGCCCTGCCGACCATCAACTCTCTGCTCGAAAAAGGTGCGCGCCTGATCCTCGCTTCACATCTCGGTCGTCCCAAGGGCAAAGTCGATCCGGCTTACAGCCTGGCTCCAGCCGCCGCCCATCTGGGTCGGTTGCTCGACAGACCGGTGGCCATGGCGCCCGACTCTATCGGGCCGGAAGTCAAAAAGCAGGTTGCATCCCTGGCTGATGGCGAATTGCTCCTGCTCGAAAATGTCCGGTTTCACGCTGGTGAAACCGATAACGACCCACAGTTTGCCGCCGAACTTGCCGCCCTGGCCGACATCTATGTCAACGATGCTTTCGGCACCGCACATCGTGCCCATGCCTCGACCGAAGGAGTTGCACAAATTCTGCACCCGGCGGTTGCCGGTTACCTGATGCAGAAAGAACTTAAATATCTCGGCGAGGCCCTGGCAGAGCCGCAACGGCCCTTTGTTGCCATTCTTGGCGGCGCCAAGGTCAGCGACAAGATTCTGGTCATTGAAAGCCTGCTCACCAAGGTCGACAGTATCCTGATCGGCGGCGGCATGGCCTATACCTTTTTAAAAGCGCAAGGGACCGATTGCGGCAGTTCACTCCTCGAAGCTGATCGGGTTGAGCTGGCGGCACGGCTGCTTGAAAAAGCGGCTGCCGGAGGTGTCGAGTTCCTGTTGCCGGAAGATCACCTGGTGGCCGCCGAGTTCAAGGCCGACAGCCCGGCACAGATCTGTGACAACAGCAACTTCCCCGCCGATCGCATGGGTCTCGATATCGGTCCGGCAACGATCCGCCGCTATGCCGAAAAAGTTTCTGCGGCCCGAACAGTGGTCTGGAACGGCCCGATGGGCGTCTTCGAATTCGACGCCTACGCCCGGGGCACCTTCGCCATCGCCGAAGCCCTGGCCGCCGCGGAGAGTCTGTCAATCATCGGTGGCGGCGATTCGGTCGCAGCCGTCAACAAGGCCGGACTCAACGACAAGATGTCCCACATCTCAACCGGCGGCGGCGCCTCCCTCGAATTTCTCGAAGGCAAGCAACTCCCTGGAGTTGTGGCTTTAACAAACAAATCAATGTGAGGAGTGAGGCGTAAGGGGTCTGGCGAAAGAAATGCTTTTACCCCTCACCCTTCCCCCCTCACTCCTCACGGAGACAATCCATGCGTAAACCCATAATCGCAGGCAACTGGAAACTGAACAAGACGATTGCTGAAGCGGAAGAACTTGCGGCGGCCCTGGTGGCCGATCTGGCTGATGTCCGTGATACCGAGGTTATCATCGCCCCGGTCTATACCGCCCTGAGTCGAGTTGCTGAAATTCTTGAGAATTCACCCATTCAGCTCGCGGCGCAGAACTGCTACCCACAGGAAACCGGCGCCTACACCGGTGAGGTTTCGCCGCTGATGCTCAAGGACGCCGGTTGCAGTGCTGTGATCATCGGCCACTCCGAACGCCGTCAACTGCTGGAAGAAACTGACCAGCTGATCAATCTCAAAGTCAAAAAAACCCTCGAAACCGGACTGCTGGCGATTCTCTGTGTCGGAGAAACCCTGGAAGAACGTGAAAACGGTGAGATGCTTGAAGTCCTGACCGCCCAGATCAAGGGCAGTCTCGCAGACCTGACCAGCGACCAGATGGCCGATCTGGTGATCGCTTACGAGCCGGTCTGGGCGATCGGCACCGGCAAAACCGCCAGCAACGAACAGGCCCAGGAGGCCCATTCCTTTATCCGCGGCCTGATCCAGGGACTGTTCGACCCCGAGACCGCTGCCGCCTGCCGCATCCTCTACGGCGGCAGTGTCAAGCCGGACAATGTCGACGGCCTGATGGCCCAGGATGATATCGACGGCGCCCTGGTCGGCGGCGCCAGCCTGAAAATCGAAGATTTCAGTCGAATTGTCAGGTTTGGTCAGTGAGAACAATCAGTGGCGGGAACAACCCTGGAGCTCAGAACTAACTGACCCCTTAGAACCGAACAAACCTAGCAGTGTAGGTTTGTTCAGGTTTTGGCCCTATGCCTGTTCCAGTTTCCTGGTGTTGCTTGTTCTGCTTGCCTTGTCCCTGTCCTTTTCCGGAGTTCTGTCATGAAATACCTGCTGATTTCGACCTCAATCCTTGCGGCGCTCTGCCTGGGGTTGTTAATTGCACCGCTGCTGACACCGAGACCCGAGGCAGTTGAAGGTTCGCTGATTGTCAATCAGCGAACCTATCAGCCGCGCGAGCTTGAGGAGCGACTGCGAACAACACCCTACCATTTCGACAGCAAGAGCGAACTGATCGACGATCTGATCAACCGGGAACTCCTGCTGCAGGAAGCCAAGAAACAGAAAATTGATGCCGAGATCGCTTTCCGCCGCTCAATGCGTGATTTTTACGAGCAGTCGATGATCAAAACCCTGCTTGATCGTCAGTATGGCTCGGCAGAAAACCAGCCGAGTTCCACGCAGGTTGCGACCTGCCGCTCCCTTTTGAGCACAGAATTCCAACTCAGACGCTTTGATTACCCCACCCTGTCAGCAGTGCAGAACAACACCGGCGCCCGGGTTGAAGAGTACAACCTCCCTTACCTTGAGCTGCCCGAAGACACCCGGGCAGCAGTCCCCGATCTCAAGGAAGACAAACTCTCGGCCCCGCTCCACTCGACTGCCGGCTGGTTTCGACTGCAGCTGGTAGCGACCCGACCGCTGGCAGAAATCGAACAGCCTTCACAGGTCGAGCAAGAAAAACTCTGCCGCAGCGAACTGAGAAAACAGAAGATTCAGGGCTGGATCGAACAGCTGCATCAAAAAGCCGCTATTCGCCGTCCAACAGCAGTAAAAGGAGGGGAATAATGGCGGGCAAATATCATCGTCGTAAACGCAATTATTTGATCAACAAGGACCTGCAGGGCAAACTCGGGTTCGGGTATCTGCTGATAACCCTGGTCGGCAGTCTGCTGTTAGCTGCAGTTTTTGCGGTCTCCTCTGCCGATTACCTGACCATCAGCTACGATAACAATGCCATTGAAGTCGGCAGTACGCCCCTGATTCTGCTCGGCGAGTTGGCCCGCAGCGGCGGTTTTTTTCTGCTGATTGGCGGGATACTGATCATCATCATTACGATTGTTCTGACCCACAAAATAGCCGGTCCCCTCTATCGTTTCGAGCAAACCCTTAAAGCGATGCATGAACGCAGGCTCGACCAGCGCATCTCTCTGCGCAAAGGGGATGAAGGTCAGGAACTCGGCACCCTGATCAACGATTTCAACCAGAGGCTGAGCGATGATATCCGCCGCATAAAAGATGTTGCTGACAAACTGGATGAAGGTCAGGAGAAAAAACTGCTGCAGGAAATTGCAAACCGCTACCAGTTGCCGGAAAAGACCGACAAAACCGACTGACGACGGCTCCGCATGAGATATTTACTCCCTCTGCTGCTGTTCCTGATCGTCACCGGTTCACCCGTCGACCGGGCTGCCGCCGCAGAGATAAATACCGCCTTCGCGGTGATCCAGTATACCGACGAAGCCCAACTGAAAACCTTCAACAAGAAGGTCGGCAGCAGCAGTTACGGCTTCGGTTTCGGACGCAACAACAGCGGCACGCCTGAAGCCACAGCCCGCAAGCAGGTCAACCGTCTGATCGGTCGGGTGCAGGAAATCCTCGACATGCAGCCAGAAAACCTTCATTTCACTATCAGAATTCTCGATTCACCCCACCAGATCCAGGCCATTTACCTAAAACAATACGGGCGCAAAGTCGACTATATTGCTTTTTATTCACCCGGCAACGAAACCGTTTATTTTGCCGCAAAAAAACTGCGCCGTACCGTTTTCGCCCACGAAATCGCCCATGCCATCATCGACCGCTATTTCGACAAAGCCCCCCCGGTCAAAGTCCACGAGCTGCTGGCACAGTATGTAGAGAAACAGTTGTGAGGTGGGAACAGGCTGGTTCTTGAGGTGGGAACAGGCTGGTTCTTGAGGTGGGAACAGGCTGGTTCTTGAGGTGGGAACAGGCTGGTTCTTGAGGTGGGAACAGGCTGGTTCTTGTGGTGGGAATTGACAGGATCGGTTTAGCTTGTTCCCGCCTCCCGCTTTAGCTTGTTCTCTCTTCTCTCTTCTCTTTCCCCAGCGCCTCTCCCCTACAAAATGTGCAAAATATAATCAATAGATAACTTGACAGGTCATCTATTATCAGCTTATATAAAGGACAAAGAAAAACCCCGAAAAGCCAAACCTTTCGTAAGAAAGGGACGGAAAGCGGCGGGTCTTGCTACCAAGCCAGATGAAGACGGCCGAGCTACCGAAGGATGTAACAGATCCAGGAGAGCTCGGTTTTTATGGAACTGGTTTTGATGAGAGGGCCTGACGTGAGTTGTCGAGTTGGTATCAATAACGGGGAGAATTTGGCTGTTTCGGTTCACGACACAGCAACCCTGCACAGACAACGTCCCTGCCAACAGTTCCTGCTCCGATATTCCCTGTTACTGCTGCTCGGCCTGATCGCTACCGAGCTTCTCACGACAAGGATCGAGGCGGCGGAAATCATGACCGCCTATGCCGTTATCAAGTACAACAGTCGGGAGCAGCTGAAAACCTTCAACAATAAAGTCCAGATACGCGGTAACTCCGGACGCGACTGGAACAGCAAGGAAACACCGGAAGCCACTGCCGGCATCCAGATCAGTCACCTGATTATCCGGGTCCAGAAAATTCTCGGCATGCATCCCAACGGACTGCATTTCACCATCACAATCCTGGATTCGCCTGAGCAGGTCCAGGCGGCCTACTACAAACAGTACGGCAATACGGTCGACTTTATCGCCTTCTACTCGCCAGGACAGGAAACCCTCTACTTCGCCGCCAACCATCTCCGCCACAGCGTGCTCGCCCACGAAATCGCCCACGCCGTTGTCCACAGATATTTCGAAAAAACACCACCCGCCGCAATCCACGAGTTGCTGGCTCAGTATGTAGAGAAACGGTTGTGAGGCGGGAAGCGGGAACAGGCGGGAGTGTTTTTTTGTTTGTTCGTGCCCCTGCCTGTTCTCACTGCCAGTTTTTCAGTTCGTTCGCGCCTCCAACCTCTCCAACCTCTTCCGGACCCAATCAGAACCGGGACCGATCAGAATTGAAGCGCGGTAGGATTCAATCGCCCGATCACGCAAGCCTTCACGCTCGTAAAGGATGCCCTGACGGGCGAGAAAAGACGGGTTCTGTGGGAAAAGATCAAGTGCGGTACGCAGCAGTTCCAGAGCCTCGGCATTGCGTTTCTCTCTGTCCAGCAAGGTCAGATATTTCCAGAATATCAGACCGTTTGGGGTCTCTTCCTTCATCGCCGCCTGTACGCCACGCCGGTAGGCGCGTTCAGCAGTGCCCGGGTCATCAAGCTGGTGCAAAAAATCACCCAGAACCGCCCAACTCCGGCTACGCTGTGGCATGGCAGCAAAAAAATCAGCACGCTTAACACCTGCGACGATCAGGCTCCTAATCACTTCCCTGGTTTTCTCCGGCCGCAACTGCAATCCTGATTGCAGCACAAGCAACCCCTCAGTGTGTCGGTTTGAAGCCAGGTAGAAATCGGCGAGTTCCTGATAAGACCTCCAATTGAAGGGATTGATCACAAGAGTATTCTTCAATAAAATCTCTGCTTGTTCAGCCTGTTTCATAGCAAAGAGATTACGAGCCGCCTGTTGT
>JAJRWF010000070.1 GCA_024276905.1 Deltaproteobacteria bacterium
GCCACGCATTTGCCCGAAATCTGTTGTGACTCTGGTTGTTTTTACGTTACCCATAGAACGACATGACTCACCGGTCTTTCAATGATGCCTATCTCTCGTTTAAGTTGCATTGGAAATCTAACGGTGCGGAACAAATAACAATATAATAAAAAAACTGTGCCTCTTGCAGAAGGCTGAAAAAGCAAGCGCCCGGCATTCCTGAGTAAGCGGGAATTCTGACGATAATCTCATGGATTACGGGTGTATGCAATGTGAAAGTGTCAACAGCGGTGGTGGCCACTCGGTTCCCCTTTGCTGTTCCGCTCGTTGTCGCGATTTTCGGGGTTGTTCGAGTTGACAGAGAGGGGGTGACGCATTACATGTATGTATAGATGTCTGACAGTGGAGGGTGCGAATCAACCTGTGGTTTGCCTGTTGCCGTACTTTTCTGCCGAAAGGAATGTCATGTCTAAAAAAAGGGAGCCTCGATACTCAGTAGATGAAGCAATCATCGCTAAATCGGCGGCGTGTACCAAGGGGATGAGCTGTCTGGAGCAGGGGCCAGCCTGCAGTGTCGGCGCCGTCGTCAATGGGGATACTCTGATCGTCGACTGTAGAAGCAAGGACACTGATTGCCCCTTCTACTGCCCTCCGGCTATAGGCGGAATTGATGGCAGCCATGGCCCCTGCAGCTGTGCGGTCCGTCTTGAATTACGTGAAAAATTCAATCTTTAGTCGGTTGTCCCTTTCTCGTTCCGCCCTTTCCCGATAACTCTCTTCGTCCTTCCCTGTGGAACTGTGCGGCACCACAGTTCTGTGCCGTGCAAAGATGACATGATCTATGCGTATAAGTTCATACTATAAAAATAGGACTGTGTTTTATAGTCACAGGGTGAGGCAGCAATAAAACATTAAAAGACTAGTACTTGGTTTTGGAATATGTTATATCAGCAGTTCCTTTGCTTGGCACAAGCTCTGCAGTTGTTAGGATCATCGGGAAGCAAGGGTCCTTAATGGTGTTTCTACTTGTGCTATGTGGGATTATTATTAGAAAAATCATTTGGATGTTTGGTGCGGCATCTGTTTTACTTGAAATGTCTATGTAGATTGTAAAGGTTGTATTTTACACTAACAATAACGTGAATAAAAATAACAAGATTTAAGAGTTTACTTTTGACGTATTGCTGATCTAGCGGTATGCCTTTGTAAAAAGCAAACCACGGGAAACCGTGGGACGCAGAGCCATGGGACTACCGGAGTCTGAGCGTTTTCAAAAATGCTTGGCTCCCATGTCTGCCGGGCCGCCAGAGGATATTCTGGCGGCCCTTTTATTTAGCCCGCCAGCAGGAAATCCTGACCATTCATTGCTTGTTCAGCAATCTATTCAAAAACTGAAAATTTCAAAACAGGACTGATTACCATGTCGCTAAGTATGTTCGCCGATGTCTGGGTCTATCTGTTGCCGCTGCTCGGGTTCTGGGCGGTCTATGTCGGCTCCAGAGCTCGTGTCCAGAAGAAAAATCTTGCCGCTCTGAATGAGTCAATTGAGACCGGTATGACTGAGCCGGCCAGTTTGCACCCGGTTATCAATACCAACCGTTGTTTGGGGTGCGGGTCTTGTGTCGCGGCTTGTCCGGAGCAGGCCGGACATAATGTTCTGGGTCTGATTGCCGGGAAATCGACACTGGTCGGACCGAGTTTCTGCATCGGTCATGGCGCCTGTGCCGCCGTCTGTCCACAGGATGCAATCACGTTGGTTTTCGGTACCGCCAAAAGAGGGGTTGATATTCCACAGGTGAAACCGGATTTCGAAAGTAATGTTCCCGGCCTGTTCATTGCCGGTGAGCTGGGCGGGATGGGCTTGATCCGCAATGCCATTGTCCAGGGGTGTCAGGCACTTGATTCAATTCGCAAGCTCGATGGAATCGGTAAGGGGGATGGGCTTGATCTGGTGATTGTCGGTGCTGGTCCCGCCGGTTTTGCCGCTTCGCTCGGGGCGCTTCAGCACAAACTGCGTTGTGTCACTGTGGAGCAGGACAGCCTTGGCGGAACGGTTGCCAATTTTCCGCGCGGCAAACTGGTGATGACTGCGCCGGTTGATATCCCGTTGCTGGGCAAGGTTAATTTTCGGGAAACAACCAAAGAAATTCTGATTGAATTCTGGCAGGCGGCGGAGAAAAAAACCGGACTGAAGATCAATTACCGGGAGCGGGTCGAAAAGATCGACAAGACCGCAGAAGGATTTCGGGTTAAAACCGATCGTCAGACTTACGAGACCCGGGCCGTTCTGCTTTCGCTTGGCCGTCGTGGAACGCCGCGCAAGCTGGGAGTGCCGGGAGAAGAGCAGACCAAGGTTGTTTACAAACTGATTGATCCGCAGGAATACCGTGGCAAGAAGGTCCTGGTCGTCGGAGGAGGCGACAGTGCCCTTGAGGCTGCAACCAGTATTGCGGATGAACCCGGGACAACGGTCGCGATCTCTTACCGAAGTGACGCCTTTTCAAGAGCAAAACAGAAGAACCGGCAACGCATTGAAGAAACTTCGGAAGAGGGGCGATTGCAGGTGTTGCTCTCTTCAACCGTGAAAAAAATATCAACCGACAAGGTTGAAATTAACCAGGGAGATCTAACGTTGACGTTGGAAAACGATGCGGTGATTGTCTGTGCCGGGGGCATTCTGCCAACCCCGTTTTTACGTGATTGCGGCATTCTGGTGGAGACAAAACATGGGACGCCCTGACTTTTATTACGGTGCGAATATCCTCCGCCTGGTTCTGTCTTTGATCCTGCTGTTGTCGATGACGTCGGAGGTCAGGGCGGCACTGCCTGCTGAAATCGATGCAGCAGCGCGTATCAGGGATTACAGCCGGGTGTATCGGCTTTTGGAACCCTTGGCGGCGGCAGGTGATGCTGAGGCTCAGTACCGTCTGGCCGCACTTTACCGGGCGGGACGCGGTGTCAAGCGCAATCCACTGCTGGCTGCCGAATGGTTGGGCCGCTCCGCCAGGCAGGGGTATGCCAGGGCGCAGCATAGTTTCGGCAGTATGTACCTGAATGGTTGGGGAGTTCCTGTCGATATGGCCCGGGCACGCTATTGGTTCGAGGCCGCCGCTGACCAGGGGATTCCCTTTCAGCCCGACCTGCTGCAACCGAAAACGCCTCTTTCGAAGTCCCTCCGGAATCCTGAGATCACCGCTGATCGCCAGCGAACGTTGTTACAGGCCGCACTTCATGGTGACCGGCAACTTGTGGAAGAACTGCTGGCAGCAGATGTTGATCCCGATACTGCTGATGCTCAGGGTCGAACCGCACTGCATATCGCTGCCGCCCAGGGTCATGCCGGGGTGGTACAGAGCCTTGTGAAGGCGGGTAGCGATCTCGATCAGACTGATCGTTTTGGTGAAAATGCCCTGTTGTCGGCGGTTTCCGCAGATCAACTCGGAGTTGCTGAAATCCTGCTGCGGGCTGGAGCCAGACCGAATGTTGCGGATTCTAACGGCCGAACCGCTCTGCAGATCTCGGCGCTGCGCGGGAGTCAGGCTCTGGTCGAATTGTTACTGCGCAAGGGGGCAGAGTTGAATCATCAGGATTCCGGTCAGCTGACGGCGCTCGATCTGGCCCGCCGGCGTGGTCATGTCGCGCTGTCGGACTGGCTCGAAAAACGGGGAGGCGAGCCGGGCGCTGTCCGGTCGCAAGTGCCGCTCGGACCGGAACTTGAGGCCGGGATTCAGGAGGCGGGGGATGCCATCCTGCAGGGCAAGCGGAATCCTTTTGCCGGTTGGTCGTTGTTGTTGATTGCTGCCTGGCGCGGTGAGGTTCAGGTTGTTGAGCGGTTACTCGCACGGGGTGAGCCGGTCGATTTTCGTGGCGCGGAAAAAGAAACGGCCCTGATGCTCGCCAGTAGCAGAGGCCATGTCGAAATTGTCGAAAAATTGTTGGCAAAAGGTGCAACCGTCAATTTTCAGGATTTTGCAGGTCGAACGGCGCTGCAGTTTGCTGCTGCCGAAGGCCGAAATCATGTTGTTGACCGTTTGCTTGCTGCAGGAGCAGAGAGCAAACGCAGACAGAGCAATGGCCTGTCACCGTTGCTTGCCGCAGTCCGTGGCGGACACCAGCAAACGGTGCTGGTTTTACTAAATTCAGGTCAGACCTTCAACCTTGACCCTCAGGAACAGCAGGAGCTGATGATTGCTGCGATACGGATGAAGAACCCGCAGATTCTCAACGCCTTGCTGGACAAGGGGAAACCCGGGGAGACCTTCAATATGAACAGACAGACAGCCCTCTGGGCCGCCGCAGATGAGGGGGAGCCGTTAACCGTAAAAGTTCTTATCGCCAATCATACGGCACTTGACCAACAGGATCGTTATGGCCAGACCGCACTGGCCCGGGCTGCCATGCGCGGTCATAAAGCTGTGGTCGACCTGCTGCTTCAGGCCGGTGCTGATCCGGACATTGCGACGCTTAACGGCAATACGCCGCTGATGCTGGCCGCGAATATGGGACATGAACTGGTTGTTTCAAGGCTGGCTACGGCCGGTGCACGACTCGACGAGCGTAACCATGGCGGCAATACGGCCCTGATGCTGGCTTCAGCTGCAGGTGATGTTGCAACAGTCAGGGTTTTGCTGGCCCAGGGCGCCAAGGACCATCTGCGAAATAAAAAGCGTGAACAAGCCGTCGATCTGGCTGCTGCTGCCGGACACACTGATGTTGTTGCCCTGCTCAGGGAGCATTCCGGGCTGAATCCTTTTCATCTCGGGGCGCTTTGATGAAGATCAAACCTGCAAATAGGGGCCAAGTAGACAGAATTGCAGCCAGTTCATGGAGAATTCAACCGGCTGCCGGAAGTGTCAGGAGATAACGGTGAAGAACAATCAACTGCGGTCACGACAGATCATCCGAAAAGATCGGCCCTCGGTGAATAAAGTCCCCGTCAGTCAAGACGCGGCAAAGGTCATTCCTTTTTCCGGACTGGACTTTTTTGAAGCGCGTAAAACCCTGGCGCAGATTTATGACAGTGGCATGCTTCACTTCAGGGAGGGGCGTTTTGATGAGGCCTGCCTCGATTTCAGGCAGGCTGGTCAGGGTCAATACCGTCTGGCGTCCTGTATCCAGATGGCCAGTCGCTGTTATCGCCTTGGAGGACAGCCTGAAAAGGCCGTTTCCTTGCTGAAAATCGGTGTTGAACGTAAGGGTTGGTCCGAGGAAGACGCTGCCATGTTGCAGCAGGAGTTGGCCTTTTTGCTGCCCGCGGTAGTCACCCCTGCGGCGGCTGAACGGGTTACGGTTGCCACCGAACCTGCTGTGAAGAAGGACAGGGAGCAGGTCGTAGAAAAAGCTCCGGAACCGGAAGCCGCACCGGAAAACTCTGCGTCTCCGGCAGTCGATCTGTATGCCGCTCCAACCTCAAAACTGGTGACCGTGCCCTTTGGCTTACTGGTTGTTGCGGTGCTTGTCGCGGGCTACCTGTTGCGTGTCGAACGACATCTGACCGCTGAAAGCGGTCTCGGTTATCAACTTGGTATTATCGGCAGCCTGTTGATGCTGCTGTTGATGCTCTATCCCCTGCGCAAGAAGGCACGGTTTATGCGGAACTGGGGGCCCATCCCCCACTGGTTCCGCTTTCATATGCTGGCTGTAATTATCGGCCCGATCCTGATTCTGTTTCATGCCAACTTTCAACTCGGTTCGTTGAACAGCCAGGTCGTTCTGGGCAGTACCTTGCTGGTTGCCGGCAGCGGCCTCTTCGGGCGCTATCTCTATACCCGAATTCACTGTGGGCTTTACGGCAAGAGGGTTTCTCTGGAACAGCTGCATGATGCGATCAGCAATAATCACGACAACCTGGCCGCTGTTTTTGTTTATGCCCCGAGAATTCAGCAACGGCTACTTCATTTTGATGCGGTGGTTCTGCGGCCATCGACCGGAGTTTTTCACAGCATCGGCCGGGTGCTGCTGATCGATTTGTTGCGCCGTTGGACTCATCTGCGTATCAAGTTGGTTCTGCATCGGGCGCTGAAGGTTTCTGCGCGGCGTAATCACTGGTCGAGACGCGAAACCAGCAGGCAGTATCGCGCCGCAAACCTGCTCTTGAAAAGGCACCTGTCTGCAGTTTTAAAGGTTGCCGAGTTCAGTTTTTATGAACGTTTTTTTGCTCTCTGGCACGTTTTTCATATGCCGCTCTTCCTTTTGCTGGTCATCGCGCTGGTCATGCACGTGATTGCCGTGCATATGTACTAACCGTAGAAAAACAGGGAATGTTTATGTGGAAGCAACCGGCCATCTGGCTGCTTTTTGTAGCTTTTTATACTCTTTTTTCAGCGGCACCAGCCAGCGCTGATATCAAGCAACTGGTGATGCCTGGTCGCGTTATTGAGGCCCATGCCGGGTTTGAGCAGCAGTGTCGGCGCTGCCATCAACCGTTCAAAAAAAGAGCCCAGGGACAACTCTGCCTTGATTGTCATAAATCCCTGGCGGAGGATCTCAGACAGAAAAAAGGCTTTCATGGTCACAGCAGTGCTGTTGCTGCCGCAGACTGCAAGCATTGTCATACCGAACACAAGGGTCGTACAGCGGATGTTGTTCTGCTTGATCGTGAGACATTTGATCACCGGTTGACCGATTTCAATCTTGAAGGGGTTCATCTCCGGGTTGCTTGTGATGCCTGTCATACGCCGGAAAAGCGGGAAAATGCAGGGCCGCCAGACTATGCAGCATCATCAGGGTTCTTCAGCCGCGCAGCTGCAGACTGTTATGGCTGTCATAACAAGGCAGAGCCGCACCAGAAACGCCTGGGGAAAAAATGTCAGAATTGTCATCGCGCGACATCCTGGGACAAAATTTCCTATTCTCATGACAAATCGGATTTTCGTCTGAATGCTATGCATAAGCCGGTCAGTTGTGTTCTCTGCCATCCCAATCAGCGGTGGAAAAAAATTGCCGATGACTGTTACAGCTGTCATCGGCTCAACGATTCCCATGGCGGCCGCTACGGCAAAAAATGCCAGGATTGTCACAGTGACAAGGGCCCGGCTATCGACCCGAAAAACCCCAGGAGTGCCTGGAAAAAGGTCAAATTCGACCACCGTAAAACCAAATTCGCTCTGGAGGGCAAACATCTGAAGCTGGCCTGCAATCTGTGTCATCCCCAACAACTCTATGGACAGAAACTGAAAACAGATTGTCTTTCCTGTCATCGGCATGATGACCGTCACAAAGGCTTCTACGGCCCCAAGTGTGTGCAATGCCACAACACAAAGGGCTGGAAACTCTCAGCCTTTGATCATCAGAAAACCAGTTTCCCGTTACGAGCAAAGCACCAGCAGGTTACCTGCCGCAGTTGTCACACCCGACCGACCTCTGCCGAGAAACTCGGCAGTCGTTGCATCAATTGTCACCAGCTTAAAGATGTGCACCGCAACCAGGAATCCCGACGTTGTGAACGTTGTCATACGCCGGTCGGATGGCGTGAGGGGGTGCAGTTTGATCATGATCTGAGCCGCTTCCCACTGATTGGGCTGCATGCCGTAGTTCCTTGTGAGAGCTGCCACCAGAATGTCGAGTTCCGGCAGGTTCGGATGAAATGTGACGACTGTCATCAGCGGGATGACAAACACAAGCGGCGACTGGGACCTGACTGCGAAGCCTGTCACACCCCGAATGGCTGGACGCTCTGGCAGTTTGATCATATCGGCAAGAAGAGCTTCAAACTCGATGGGGCACATCGTGACCTTGAGTGTCTGGCCTGCCATAAAAAACCGGTGAAAAAAAAGATCAGGCTGGCGCGGGATTGTGCCTCCTGCCACCGGGATCAGGATATTCACCAGGGAGCCTTCGGGCGCAACTGTGAACGCTGTCATCTGAGTGAAAGTTTCAGAAAGTTACGGAGTTCGCGCTGATCAAGGAGTGGACCAATGAAATTTTTCAAGTCGTCTGCACGTCTGATGAGTCTGTTGTTGCTGGTCATTATGCTGTCGCTTGGCTCGGCGTTTGCTCGGGAGGAAGATCCGCTACGTTATGTGGTGACTCTGGAGACATCAAATCAGCCTTTTAAGTCTCTGATGGCGGTCAATCTTCCTCTCTCTGAAGCCTCCCGGATTTACACCACGAGTTTTCGCAGGGGAGGGGTGACCTGGTATCGGTTGCGGCTGGGATTTTTTGGCAGCCGGCATGAGGCGGAAGAGATTCTCTCTGGGCTCCGGTCGCAATATCCGTCGGCCTGGGCGACCCGTATCTCCAAGCGTGAAAAACGCTCTGTCGTGAGTGGCAAGATCAAGTCGCAGCTGGCAACAATTGTGGCGGCAGGAAAGTAAGTACTCACCAGAGCTTGTTTAATTATCACCTGAGAAACGGTCATTAATTCGACCGAGTTTCCAGGATAACCGCGATTTTCGCGTTTGAAGTCAAGGTTTGAACCGCTATGAAGAAATTTAGTCTGTCTGCTGGTTTGATAAGTTTGTTGTTGGTCTGTATGCCGCTGTTGTTTCCTCCGGTACTGGCGCTGGAGACTGATGGGGCGCGTTATGTTGTGAATCTCGAATCGTCACGCGAGCCGCTGAGGATAACAGCCGCCTTTCAGGCTGAAGCGCCTCGGACCTATGTTACGCGTTTCTCCAAGGCGGGTGTGACCTGGTATCGGTTGCGGCTGGGATTTTTTGCCAGTCGGCAAGAAGCGGAAAAGGTTCTCTCTGGTCTCAGGGGACGCTATCCGTCGGCCTGGATTTCGCGTGCCTCCCATCGGGAAAAGCGTCGTGTGCTGGCCGGGCAGCTCAAATCACAATCAGTAAAAACTGCGGTGGTGAAAAAGCGGGTTGCAAACCAAAGGCCTGAATCAGTAGGTTCCTCAGCTGTTGAAACTGCAGGATCAGCACCAAGCGAGACGAGGTCGTCAGCTGCGGTGGCAGGGCCCGTTGCTGCGGTTAACTCGACACCGGTTTTGTCCCCACGTTCTTTACGTGAAGTGCAACCTGTATCGGTCAGTAACGTGGACATTATTGCGGCTGTGGCTCGGACTTCATCCCCGAATTCCTCATCTCCGGGAGTGCGTTCCAGTCAGGCGCGAAATACCAGCTTTGACCATCTGCGTACCGGTTTTGATCTGGTTGGTGTCCACGAAAGGGTGGCCTGTGAGCGCTGTCATGTGCGTGGCACCTTTAAAGGGACTCCCCTGACCTGTGTCGGATGTCATTCACAAAATGGTTCTATTCTCGCTTTGGGAAAGTCACCTGGCCATATCCCGACTGCAGCCAATTGCGATCAGTGTCACAGCAGCCAGAGCTGGCTTGCCGCAAAGGTGGATCACGCCGATTTTAATACTGATCGCTGTGCAAGTTGTCACGATGGTAAAATGGCGGCCGGTCGTACTCCCAGTCATATCCCAAGCGGGAGTGACTGTGAAAGCTGCCATGCCCCCTCTTGCTGGAAAACGGCGGTTTTTGATCACAGCAGTGTGACCGGAAACTGTGCCAGTTGCCACAACGGGGCGACTGCGATGACCAAATCTGCGCGCCATATCCAGTCATCCAATCGCTGTGCAAGCTGTCATGTCACAACCAGTTGGAGACAGGTCAGTGTTGATCACACAGGTGTGACCGGAAACTGCGCCAGTTGTCATAACGGGACCAAAGCCAGTACCAAATCGGCGCAGCATATAACGTCAAATACCAGCTGCGAAAGCTGTCATGTGACGACCGGCTGGTTGCAAGTCGGTATGGACCATACGGCCGTAACCGGGACCTGTGCCAGCTGTCATAACGGCAGCACCGCGATTGGTAAATCCGCCCAGCACACCCCGTCCTCCACCAGCTGCGAAAGTTGTCATGTCACAAGCAGCTGGGCCCAGGTCAACGTGGATCACAGCGGCGTGACCGGCAACTGTGCAAGTTGTCACAATGGTACTGCTGCCACCGGTAAGACTGCGCAACATATTTCATCGACCAGCAGTTGCGAAAGCTGCCACCTGACCAGCGGCTGGCTGCAGGTGCGGATGGACCATACTGCCGTAACCGGGACCTGTGCCAGTTGTCACAACGGCAATACCGCGACCGGTAAATCCGCCCAGCATATTCAATCCTCCACCAGCTGTGAAAGTTGTCATGTCACAAGCAGCTGGACCCAGGTCAACGTGGATCACAGCGGCGTGACCGGCAACTGTGCCAGTTGCCACAATGGTACTGCTGCCACCGGTAAGACTGCGCAACATATTTCATCGACCAGCAGTTGCGAAAGCTGCCACCTGACCAGTGGCTGGTTGCAGATCCGCATGGATCACACCGCGGTAACCGGGACCTGTGCCAGTTGTCACAACGGCAATACCGCGACCGGTAAATCCGCCCAGCATATTCAATCCTCCACCAGCTGTGAGAGTTGCCATGTGACGAGCAGCTGGACTCAGGTCAACGTGGATCACAGCGGCGTGACCGGCAACTGTGCCAGTTGCCACAATGGCAGCAATGCAACGGGCAAAACGCCCCAGCATATTTCTTCGACATCCAGTTGCGAAAGCTGCCATCTGACCAGTGGCTGGTTGCAGGTGCGGATGGACCATACTGCCGTCACCGGGACCTGTGCCAGCTGTCACAACGGCAATACCGCGACCGGCAAATCAGCGCAGCATATTCAATCCTCCACCAGCTGTGAAAGTTGTCATGTGACAAGCAGCTGGACTCAGGTCAACGTGGACCACACGGGCGTGACCGGCAACTGCGCCAGTTGTCACAACGGGACAAATGCCACCGGTAAAACTGCGCAACATATTTCATCGACCAGCAGTTGCGAAAGCTGCCACCTGACCAGCGGCTGGGTGCAGGTGCGGATGGACCATACTGCCGTAACCGGGACCTGTGCCAGCTGCCACAACGGCAATACCGCGACCGGTAAATCAGCCCAGCATATTCAATCCTCCAGCAGCTGCGAAAGTTGTCATGTCACAAGCAGCTGGACCCAGGTCAACGTGGATCATACGGGTGTGACCGGCAACTGCGCCAGTTGCCACAACGGGACCGCTGCCACCGGTAAGACTGCGCAACATATTTCATCGACCAGCAGTTGCGAAAGCTGCCATCTGACCAGTGGCTGGTTGCAGGTGCGGATGGACCATACTGCCGTCACCGGGACCTGTGCCAGCTGCCACAACGGCAACACCGCGACCGGCAAATCAGCCCAGCATATTGCCTCAGCCAATCGGTGCGAAGATTGCCATCTGACCAGCAACTGGACTCGTGTCAATGTGGACCACAGTGCCGTGATCGGGACCTGTAATGGGTGTCATAACGGCAGCACGGCAGTGGGCAAACCGACCAGTCATGTTCAGACTTCGGCACAGTGCGAGGTCTGTCATTCAACCCTGGCCTGGCTGCCGGCCAGTTTTGATCACAGTACTGCTGCCGGCAACTGTTCCAATTGTCATAACGGCTCGACTGCAACCGGTAAGGGCAGCGGACATTTTGTCACCAGCCTGCAGTGTGACGACTGTCATAACACCAGCCGCTGGACCCTGATCCGTTTTACGCATAGCGGTGGGAATTATCCCGGTGACCATCGTTCGCAGGTCGGTTGTCTCGATTGCCATCGCGGCAACAGTCAGAATCCGACCTGGAGAAATAGTGCCTATCAACCAGATTGTGCCGGCTGTCATGCCGGAAACTTCAAGTCAGGGCCGCACAATAAAATCAAGGATGGCACCAAATATACGGTGAGCGAGCTGCGCAATTGTGCCGGCGCCTGTCATGTCTATACCGACAGTTCGTTGACAACTATCGAGAAAACAAGAAATCGCGAACACCGTCCAAATGGGGAGTTTTAATCTGATGACTGCCAAATCAATCTGTTGTCTGTTGCTGTTGTTCTTCTCCGCCTTGCCGTTGCAGGCTCAACCTTCACGTGACCGGGTTCTGGGGGACGTTGATATTGAGGAATCCCCCGAGGCCGCTGTGGTGACCGTCGAATTCAATTTCCCGGTCAGATACCTCAACCATTTTCCAGTTGAGCAAGGGGATGAACTGCGGATCAAACTGGCACCAATCGCGATTGGTGCCGTTGACAGAAATGCCCTTTTTAATCGTGAATCTTACATGCCTCCCCGGCCGAACCTGGCCGGTATGTCAGAGGTTTTGTTTGAGGGCGATACCTTCTCTGGACTGTATCTGACGATCTTTTTTCAAAATCAGGCGCGCTGGCAGGTTGAGCAGGGTTCCGACTATCGCAGTCTGCAGATTCGGGTGTTGACGCCTTTTCCGATCACACCGCAGGAGGGAAAAGGTGAATAGCAAGGCCGGGTATTTCTGGTTGCTCAAAATCTGCTTGTTGCTGGCGATATTTGCGAGTCCGGCTGCTGCCTCAACGCGGGTCATTGAGGAAATTGAGATCCGGCCGGTTGCTGAAGGTACCGAGATTCGGATCAAATTTAATTTTCCCTTGCGCTACATCACTCATACACCCGCCAGGAAGGGAAAGTTGCTGCAGGTTGAGATGCGCTCACTCTTTGCCTCGTCCGAACTGGTTGAATTGGCCGGGCGCAAGGTTTTCAGCTGGCAGTCAACGGTTGAACGCCCGTTACGAACCCTGACTTATGAAGGGGATAATCCCGGCGGGCCGCAGTTACTGCTCGAATTTGATCACGCAGTGAGCTATCGCTTCAGGGGGGGGAGTGATCCTCTGAAACTGACGATTTTGTTGCCGCAGCAAACAGACAAAATCCGGCCGCAAAAAAGTGCCCGGCCCGTAATGGCGACGATTAAAAGTAAACCGAAGCAGTTTACGTTCCCGGTCGCAATGGTTTCACCGGTCGATATGGCGCTCCCCTATGCGATCAATCTTGAGTCGGCACTCAAGCCGGTTCGTGCGCAGTTGCCGGCAACGCGGCAGGACCTGCGCAACTACCGACTTTATACGACGGTATTCAATACCGGTGGTAAGAAATGGCATCGGTTACGGCTCGGTTTTTTTGCTGACAAAAAAACCGCGCAAAAAGTCATGCTGTCACTTAAAAAAGAGTTTCCTGATGCCTGGTTAACCAGAACCTCGGTCAGTGAACGCCGTAATTCGGCTTTGAACGCGTTATTTGAGCCGGCCGTGCACGACGAGGCAACGTCAGCGGTTTCTTCGGTGACAGACGAGAAAGTGTTGCCGGTACTACCGGCAGAGCGACGGCAACAACTGTTGGATCAGGCTGAAGCCAGTATGCTGGCCGGTGATTATCAACGCGCAGCGCTGCTCTACACCGGGTTGCTGCGGGCGGAAGATGCGGTGACCCGACAGCTGGCACAGGAATACCTGGGTTTGGCTCGTGACCGGGGGAACCAGTTGGCACACGCCAAGGCAGAGTATGAAAAGTATTTGCGTCTCTACCCGGAAGGGGAGGGCGCCGACCGGGTTCGTCAGCGGCTGAATGCACTTTTGACCGCACGCAGCAGGCCGAAGGCTCCTTTGCGTAAGGCCCGGCAGCAACGAGCCCGTGAGAGCTGGCGGCATGAAGTTTACGGCAGTTTTTCACAGTTTTACTACCGCGACAGTTTGACCACCGACAACGAGACTCTGCTCGCGCAGTCATCTCTGCGTAATGATATCGATTTTAATACCCGCTCGCGTAACGAAAATCTGGATATCCGTACGACATTCATCGGCGGGCTTGAAAATGATTTTCGAGAAGGTGCCGAAGATGATTTTCGAATAAGCTCGGCCTATCTCGATCTGGCCGCACGTGATCCGGAACTTTCCATGCGCCTCGGCCGCCAATCACGCAGCAGCGGCGGTGTTCTCGGTCGTTTTGACGGTGCTTTGCTGCGTTGGCAGCTCAGTGAACGGGTCGCCGCCAACCTGGTCGGCGGTTTTCCGGTCTTTTCGACCAGTGAAACCAGTATCGACACGGATCGGCCTCTCTATGAAATCAGTTTCGATCTGGGGACCTTTGCCAAGCGCTGGGACATCAACCTGTTTTTCATCAATCAGGAGGTCGAAAGCCTGACAGATCGTCGCGCAATTGGTGGTGAAGTACGTTATTTCGAACCGACCCGTTCTTTCTTTACCCTGGTCGATTACGATGTCCTTTATGACCAATTGAATACGATTTTGTTCAATGGCAACCTGCGTCTTCCGGATGATACAATTCTGACCCTGGCGGCCGATTATCGGAACAGTCCGGTCCTGACAACCAGCAACGCACTTCAAGGCCAGACCGCTACCAGTATCTCTGATTTGCTGATACTTTTCAGCGCTGAGGAGATCCGCCAACTGGCGCTTGATCGCACTGCTACCAGCCAGTCCTATACTCTGGGAGTGACCCATCCCATAAATGTCAAATTGCAGGTTACGGGAGATTTTTCTGTCTCACGCTTCGGTTCAACACCGGCTTCGGGCGGGGTTGAGGCGGCGGAAGACACCGGTAACATGTTCTTTTATTCGTTACAGTTGATCGGCAGCAGCCTCATTAAAGAGGGCGACATCGCAATTGTCGGTCTGCGTTATTCAGATACCAACACCTCAGCGACCTGGGCGCTGAATCTCAACACCCGCTATCCGCTGACGCGACAATTACGGGTCAACCCGAAAATGCTGATCGACTACCGGACAAATAACGATAATCCGGGCAAACGCTGGCGGATCAGGCCGTTGTTGAGAGTTGAGTATCGCTGGAGAAATCGGTTGCATCTTGAGTTCGAGGGCGGTGCCGAATGGGCAACCGAGACCATTTCCGGTGTCGATTCCCGGAGTCGGGATTACTTCTTCACCCTGGGTTATCGGGTTGATTTCTGATTTCAGCTGGATTCAGTGATAATCGCACTGAATCCGTATAGCCCCTGTATTATTGTGGCCGGGATGTTCGATTTTATTGAACATCCCGGTCTCTTCGTGTTCGCAGTTTCTTGCTCCCTGGTTGTTGATAGTGGTCGGCCTATTTGACTCAGGTCATAGATCTGCAGTCAGAAACTGTTTAAATTTCGTCCATGATGAAAAAGATTCTGAATATTTCCGGGACGCGAAAACCGCAGTTGTGGTTGCGACTGCTGGTGCAGTGGACAATGTTTTTCTGGTGCCTGCTGCTCGGCGTTCAGCTTGGACTTTTCGTCCGACACTTTCAATCAGGCGGCAGCACTCCCTACTATCCCCGTTTTCCGGGGGTCGAAGCTTTCTTGCCGATCGGCGCGCTGGTCAGTTTTAAAAACTGGCTGGTCAACGGTCAGGTCGATCCGGTACACCCGGCGGCCCTGGTGCTGTTTCTGACTTTTATGGCCATGGCGTTATTGACGCGTAAGTCGTTCTGCTCATGGCTCTGTCCAGTCGGGACCATCGAAGAGGTTTTGTGGAAAATCGGGCAGCGGATTTTCGGGCGGCTCTGGCAGCCCTGGCCCTGGTTTGATCGGCTGCTGCAGAGCCTCAAGTATCTGTTGCTGCTTTTTTTCGCCAAGTTGATTCTGTTCGATATGCCGGCTGCGGCGCTCAAGGGGTTTCTGGCCGCGCCCTACTGGGCGATTGCTGACATCAAAATGTTGTATTTCTTTGTCGGGCTGGCAGGAATCCCGTTGCTGACAATTGTGCTGTTGCTGGTTCTGTCACTCTTCTTGCGCAACCCCTGGTGCCGTTATCTCTGCCCCTATGGCGCCTTACTCGGAATCCTGTCGGTCTTCAGCCCGGCACGCATTCGCCGTGATGCTGCGATCTGTATTGATTGCGGCAGCTGTCGCCGGGTTTGCCCCGCGCGGTTGCCAGTGGATAAGAAGGTCCAGGTTCTTTCCCCGGAGTGTACCGGTTGTCTGACCTGTGTCGAAAATTGTCCGCAAGCGGGTGCTCTGAACATGGCTCTGTTGAAGCGGCCGCTGCCGAAATGGATCTTTCCGCTGCTGGTGCTGGCCATTTTTGTTTTTGGCGTCGGGGGCGGGATGCTCAGCGGCCATTGGCAGACTTCGTTGAGCTATGCTGATTATCAACGTCTGATTCCTCTGGTCCCGCTGCTGGGACATTAATCTCGTGCTGGTTATACGAAAGGGGAAGGATTGCACGCCTCCTGATCCTGCGGTTATGATGGGATTATGAAACCGATCCTGATTATGAAAACTGGCAGTACTTTCACCGAACTGGCCCATGAAACAGGTGATTTTGAGGATTGGATTATTGCTGCCAGCGGGGAAGCTCCGGGCTTTTTCACGATTGCCGACGGGGTGGATGAGGCGCTTCCGTCGCTTGATCTGCTGTCGGGGGTAATTATCACTGGTTCTCATGCGATGGTTTCGGACGGCGGGATGCTGGTTGATCTCTGGTCGCAGCTGCTGCGTGATGCCGTTACTGCGCGGTTGCCGGTGCTGGGGATCTGTTACGGGCATCAGTTGCTGGCCCAGGCTTTGGGTGGCAGGGTTGCCGATCATCCCGCCGGTCTGGAGCTGGGGCAAGTCGCAATTGAGATGGCTGCTGCGGCCCGGGATGACGCCCTTTTTTCTGCCTTGCCCGCGCAGTTTCCGGCTTATGCCAGTCATCTGCAGTCGGTACTTGAACTGCCACCTGGATCTTTTGTCTACGGCTCCAGTGACTTCGAACCTCACCATGCGGTGCGTTTTGCGCCAGCCGCCTGGGGGGTTCAGTTTCATCCCGAGTTCAAGCACAGAATTGCCTGTGCCTATATTCGTCGTCAGCGACCTCGTTTGCGTGATGATGCCGAAATGAATGCCCTGATCAAAAAGACCGGCCCCTTGCCGGGGGCCGGACTTCTGCTCCAGAGTTTTTGTCATCTGGCGAAAAGTTCGAGATTCTCTTACGGAGATTGAGGTGGTTTTTTTAACCGATTGTCAATGGGACTCTGTCGGTAAAGTCGATTGCTGACCTGTTTTGAGATAATTCTTGACAGCGGTTTCCTGCTTGGTTATCGTGCGGGGAACAAAGGAGTTAAAACAATGTTTCGTTACCTGGTACCAATCGTCCTGCTGCTAGTCGTCGTCGTTAACTGACGACTCGTGGCTGCCTTGGTCTGATTGGAACCAGCATCAATCGAAGGGAAGCACGGGATCAGATGCCCGGTGCTCCTTCGCAGAAATAACATCGAAGGCCACGGGCACCCTCCCGGGGCCTTTTCTATTTTTATCCCGTGACATTTGGTCGCTGACATCGAATGGCGGGTTTTATGGCTATCTGATACGAGGTCGAGGAGAGCGCAATGAAAATTGGGGCAGAAATTTTACTGGACTGTTTGAAACGGGAGGGTGTTGACACCATTTTCGGCTATCCCGGTGCCCGGACCCTGCTGGTGCATGATGCACTGATGGGTGATCGGGAATTGCGTCATATTCTGGTGCGTCATGAGCAGGGCGCTGCTCACGCTGCTGATGGCTATGCCCGTACCACCGGCAAGGTCGGTGTTTGCCTGACCACTTCGGGCCCGGGGGCTACCAATCTGGTCACCGGCATCGCCACCGCCTTTATGGATTCGGTACCGATGGTTGCCCTGACCTGTCAGGTCACGACCACCGATATCGGCAATGATGCCTTTCAGGAGGCGGATATGGCGGGGATTTCCCGCCCGATCACCAAGCATAATTATGTAGTGACCGATGTCCGTGATCTGGCGCGCATTATCCGTGAAGCCTTTCATATCGCCCGCACCCGGCGTCCCGGCCCGGTACTGGTCGACCTGCCGAGTGACGTGCTGGCGGCAAAATGCAATGCCGAGATCCCCGAGCTGGTCAAACGCCGGGGCTATCAGGAAAAACCGACCGCTAACGCCAAGCAGCTGAAAAAGGCTGCGGTCTTGATCAACAAGGCAAAAAAACCGCTTCTGTATGTCGGCGGCGGCATCACCCTGTCGGGCAGTGCCGACAAGATGTGCGCCCTGGCAGAAAAGGCCGGAATCCCGGTGACCCATACCCTGATGGGGGTCGGGGTGATCGACACGAAATCACCGCTGTCGGTCGGGATGCTCGGCATGTATGGAGCATGGTACGCCAATATGGCGGTTAGCGAGTGCGACTGTCTGATTGCTATCGGGGTGCGTTTCGATGACCGGGTGACCGGCAAGGTCGATACCTTTGCGCGCAAAGCCAAGATTATTCATATCGACATCGATCCTTCGAGTATCTTCAAGGTGGTTGCCGATGGTCTGCCGATTGTTTGTGATGCCACCGAAGCGCTCGAAAAGCTGCTGGAACTGGTGGAGCCGAATGCACATCCGCAGTGGCTCGCCGAGATCGACGCCTGGAAAGAAAAAGGTCCGCTGCCGCGTCCGCAGCGCGATCATCTGGTACCCCACGAGGTGATGGAGGCGATCGAACAGGTCTGCGGGGATACCCCGGTGGTGGCTTCCGATGTCGGCCTGTCGCAGATGTGGACCGCCAACTATCTGCCCTTCAGCGGCCCGCGCCAGTACATCACCAGCGGCGGTCTGGGGACCATGGGTTTTGCGCTGCCGGCCGCGATGGGGGCGGCAATGGGCAACAAGGACCGGCCGATTTTTGCCATCAATGGTGACGGTGCTTTTCAGATGAACTGTCAGGAGCTGGCAACCTGTGCTCAATACCGGATTCCGGTCAAGTGCATCATCCTCAATAACGGCAAGCTCGGCATGGTGCGCCAGTTCCAGAAGGTTTTTCTGGAGTCACGTTTCGCCTCGACCTGCCTGGGTCCACCGGTCGATTTCTGCATGGTCGCCCGCGGTTTCGGAGTCAAGGCATTGCGCGCCAAAGGCAAGGAGGATCTGGTCGCTGTCCTCAAAGAGGCGATGCTGGTCGACGGACCGGTGGTGATCGACGTGCCGATCCATCCCGATTGCTACTCCTTCCCGATGGTGCCGCCCGGTCGTAAGGCGACCGAGATGATCTTCGATGCCGATGAGTGGCAAGGCTGAAGCTATTGATGGCGGTCAGGGTCTGATTGATCAGCTCTGGTCGCCGTTTTTATTGTGGAGGGTGTTTTCGTATGACAGAGGACCTGCTTGACCATCCGCTGATCGGCGGACGTTATTTCTTTCCGCAGCTGGGTGAACTCGAAAATCCCTGGTGGGTCGACTGCGATGATGCCCGACTGGCCTGCAGTTACCACGAAATCGATCCACAGGCGAAAACCCTGATCCATTTTCATGGCAACGGCGAGATCGTCGATGATTATCTCGGCCCCTTTGTCGAACAGATACTGGCTTGCGGCTGCAACTGTCTGTTGGCTGAATATCGCGGCTATGGTCTTTCGAGCGGTCGCCCGCAGCTGGGCCGGATGTTTGACGATGTCAGAGCAACGGTCGCAAGTCTCGATTGTGATCCGCAGTCATTGATCTTCTTCGGTCGCAGCGTCGGTTCGCTCTTTGCGCTCGAAGCGGCGCGGCTCTACCCGCAGGCCGCCGGGCTGATTATCGAAAGCGGTATTGCCGATCTGCTTGAACGTTTGCTGCTGCGCGTCAATCCGGCCGAGCTTGGTGTCAGTCCTCAGCAGTTTGCTGCAGCAGTTCATAACCGCTTCAACCCGCGGCAGAGCCTGGCCGATTTTGACGGCAGCCTGCTGGTGATACACTCCCGACATGACGGGCTGGTCGACCTGCACCACGGCGAACAGCTCTACGCCTGGGGCGGCCCGCGCAAAACCCTCAAGATTTTCCCGCACGGCGATCACAACAGCATCCTGTTTGCCAATTTCGAGGAATATTTCGCCGAAGTTGGTGATTTTGTTGCGGCGCTTTAACGCAGAAGGGTGGGAGACCAACTCTTCTCTCTACCCATTGATCCTCATTTTCCGGAAAACCCCTTTAGCCTCGGGATGACTTCTGCTTCTGGATACAGACCGGATAAGGCAAGCTGGTGGAATAAAAGACCCGGGTTTTTCTTGCCTCCGGCAGTTATCCGGGATTTTATCCTGAGGCAAAAAAGATGTAACGAGGGGGGATGACCGGTCAGGAATTCAGGGTCTCGATTCCCAGCGCGACAAAAAATCTTTGCAGAATCCGGTAACTGATTCCCCACAGAAAATGGTCACAGTAGCCATCCAGTTCGATGGTCGGATGGCTGTGATGACTGTTGCGGTATTCGAAAGTACGCTGTCGGTTACGTTCCGGTTCGAGCAGCACCTTGAGCGGTACGCAGAAGGTGTTGACCACTTCACCGTTCAGAGTCACCGGCGGCAGTTCATTTAACTGGTAGATGTGGCAGGCGATACTGACCGGCAGGTAGGCGCCGCTGATCGATCCCAGGGTGCCGAGGTAGGCTTCTTGCGGCAGGATGATGCCGATTTCTTCAAAGGTTTCGCGTTCGGCCGTCGCGCGACTGTCTGCGTCCTGCTTTTCGACACCGCCGCCCGGAAAGGCGACATCTCCCGACCAGGGGTCACCTTCAAATTCGGCGCGGCGGATAAAGAGCAGTTCTTCGGCGGCGGAATTTCCAATCAGGATCATCGCTACCGCTGTGCGGCGTTTCCCCACGACAGATTCAGGCTTGGGTGCTTGAGCCAGCTGATTGCAGATATCATTGCGGTTGAACGGTACGGACATCGGAATTCTTCAGGCGCGTGAAACGAAACGGCATTCTCGGGTATCGACCTTGATCCGCTCGCCGGCTTCGAGATAGGCCGGAACCTGGAGGCTGATCCCGGTTTCAAGGATTGCTTCCTTGGTCTGGGCCTGGGCGGTGGCATTTTTGATCGCCGGGGCGGTTTCGCTGACCAGCAATTCAACCACCATTGCCGGTTCGAGGGTGACGACCTGTTCGTTGTAGACGCCGAGAGTCAGTTCGGTTCCGTCGAGCAGGTAGCCCTTGACCGTGTCGTAGATATCGCCGCCGACTTCAAACTGCTCGTAGCTTTCCAGGTCCATGAAGATGCCCTGATCGCCATCGGCATAGAGGAATTGTCCCTTGCGCCGGGCAAAGTCGGCCTCATCGATGCGGTCGCCTGATTTAAAGGTTTCGTTCAGTACCTGACCGGTCAGCAGGTTGCGGAACTTGGTTTTGATCAGGGTGTTGCCGCCGCGGGCGGTCGGTGATTGGGAACTGATGTCAAGGATGGTACAGGGAGCGTTGTTGAACTGGATGACCAGCCCCCGTTTAAGATCTGATGCGTTCATGCGGGTAGAATTCCTTCCCTGTTCTGATTCGATACTTAAGTGTGTATTGCGTTGATCATAACATAGCCCCAGCTGCTGTTGGAGCATTCACGTTTCAGTTTTTGCGCCGTCCCTTGGGTTGTCGGCGGCGGCGGGGGCGACTTGTTTCAGCCTCGGTTATCGGTTCCGGGATTTGTTTTTCACGCGCGGCGCAGACCCTGATACAGCGATTGATCAACAGGGCTCCATCGAGGGTGTTGATCGCATCCCTGGTTTCGGCATCCGTTGCCATGCGCACATAGGCTCGGCCGCTGAACTGTCCCGATCTGGGATCGTTGAGCATGTGAATGGCACGGACAGTGCCGCAGACCGAAAACAGCTTGCGGATGTCTTCTTCGACGACCTCGAATGAGATGTCGGCAACATAGATCTCTTTGATTCTGGGTTTGTTTCTCATTGTGTCGGTCTTTCTCTGTGCACTCAAGAGTTTCGGTTGCAGCCGCACGGGGCGCCTGTCGTACTACGCTAACATTGCCGGGGAGGTGTTTTCAATTGACCTTTTACGTTTCTTCTCCATCCGGGTTAAACTTGAGCGGTCAGCTTGGATTTTTACCTGTTTCGCAGGAGCAGAAATGGACAGCGTTTACCTGAACGGAAAATTTATCAAAAGTACCGAGGCGAAGATTTCGGTTTTTGATCAGGGCTTTCTCTACGGCGACGGCATTTATGAAAGTTTTCGCTCGATCGGCACGCATCTTTATCAATTCTCCCAACATTACCAGCGTCTCTGCCAGTCGGCTGATGCGCTTGGTTACCAGCTCCCTTACTACCAGGAAGAATTGGAAAATATCCTGCTGGAACTGCGCACCCGCAACAAACTGACTCAGGCCTATTACCGGATTACGATGACCCGCGGGCGGGGTGAAATCGGTTTTCAGCGCAATATCAGCAATGATCTGACCTGTTTGATTATTGCCCGCGAATTTCGTGGTTTTGGCGAACTGCACTATCAGCAGGGAATCGAACTGCGGGTCGCCGAGACCAGGCGCAACGCTCCCGAAGCGATCAATCCCAAGATCAAGTCGATCAGCAATCTCAACAGTCTGCTCGGGAAACTTGAAGCGAAACAGGCGAATGTTTTCGAGGTGATCATGCTCAACAACAAGGAGCAGATCTGCGAAGGGGCGGCTTCGAATATTTTCTGGATCAGAGAAGGGTGCGTCTATACGCCATCTGCTGCGACCGGCCTGCTTGAAGGGGTGACCCGCGCGACGATCATCCGGCTCTGCAAAGAACAGCTCGGACTTCCGGTGATTGCAGGAGAGTACGGATTGTCGGAACTGAAAACCTGCGATGAAGTTTTTATCACTTCGACCTCACTTGAAGTGATGCCGGTGGCTCGGGTGGACGACTTGACGATCAATCAGGGTCAGGCCGGACCTGTGGCCCGGCAGTTGCGAGAAGCCTTGCATCGGGATATGGGGTTGCAGGCAGACTGATTTCGGTTTCTTTGCGCTCTGGTATCATCCCCCCCCGCCGATTTGATAATAACGTCAAACAGGATTGCCTCCACTGCAGTTTACGCTAAAAGTTATCCTTGACACCGTACCATAGTACGGCACCTATGCTTGAAATCAGGGAGAAAAGAATGAGCCGTTTAACCATCGGTCATGCCGCCAAACTTTCGGGCGTCGGTGTAGAAACGATCCGTTTCTATGAGCGTCAAAAGCTCATTGAACAACCACCAAAACCGAGCAGTGGCTACCGTCGTTACCCGCCGGAAACAGTGCGGAAAGTTCGTTTTATCCGCCGCGCCAAGGAGATCGGCTTTTCCCTGCGCGAAATTCGTGAATTGCTCGGTTTTTATTTCGATACGCAGATCAGTTGCGAAGAGGTTCAGCAACGGACCAAGGTGAAAATTGCCGACATGGATGACAGAATCTCCGCTCTGAAAAAAATGAAAACAACGCTGCAGGCATTGGTCGATGAATGTGGCAATCGGGATGGCGCGTGTCCGATTCTCGAGGCTTTGGCCGAATCTCCCAAGCAGGAGCATAAAGCATGAACTCTGTTGGATCTCAAAAGAAAGATTATTTTATGGAAACGATAAAAGTGTCCCCCCAAGGCGAGAAAAAACTGCTTGGTCTCGGCTTGATCGGTGCGCTGATAACCGGCTTCCTGGCCTCGGCCTGTTGTATTGGCCCACTGCTGCTGGTTTTTCTCGGTATCGGCAGTACGGGTGCTCTGGTCGCCCTGGGCCCATATCGTCCCTTTTTCATGGTCGTTACCATGCTGTTTTTAGGGGGGGGATTCTATGTTGCCTATCTCAAGCCTAAGGCTGTTTGCTGTGGCACAGGGGATAAAAGAGTCCAGAAAATCCTGCTCTGGTTCGTTAGCCTGCTTGCGCTGGGAATATTGTTCTTCCCGCAAATCATGCCACTTATTTAGGGCTGAAATGGAACTCTGCTATGAAGCGATTGATCTGTTACTGTTTTGGCCACTCAGAAGCTGACATCCGTCTGGAAGTTCTAAAAAACACAGGTGTCAGCAACATCCTGGAAGAAATCATTGTGGCGAAAAAAAACGGCAGCTGTCGCTGCGATGAAAAACACCCGGCGGGGCGCTGATGCCTGAAAGACATCCACCGTGTCGTGGATGCCGCAAGAAAGGAGTTGAGCCTTGACTCTCCAACTTGAATCGAAACTGACCTGCCCTCGTTGCGGACAGGCTGAAACCTTGACCATGCCAACCGATGCCTGTCAGTTTTTCCATCAGTGCAAGGGGTGCGGAATCTTGCTCAAACCGTTGGCTGGCGACTGTTGCGTCTTCTGCAGCTACGGCGACATTCCCTGTCCGCCGATTCAACAGCAGCGGGGCACCGCTTGAATACAAGCGCCAATTATTTACGCAACCGTTTTATTGCCGCATTGGTTGGCACTGGTGTGGTTGCGCTCTGCTGCTTTACGCCTGTCCTGGTGTTGTTGCTTGGCGTTGTTGGTTTGAGTGCGATGACCCCTTATCTTGATTTTGTGCTGTTGCCAGCGCTGGTTATTCTGATTGTTGTTGCCATCCTTGCATTTAAAAAGTGGAAAATATCACGAACGTAGAACAACTCTCAGACAAATGGATATTCTGTATCGCTCCCCTTGCTCCGACCGACTATCTTTCTCTTCAGTGATCTCGCCTCTGGTACTCCAGTCCAGAAATTTTAAAAAAGTCTCTTGACTCGGTACCATGGTACCGCCTCTATGCTCAATGTATACGGAGAAGAAATCATGAAACTTACCATTGGCCAACTGGCCGAGACTTGTCAGGGGCAGGGTCCGCTCAGCGAATGTACGATTCTGGGTGCCTTGGATGAAAAGGAAGATGATGATCGTGAATGACCAGACAGAAAGGATGTCGCCGGAGATTAAGTCCCTGGAACTGACCGGCCCTCAGAGTTTCTGGAGCCGGGCGGTGGCTGTTATTGCCGCAGTGTTCAGTGCCGTGGTCGTCAAGCTAGCCTGCCCCGCCTGCTGGTCAAGCTATGCGGCTCTGCTCGGCGCAAGCGGTGTGGCTGGCTTCGCGTCCATCCCTTATCTCTTGCCCCTGACCCTGCTGAGCCTGCTGCTGGTTACCGCATCCCTCGCGTACAAAGCCAGAAAGCGGCGAGGATACGGGCCTCTGCTCCTTGGGTTATTGGGCAGCGGGACTATCCTGCTGGGGAATTTCGCCTTCGCTTCACTTGGCATGCAGAATGCCGGAGTCGTCGCCCTGGTCGGGGCCTCGATCTGGAATTCATGGCCCAGAAGCAAAAGCAGGTGCCCGGCCTGCGTTCAAGTGGAAACAGGTGAAGAAACTGAGTAAACCTTTAACCGTGAGCCAAAAGGAGAAAATCATGACCGCGAAACGTAAGATCGAAATTTTCAGTGCTTGCTGCCCGGTCTGTCAGGAGGCCGTCGAACAGGTGAAACACCTCTCTTGCCCCTCCTGTGAAGTGCAGGTTCTTGACATGCAAGACTTGGCTGTCGCCGCTCGGGCAAAGACTCTCGGCATCGGTTCAGTTCCCGCCGTGGTCATCGATGGCAAGCTCGCAGACTGCTGTGCGGGGCGCGGGCTTGATGAGGAAAGATTGCACGCCGCAGGGCTTGGCGCACCGTTTTCCTGAGATGATGTAAAAAGGGGACTTTTTTGCAGAGTCCCCTTTTTACAAGATGAAACAGTCTGGTCTCAGCCCAGCGCCTGGCGCAGATCCGCGATCAGATCCTCGGCATCTTCCAGACCGACGGAGAGCCGGACCATGCCGTCGGGAATCCCGCGCCGCTCACGTTCTTCAGGGAGCATGGCGTAATGGGTGGTGGTGATCGGCTGGGTCACCAGGCTTTCGACTCCACCAAGACTGGCCGCGATTGAGAAGAGTTGCAGGCGGTCAACCACCGTCGCCGTTGCGGCGGCATCACCATCGAAAACAAAGCTCAGCATTCCGCCGAAACCGCTCATCTGCTCGCAGGCGACGGCATGACCGGCAAAATCTTTCAGTCCCGGATAGTTGACTCGCAGCACCTGGGGTTGTTGCTGCAGGAATTCGGCAACCTGCTGCGCGGTCTGGTTCTGGGCCTTCACCCGCACCGACAGGGTGCGCAGGCTGCGGGCCAGCATGAAAGCGACTTCCGGGGCCATCATCTGGCCGAGATTTTTCCGCCAGACCCAGATCGGCGCCAGCAGTTCGGCGCTCGCAATCACCAGCCCGCCGGTCAGGTCACTGTGGCCGCCCAGATATTTGGTCGCGCTGTGGACGACGATATCCGCGCCCAGTTCAAGCGGTTGCTGGTTGACCGGGGAGGCAAAGGTGTTGTCGACTACCGTCAGTGCGCCATGTTCCTTGGCTACTGCGGCGATGCTGCGGATATCCAGCACTTCGAGGTTCGGGTTGGTCGGTGTTTCGAAAAAGACCAGTTTGGTGGTTGCGCGAAACTGCTGCGCCAGATCGGCCAGTTCATGGCCGAGGACAAAGGTTGTTTCAATGCCGAGAGTCGGCAGGTTCTCATTGAGCAGATCAAAAGTGCCGCCGTAGACATCCCCGATACAGATAATATGATCACCGGCATTGCAGTGGGCGAGAAAGGTCGCGGCTTCTGCGGCCATCCCCGAACTGAAGGCCAGGCAGCCTTCTCCCCCTTCCAGGGAAGTGCATTTTTTCTCCAGTCCGCGAATCGTCGGGTTGAGTCCGTAACGGGTGTAGAGGTTGCCGTCCGGGTTGCGCCCTTCGACGACATCGAGCAGTTCCTTGGTATTTTTAAAGGCGAAGGTCGAGTGGTTGTAGAGCGGCATGTGGATACCGCCCTGTACATCGAGGGTTTCGCCCGCATGGATACAGCTGGTGGAAAAACCTTTGTTACCGGTGTCTGCCATTCTGGCCTCCTTTTTAAGGTTTTTCTTGACAGGATTAATGATCGTGGTGTTCAACGGTTCATTAGTTTATCATGGAAGTTCGGAATCAGGATAAACCAGAACATAACAAGGAGGATTGGCGATGGCTTTTTTCAAAAAGAAGACTCTGACCGGACTTGCGCGCACCTGCGGTTGAGCGGCTAAAATCGGTCCGGCAGTTCTGTCGGACGCATTAGCTGGGCTGACTCCACCCGATGACCCTGATCTGCTGGTCGGTATCGAAACTTCCGACGATGCGGCGGTCTACCGACTGACGGATGAGATCGCCATGGTCAACACCGTCGATTTTATCACCCCACCGGTCGATGACCCCTACTGGTTCGGGCAGATTTCGGCGGCGAACTCGATCTCGGATGTCTATTCGATGGGCGGTCGACCGGTCACCGCGCTCAATCTGGTGATGTTTCCTGCGAAGCAGCTGGATATGGGCTTGCTGAAAGATATTTTGCGCGGTGGACATGACAAGGTTCTGGAGGCCGGAGCCTGTCTGGTCGGTGGGCACTCGGTTGATGACGAAGAACCGAAATACGGTCTTTGCGTCAGTGGGGTGGTCGATCCGCAACGCATTATCACCAATGCCGGTGCCAAACCCGGCGATGCCCTGATCCTGACCAAACCGATCGGCTCGGGGGTGTTGTTCAATGCTGTGCGATCGGGAAAGTTTCCCTATCCAGAGCTGGAGCGCGAGACCCTGCCGTCGATCGCCGCCTTGAACGGTCCGGCGATGGAAGCAGCGCTGCGCTTCGAACTGCATGCCTGTACCGATTTGACCGGGTTCGGTATTCTTGGTCACCTGCTCGAAATGGCTCAGGGTGCCGAGGCCATGATCCGGGTCGATTATCGCCAGTTGCCGTTCTATTCCGGTGCTTTGGAAATGTACAATAAGGGCGAAACTACCGGCAGTAATAAGGCAAACCGGGCGATGGTCATCAGGCAGAACCTTGAACTGCGGATGGCGCTTGCCCCGGCCGAGGAAGAACTTCTTTACGATCCGCAAACGTCCGGGGGCTTGCTGCTTGCGCTGCCTGCTTCACAGGCCGATGAACTGTTGACGGTATTGCATGCTGCCGGGGTTCAGGATGCGGCCCGCATCGGGGAGGTTACTGCGGAACCGGTCGGTATTGCGGTGGTTTGATGCTGTGTTGTAGGGCGGGATTTTTTTTGCTCAGACTATCGGAAATATCTATGGATAAGGTATTTTGAATTGATTTTGACTATGGATGTCGGATGAACAAGCCGCTGTAAGGGGACGCTGATGGATCTACAGATTCTGCTCGGTTTGCTCGGCCTGGTCGCCGGCTTCATTTCGGGCTTGCTCGGTATCGGCGGCGGAATCATCATGGCCCCCTTGCTGCTTTATCTGCCACCACTGTTTTGCGCATCTGTATTTTCAATGCAGGAGGTCGCCGGACTGACCATCGTTCAAGGCCTTACGGCCTGCGTTGTCGGGGCCTTGACCCACCGGAGATTTAATTTTGTCTCCGGTCGATTGACCGGCTGGATGGGAGCCTTCATCTTTGTTGCTGCCCTGATCGGTGGGGCCGGAGCAGGCTATATCCCGGAGCGGATGCTGCTGGCTCTCTTTGCCGGACTGGCGCTGATTGCTGCCATCCTGATTTTTGTTCCCAGGGTCAGCGACAGTGAAACTCCAGATATCGAAGCCTTTTCCTTCAGTCGGTTGCGGGCTGTTGCAGTGGCCGGCAGTGTCGGGATTCTGGGTGGGCTGGTGGGACAGGGTGGTTCTTTTATCCTCATCCCGCTGATGACCTCTTTCATGCAGATCCCGACACGGATCGCCATCGGCAGCAATCTGGCGATCATCTTCCTCTCGTCTCTGGCGACTTTTCTTGGCAAGGCGTTGACCGGACAAATTCTCTGGCCGTTTGCCCTGCCGATTGTCCTGGCTGTTGTCCCGGCGGCGTATCTCGGTGGGAGGATGAGTTGCCGAATGCCCGTGGCCAGGTTGCGCTTGTTGCTGGCCGTGTGCATCATCGGCGCCGTCCTCAAAACAGGATTCGCGGCCTTTACGGGATAAGGCAAGTCGATTTTTCGGTGAAAGCCGCGGATCTACGATCCGGACAATCGCTGGAGTTTCCCCTTACAGACCTCCCCGGCGCAGCCAGCCAGCATAGATTTTATCACCCCATAAATCCTGAAATGCAGCGATAATGGCCAGGCGTTGCTGTTTGTCCACGACATCTGCAAAGCCGGGCATGGTAGCGCCAGGATGAGTTCCCCCCCTGGCGATAGTTTTCTCAAGCGATACCAGTGAATGATGCCAGGAATGTCCGGAACCGTTCAACGGTTGCGGAGGGTAGCTGCCGTCAGCTTGCGGTCGCTCCCAGTTTTTTCCGCCCTGGCCCCTGTCACCGTGACAACCGGCACAATAACTGGCGAATAACGGCTTTCCTGCAGTAACCTGCTCCGCTGTGTACCAGCGTTCCGATGGATCTCGTGGCTGTGCGCAGCCCCAGATTCCGATGGCAACCACCAAGATCAGCGCCGCAGCTGTCAACTTGATATTCATTATTCTTGCCTCTTTCCGCATCATCAAGGTTGTTTCTCTTCTTCCCGAATTTTCGCTTCGGCTCGCATAGTCCGCAGCTTCCTAGAATATGATCATTTCCTTTTGCGCATAAATGACGGCAAGTATCGTTGCCGGTTCATCACCATGGCAGGAAACGACATGGGGCAGATTCGAATCGTAATAGATGGAATCTCCGGGATTAAGGATGTCGGTATGCTCTGCAAGCTTTACTTCAACCCGGCCTTCGAGGACAAATATAATTTCCTCACCGATATGCTGATTGGGTTCAATCCGGGAATTATCCGCCGGGGTCAGGGTGACAAGAAAGGGCTCCATTTGGCGGTTCTTCTTCTGGTGGCCAAGTGATTCGTAGCTGTAGCTGCCGGACTTACTGCCGCTTGCACTGAAACGGGTTACGGTTTTTCTGTCGTCGCTTCTTACAATACAAAAAGAAGAGTCCGCACTGTCGCCAAAGATGTCTCCGACCGTGACCTCGAAAACCTTCGCCAGACTGACAATATTTCCCAGTGGAGGAGAGACTATATGTGCTTCAATGTCGGCAATAAACGATTCTGGAATCTCTGCCTGTCGGGCAACATCCGCAATCGACATTTCCTTTTCAATTCTTAAACTCTTGATTTTTTCTCCGATATTGCTGTTCTGGTTCGGCATTCTGTCTCTCCTTTTCGTCATGTGAATAGCAGCCATGAATTCTCTGGAATTTAAGCATCTCCGGTGTCATTGAGACAAATAAGATGACACCAATCTACGTCAGGAGGTTCATGAAGTAAAGATTCCTTGCGTGGAAACCCGGTGCCCCGGAAGTTCATTCGATCTTCTTCGGTCTCCCGTTGACAGAGCTGAAATGCGGTTGCGGGGTCAGGGGATAATCTGGTTTTCCTTGCGATAAACGGTGCCCTGAAACTGGGCAACCAGATTGCCGTCCTGATCGGTCACCCGCACTTGGTAGCTTGCCAGCTTACGGTTGATGGCGATTTCTTCCGCTTCCGCGAACAGGGTACCGCTTGCGACGGCCCGGATAAAGCTGGTGCTGGTGTTGATTCCCATGGCGAGTGTGCCATGGGAGTTGGCGGCGACCGCGAAAACGAAGTCGGTCAGAGTGAAAATTGCCCCGCCGTGAACGGTTTTGGCTCCATTGAGATGATGGGGTTCGATATCGAGTTTAGCCCGCGCCCTGCCGGTTTCAACTTCGAGCAACTGGATGCCTGTATGGCGGGCAAAATGGTCCTCGCGGGTAAAGAAACTTTTGACCTGTTCCATCGGAACCTCTCTTTTGTTAGCCCCAGAAGTTGTCACCCGTCGATTTCTTGAGCGGCAGGGGATTATGCAGGAATTCGGCGCGGTTTGCCTTGCGGCGACATTTGCCGCAGACGAACTTAGGGTTGTCACTGCGTTGATCGATTTTTTCCATCAAGCCAGCGGTGTGGAGTTCACACATTTTTGGCTCATCAATCTGTTGATTACTCATGCTTTCTCCTGAAAGTAACTTGGAAACAGGGTTTTGTCGGTATTTATTAGTTCTTGTTGCCGGATAAAAACGAGCGGCCAAACAGCAGAAATAGTGCCTGCCGCAACTTTTCCCTTTTAGAAACAATATTTTAGCAAAAAAAGTACTTGACCGGTGTTTATTCTGCCACTAAATTTTGCGCCTGTTTAAACAGAATAGACTTTTGGGTGATTGGAATCATTTCCTGATGTTTAAAAGATTACGGCAGTATTTCGCAAAGAACCCAGCTGAAAAAGTCAGCTGTCCCCTCTCTTTCGGTTCACGCAGCATGCGGCGCATGCGCTGGCAGAGTAACCTTCTCTTTCGTCGTTAGCTGCGCCAGACTTCCCACAGAATCATCAGCAGCAGCCAGCTGACAGTTCGGTTGCGCCAGGTTCTCAGTTGTTCGCTGGACCTCAGGTGTGTACTTTTACGGTAGATACCATCGGTATCACGCTGGTAGCGATCTGGGTGTATTTTACCCTTTGCCTGGTGAAGGTAATAGTTAAAGTCTGGAGGGTTCTGCCGCTGTCGGCTGCTCCTGCGGTTTTCAGTGGCCGTGGCGTGTTCGGAGTTGAAAAACTTTTTGCAGGCCAGACGACTGGTGATGAGGATTTTTGTACAGAGCAGCGCCAGTCGATGGTTGCCGGAAACTGCAGGTTGATTCTCTGTTCTTGTCCGAGTTTTTGTTGCAAGTGATGACGTCTTGTCAAATTGCTTGTCGTATCGGGCGCGTTGCCGTGGGTCACAGAGTACCCGTCCGGCTGTGATCACTCGGCGCAGCATCTGTTCTCCCTGACGATCACCGGCATTGGCATCCGGATGATAGCGGCGCAGAGCTTCGCGGTAAGCGACGCGGACGGTTCGCCGGTCGGCATTGCGTTTCACCCCGAGCAGCTGGTAATGATCTGGCGCAGTCAAACGGAAAACCTTTCGATTCTCCGTCCCTGGAGAGGCAAGAAAGAGGTCAGTTCTTAAACGCGGAGGTCTTCCTCTCTTGTCGGTAGCAGCGCTGGAAAAATTAAATCAGGTTCGCGAAAAGCTGACCTTCACGTCCTGGCGGTGAGCGGGATCAATATTCCATAATGTCCGGGCCGGAAAATTGAACAATCGTGCAACGATCATATCGGGAAACTGGTCGAGCCGGGTGTTGTAGATGGTTACCGCTGCGTTGACCAGCTCGCGCCGGTCGGCAATCTGGTCTTCCAGTTCGGTAATCCGGTTCGACAGTTGGCGGAATCCCGTGTCAGCTTTGAGGTCCGGGTAGCGTTCCACCACCATGAAGAGGGATTTCAGGGTTTCACTCAAGGCATTCTGCGCGGCCATTTTCTGGTTTTCACTACCAGCCTTGCTGACCTCAGAGCGGGCCTTGACCACTGCTTCAAGGGTCTGCTGTTCGTGCTGCATGTAACCCTCGCAGACCTTGATCAGTTTCTGCAATTCGTCGTAGCGCTGTTTGAGCATGACGTCAATATTGCTCCAGTCACGGTCGATACTGTTTTTCATCGCGACGAAGCCGTTGTAAATCACAATGATGTAGAGAACCACCAGGGCAATAACCAATACCAGTACACCAAGGACAATCCATCCGGTCATAAAAATACTCCTCGTTGTCAGAAATTCAATAGGCAACAGTTTATCATGTCAGGGTGAGAAATCACGGGTTCAGCAGCAGCCAGAGGGTCAGCCCGCCACAAGCTGCGGCGGCAGCAAGCAACAGGCTGGTCGTCAATCCGTAGCTGCGGGTCAATTTGGCTTCTGTCGCCGTTTCGGCAATGACAAATGGAATTCCCCGCTGGCGCGGTTTTCCGATCACAACCTGCTCTTGCTGGGCTTTGCGCCGGTTACTGGCCGCAAGGTCTTCGTGAAGCAGTTGCTCATCCACATCGTCACGAGCGACCTGCCATTCCTTTTCGTCAAGTCGTCCATCCGCATTGGTGTCGTAGCGGGCTCGTTCGTGCGGAGTCTGTTTGATTTTGCGCAGGGCTTCGGCACGGCGTTGTCGGCGATCCGGCCTCTTCTCTTTTCTGACCCGCGCTTCGCCGAGGACATAGATCAGGGCCCCGTCGTAGATCATCTCTTCGACCCATTTTTCATCGGCGGTACTGAATCCACCGAAGGCCGCAGCGCCCTCTTCGAAACTCTCTTGCCGATGCCCGGCTTTCACGTTCGCAGCACTTGGGTCGATACTGACCCGACCGGTGTCGTCTTCGACCCAGAAGGGCACATGGCCGCTGCTGGTGAGACTGTTGATAACCCAGTTGTTTTTATGATTGCGCTTGTATCTGGTCAAGCGATAGTAAATACAGGCGATCTGGGTCATGGGCGAAATAAGGGCATATTGACGACGCGCAGTGCCACTAACTTCAACCCGGCCCATGGCGATTGAGCGGATCTTGCTGGTCGGAGTGTTCTCGATCAGTCGTTTCAGTTTCAGTAGCCGAAAGCTGCCGATCAGAAAACTGGCCGCCAGCAAGCCGCTGATCAGACCGGAGGAAAAAGCTTTGGCTGCCAGAGGGGCGAGCCAGCCGTTACGCGTGCCGAAATGGGTCACCAGTCCGACCAGTAATAGCAGGAGAATCCCGGCAATAGCCCGCGGGTTGGTCCAGATGTTGTGGTGTAGTACATCCGGCGGGGCGGGCAGGTTTTGGGCTGGAATATCGGGGGCGGACTTTTTCCTCGCAGGGTCGTTTTCCCGAGATACGCTGTCATCGATTCCCTGCACGAAAGGCAGGTTGGCGGCCAGTTCCGGACTGCTTGCGGCCAGCAGTCCGGCCGCTGCAGCCGCAATGTTTTTTGCGTCGGAAACTTTAATCGTTTGTGTTCGCAGCCGGTCGATATCGGTCTGCAGCCAGGCGTAGCGGGTCAGGTTGCGCAGGTTCTTTTTCAGCCCCTCAAGGTTCCCTTCTTTGGTTGGCAAGAGGCTGGCCCCAGGCAGTGGGGAAAGACCAAAGTGCATATCTGTTCGAGAATGGTCGGCGTATTCGCAGGCCAGTTCGGCCAGCTTAAGCAGGTTCTGGCCGCTGCTCAGGGTTGCGCGCTCACCAAGTCCACGATGATCAAACTTTCCAGGCAGGGTGCGGACTGCGGCCTGTGGGTTGCCGTCCTTATCCAGCAGGTAGATATCGAGTACCGGTTGTCCCTGAAGAATGATGCGGCGGGTTTTTTCCTGTGCCAGCCCGGTGTTTTCCGTGGTTCCGCGATAGCGATGGGCAGACAGGATCAGGTTGAGGCTTCGTTCTGCCAGCTGGCCGGAAAGATCAGCCAGCAGGATCAGCAGTCGGGCACCGCGGTGAAGCACAAGTTGTTTTTCGCGGCCATAGAGGCATAACTTGTTGTCATGAGCTTCGATGCGGATCAGTAAAAAAGGGGCAAAACGCAAGCGGGTCGGAGTCAGAGAATAGCCCTGGACACCATAATCCGCCAGGGTTCGGGTTATCTGCGCCAGCTGATCTAAAGGTCCCCTGGTGAGCAGTGCCTGTCCTTGTCCCAGAAGGCGTTGACGGCAATTGTACGCGTCAAGTTTATACCTGGAGGCCAGTATCTTTAGCAGCGCAGGCAGC
>JAJRWF010000071.1 GCA_024276905.1 Deltaproteobacteria bacterium
TCGTCACTCGTCACTGACTGCAACGGAGTAAAAAATGTCTCTCTTCAATTTTCTGGTGGCCAAAACCATCATGCATGTTCCGGGGCCGATCGTCGGTTTTTTTGCCAAAGGCTATATTGCCGGTGAAACGCTGGAGGATGCTATCCGGGTGACTCGTGACCTGAATGGGCGCCGGATGATGGCAACCATTGATGTTCTGGGTGAATTTATCAAGACCAGAGACGAAGCGATCTTCTTCAAAGATCAATGTCTGGATATTCTCGATGCGATCCACCGAGAGGAACTGGACGCCAACCTGTCGTTTAAGCCAACCCAGATGGGTCTGTTGCTTGATGAGGATTTTGCCTTTGCCAATGTCCGTGAAATTGTCGCCAGGGCCTCTGCTCTGGGCGGTTTTGTGCGCATTGATATGGAGGATATTGCTTGTACCGATGCAACCATCAAACTCTACCGCCAGCTGCGCGAAGAGTTCCCGGGGCATGTCGGACTGGTGCTGCAGGCCTACCTGCGACGGACCGGCAAGGATATCGAATCCTTGAGCGATGCAAGTATGAACTTTCGGCTGTGCAAGGGGATCTACAATGAGCCGCGTTCTGCTGCCTGGAAGGACCCGGAAACCATCAACCGCAGTTTTGTCAAGGCTCTGGAGCGGATGTTGCGGCACAAGAGCTATGTCGGTATCGCTACCCACGATGAAAAACTGGTCTTCGAAGCACTTGAACTGATCGATAAATACAGCCTTGCGCCCACAGAGTACGAGTTTCAGATGTTGCTCGGAGTCGATGAAGAATTGCGACAGATCATTGTCGATGCCGGGCACCGGCTGCGGGTTTATGTTCCTTATGGCGCCTCCTGGATGCCTTACTCCCGCCGTCGTCTGAAGGAAAATCCCTCGATTGCCAAACATGCCCTGAAACAGATGCTCGGCATGAAACGATTCTGAAACCGGAACCTTACCGCTAATGCCGGGTCGAACAAGGACATTTTGATTGACCGTCGCCCCTTCGCGGGCTAGTCTTCGCGTCAAAACAGTGTTTGCTATCATCAAAAAGGAGAGAGAACATGAACAGATGTACCCGTTCCATTCTGGTTGCCGTTGCGGTGGCCCTGCTGGCCGTTCCAGCCTTCGCCGACACCCTGAAAGTTGGAGTTCAGGCTCCGATTACCGGCAGTTATGCCAATGAAGGTCAGGGGATCGAAAATGGTGTTCAGCTGCTGGCCGAGCAGATCAACGCCAAAGGTGGCGTGATGGGCAAGAAGATCGAAGTCATCGTTTGTGATGATCAGGGGACCGCAATGGCTGCCGCTATCTGTGCCAAGGACTTGGTCAACAAGGGTGTTTCGATGGTCATAGGTTCCTACACTTCAACCTGTGCCGAGGCCGCCCAGAAGACCTACTTCAATGCCGGCGTGCTGCAGACTTCTGATGGTACCGCAGACAGCTTGACCGAGAAGGGGTATTGGACCTTCCTGCGTAATTCCTTCCCCAACAGCGCCGAGGCAGCGTTTGTCGCCAACTATCTGGTCAAGGTCAAGAAATACAAGCGGATTGTGGTGATCTCCGACTTCTCGACTTATGCTGATGGCCTGGCCAACGCGGCTGAAGCGGCGATCAAGGAACTTGGCGGAAACCTGGTCTCGCGCGACAAGATCAAGGCCGATTCGCAGAACTTCACCCCGGTTCTGACCAACATCAAATCAAAGCATCCTGATGCGATCTTCTTTGCCGGTTACTACTCCGATGGCGGTCAACTGCGTGCCCAGCAAATGGCTCTCGGGATCAAGGCCGACTTCTATGGCGGTGACGCAAATGATAACCCGGACTTTGTCAAGCTGGCGGGCTCCGCGGCCAAGGGTGCTTTTATTGTCAACGTTCCTTCGCCTGACGTCCTTCCGTATGACATCGCCAAAACCTTCATTGCCGACTACCAGAAGAAGTACGGTGAAATGCCGCCCTCCATCTGGGGTCTGATGAATATCGATGGTATGCGTGCCATCATCCATGCTATGGAGCAGAACAACAGTTTTGATACCAGAAAGGCTGTCGACTATCTGCACAACATGGAGAAGCCGTTGCCCGGAATCACCGGTCCTATCGCCTTCGCTAAAGACGGCAACCGCAAAGGTGGTGCCTACGTTGTCAAAAGAGTTCAGGACGATGGAACCTACGCGACCGAATATGTTCAATAAGATGGTTTGAGTCGTTTTCAGGGGCGGGGGAGAGGTTCATTCTCCCGCCCTTTTTTTGTCTTGAACATGAACTATTTCGACGGTGAACTACTTTTCAGAGGCGAGCTGAGGACCGCTCCGTCTTCGGCTGGCTTCTGACCGGTAGCACGATTACCCATCGCGGAGATTAAGTTTTATGGACATTTTTCTGCAGCAGCTGGCCAATGGTCTGACTATCGGCAGCATGTTCGCCCTGGTTGCCCTGGGCTATACCATGGTTTACGGCGTCATGCGGCTGATTAACTTTGCTCATGGCGATATGGTCGCAGCGTCAGCTTTTGTCGGTCTGACCATCTATACCCAGGTGATGGGGCAGGCAACATCGCTGGTGGCAGTCATCGCCATCTTTTTGCTTGCGGCCGTTGTCATGGCGATAATCGGGGTAATTCTTGAACGGCTGGCCTATCGTCCTCTGCGTGAAGCGCCACGGTTGTCGGCAGTGGTCTCGGCACTGGGCGCGTCCCTGATCATCCAGAACGGCATCATGCTGATCTGGGGCCCACGGATGCGGATTTTCCCCGAACTGGTGCCGCAGGTCTACTGGGATCTTGGCGGGGTGGTGATCAGCCTGATTCAGGTGATTATTCTGGCCCTTTCGTTCTTCCTGATGGTTGGCCTCTACCTGTTTGTGGAAAAGACCCGTATGGGAGCCGCGATCCGCGCCAGCTCAATCGATCAGGATGCCGCACGACTGATGGGGATCAACGTCAACAGCGTGATCATGCTGATCTTCATCATCGGTTCTTCGCTGGGAGCGGTCGGTGGTCTGTTTATCGGACTTTACTACCGTGGGATCACCTTTAATATGGGCTGGCAGTACGGTCTTTATGCCTTTATTGCCGCAATTATCGGTGGGATCGGCAATATCCCCGGTGCGATGCTCGGCGGTATGCTGCTCGGTCTGTTCAATGCCTTTATCGCCGGTTACGTCTCCAGTACCTGGGCTGACGCCTTCACCTTTATCCTGTTGATCGTGATCCTGATTGTCCGCCCCACCGGTATTCTCGGTGAGCGGGTTGCGGAGAAAGTCTGATGAAAAGTATACAACGCTTCGGCTATCCAATTTTCTTTGTCATCATGGCGCTGTTGCCGCATCTGCTCGATCCACGCTGGCAGGCGGTGGCGATTACTTTTCTGATTTTCTCGGTGGTCGCTCTGTCACAGGATATAGTGCTGGGGAAAAGCGGCATGTTCAATATGGGACAGGCCCTTTTCTTCGGTATCGGTGCCTATACCACAGCGATCCTTAACACCCAGTTCGGCTGGCCGCTGCTGGCGACCATTCCTCTGGCGATTCTGATACCGGCTCTCTTCGGTGTTCTCCTGGCCGGGCCGATTGTTCACCTGCGCGGCGATTATCTGCTGGTGACAACCATTGGTTTCAATATTGTTTTTGTTCAGGTAGTGCAGAATAATCTGGGCGGGATCACCGGTGGGCCAAACGGCATCTTCGGACTCGATTCGATGAGTTTGTTCGGCCTCCAGCTGTCGAGTCAGGTTGATGTCTATTATTTCGCTTTTGCGGTACTGCTTATCACGCTCTGGATCATGCACAACCTCGAAGGGAGCAAGCCTGGCCGGGCACTGCACTATCTGCGTGAAGATCAACTGGCGGCGGAGAGTATCGGCATCAACACGCGCATCTACAAGATCTTTGCTTTTGCCTTAAGTGCCGGGATTGCAGGTCTGGCCGGAACTGTCTTCGCCACCCAGTACTCGGCGGTCAGCCCCGAAGCCTTCAACTTCATGCAGTCGGTGCTCTTTTTCAGTATCGTCATCGTCGGGGGATCCTCGGTGCCCGGTGTGTTGATCGGGGTCTTTGTGATGTTCGTTCTGCCGGAGATCTTCCGTGAATTCGCCACCTGGCGGTTTTTTATTTTCGGTTTTGCAATGATTGCAGCGATGATTCTGCGGCCGCGCGGGATTATCCCGGCCAGCTTCGGCAAGATTCCCAAGTTTCTGATCAAGGAAAACCGCCATGGCGCATAACGAACTGATATTGACCGACGTTACCAAGCGCTTCGGTGGACTGACTGCTGTCGATGCCCTGAGTTTCAAGGTTGATCCCGGCCAGATCTATGGCATCATCGGACCCAACGGCGCTGGCAAGACCACGGTCTTCAATTGCATTACCGGGATCTATAAATCGGAAGAAGGCTCTGTCCGCTGGCGCGGTCAAGAAATCCGTGGTCTGACACCCTATCAAATCGTTGATCTCGGTATTGTCCGAACCTTTCAGACCATTAGTCTGTTCGGCCAGATGTCGGTTGCTGAGAACATCATGAGTGGCCGTCACATCAAGAGTAAACAGCGGCTCTGGCATGGGATCTTCCACACTCCCGGTTCAAAACGTGATGAACTGGAAAACTGGCAGCGGGTCGAGGAGCAACTGGATTTCTTTGATCTCGGAGACTTTGCTGCAACTCCGACCGACAGTTTGTCGTATGGCCTTCAGCGGCGGGTTGAAATTGCCCGGGCTATGGCGGTTGAGCCGACCCTGCTGATTCTTGATGAACCGGCCGCCGGGCTCAACGACAAAGAGACTCTGGGCTTGCTGGAAACCATCTTCAAGATTCGTGACAAAGGCGTCACGGTGCTGTTGATTGAACATGACATGGACATGGTTATGGAAGTCACCGATTATCTGACAGTGATCAACTTCGGTAAAAAAATTGCCGAAGGCAGCCCGGCAGAAATCCAGAAAAACCCGGCGGTCATCGAAGCCTATCTGGGGAGCGAGGAGGACGATGAGGATGAGTGATGTCCTGTTTGAGATCAAGGATCTCGAAGTTTCCTACGGCAGTATTGCCGCCATCAAAGGGATTTCGCTGAATGTTCGCAAGGGTGAGATCGTCACTATCCTGGGTGCCAACGGGGCCGGTAAGACCACCTGCATGCGCACCATCAGCCAACTGATCAAGGCCAAGACCGGTTCTATCCGCTTCAAGGGTCATGAGCTGACTCAACTGCCGGCACATAAAATAGTCAAGCTGGGAATCAGCCACTCACCGGAAGGACGGCGGGTCTTCGGTATTCTGACGGTCGAGGAGAACCTGCTGCTCGGAGCCTACTCGCAGAGCAGGATGGACAAAAAGGTACTGCACTGGGTTTTCGATCTTTGCCCCCGCCTTATGGAGCGCCGCAAGCAGCTGGCCGGGACTCTTTCCGGCGGTGAGCAGCAGATGCTGGCCATCGGTCGGGCGTTGATGAGCCAGCCGGAAATGCTGTTGCTGGACGAGCCCTCGCTGGGCATTGCCCCGATTCTGGTCAAGGCGATCTTCAAGCAGATTAAAGAGATTGCCCGGAGTGGTGTCACTGTGTTATTGGTCGAGCAAAATGCCAAGGCGGCCCTCAAACTGGCTGACCGTGGTTACGTTCTTGACGTCGGAAAGATTGCTCTTTCCGGCACATCGTCCGAGCTGCTTGCTTCGGAGAAAGTGCAGGAAGCCTATCTGGGCAAGAAGCACTGAGGTTGCTCCGGAATGTCGGCTCTGATTGTCTCTTTGCCCTACTGATATCAAAGAGGATATCCCATGACCGAGACAGAAAAAACCCGCTGGTTCCGTCAGGTTTCAAAATCGATCACAACCCGTTGTCTTGGCGCTGGCGCCAATCTGCAATGGCTGCAGGAGCAGATGCACCCCTACTTGTCGGTGACCATGCGTGATGAAGCGGAGGCAATTGGGTCCCTGGCGATCCAGTTGCCTTACCTCAAAAGCAACAAGCGCCTGGTACTGCGCGATACCGAAATGACCTTGATCCTGGCCCGGCTGAATCAGCCGGGCTCTCTTTATCGTACGCTGCGCCTGTTGCGCGAACGGGAGATTTCCTACGCCCAGTTCGCCCATTCCTACGCCCCGGTTCCCGGTATCGGTGAAGACCTGGAACTGCAGCGTTTCGAATTTGACCGGCGGACCGCGGAAGATATTCTGGGGGCCGGTGACATCCGGATTCCGCAACGGCTGCAGCGCGAAATCAAGGCGGCCCTCAAACAGCATTATCCCCAGTATGATTTTTTCCGCTTCGATAAAGAACTGCGTTTGATCTGGCTTAATAACGAAGCCTATGTGCGGCATTCCCCGTCACGCCGGGTGGCACAGATCCTCTGGCTTTACCATCAGGCGGTGGCCAATGGCGGGGTCTATTTTGATGCCGAGCCTGCCGACGAAATTCTTGACCAGCCTGAATACCGGATTCTCTTTGCCGCCGGGAATCCCCCCCAACTCGATTTTCTGCGCCAGGTGATGGAGGTCTACAATCGTCTGGGTCTCGGGATCAAGCGCGCGTACTGCATGACGATCCATAACGGAACTCACCCCTATTTTCTCGGCACCTTCTATTTACGTGGCGAGGGGATAAAGCTGCTCGGCAAGGACAGTTTTCTTTACAACCAGCTTGAGCTTGAACTGTTCAATACCCAGATTCTTTCTACCGCGGCAGCAACCTATCAGCTGGTGACCAAAGGACAGATGACCGGGATCGATGCCTCGCTGGTCAATGCTTTTGCCAGTTTCTGTCACACCACACTGGCACACAATCAGCCGGACAGGTTCAGCTGCCAGGAGGTTGAGGCCGCGTTTGCGGCGGATATCGAAATGACCTTGCGACTGGTGGCACTCTTTCGGATCAGGTTCGAACCGCAGTTGCCGGATCGGCAGGTCAACTACGAGAGTGAACTGGTCGAACTGTCTCAGGCAATTGCCGCTTACAACACCGGCCACGCTTATCTGGATGCTATCCGGCGGACGGTGTTCCGTTGCTGTCTGCTCTTTATCACCCATACCCTGAAAACCAACTTTTTTGTTGCCCAGAAGCATGCCCTGGCATTTCGTCTCGCACCGGGTTATCTCGATGAACTCGGTCCCGAGCATACCTCGGATCTGCCACCGGAACGCCCTTTCCGAGTGACCTTCTTTTTCGGTCGTCACGGTTGCGGCTATCATATCGGTTTCTCTGATATCGCCCGCGGGGGCTGGCGTACGGTGCTGGCCAAGAATCGCGATGATTACATCACCAGTGCCAACACCCTGTTCCGCGAAAATTATGTGCTGGCCCACACCCAGCACCTGAAGAACAAGGATATTTACGAAGGCGGATCGAAGATGGTGGTGGCTCTCGATGCGGCCGACCTTGCTGATCAGGAAACTGTAACCCGCCGACTCTACAAGTTGCAGTACGGTTTTATCCAGGCCTTCCTCGATATCTACGTGACTTCAGGGGGGACCGCCCGTGATCCGCGTGTGGTCGATTACTACCGCGAAGATGAGCCGATCGAGCTCGGCCCTGATGAGAACATGCATGATGAGATGGTCGAACTGATCGCGCGGATCTCGACCAAGCGCGGTTATCTGCTGGGGCCCGGCGTGATTTCGAGCAAGCAGTTCGGGATTAATCACAAAGAGTACGGGGTCACTTCGACCGGGGTGATCAGTTTTGCTGAAATTACCCTTGAGCACCTCGGGATCAATGCCCGCAAGGACCCTTTCAGTGTCAAGCTAACCGGTGGCCCGGGGGGGGATGTCGCCGGCAACGGTCTGCGGTTGTTGCTGGAGCGTTGTCCGCAAGTGCAGATCCGCCTGATTCTCGACGGCACCGGAGCGCTGGTCGATCCGGCCGGTGCAGATCTTGACGCATTGCAGAAGGTGGTGTTGAAAAGCGATATTGACCAGTTTGATCCGCAGGCGCTGCATGACGGCGGAATGATGATTTTCCGCAACCAGACCAGGCGTGATGGACTGCGCGAACTCTATCGCAAGGTGACGCGCAGGGGGGATGAACTGATTGAAGAATGGATTACGGTTGATGAATTCTATCGTCTTTTCAATCGGTTGATCTTCGATGTTGAGGCGGACCTGTTTATTCCGGCCGGTGGGCGTCCCGAGACGATTCATGAAGAAAACTGGCAACAGTTTCTGATCGACGGCAAGCCGAGCTCGCGGGCGATTATCGAGGGAGCCAATTCCTTTATTACGCCTGCCGCCCGTGATCTGTTGCAGCAGGCCGGGGTTGTCATCATGCGCGATGCATCGGCCAACAAGTGCGGGGTGATCTCTTCTTCCTACGAAATTATCGCCAATCTGCTGCTGAGTGAAAAGGAATTCTTTGCCAACAAGGACCGGTATGTCGGTGATGTCCTCGAAATACTCGAAAAGCGCGCTGCTGACGAAGCACGATTGATCTTCCGGCGTTATGAAGAACTCGACGGCAGTCGCAGCTATACCGATATCTCTGCCGCCCTGTCGCAGGAGATCAATGCACACTATGCGCGTTTGTTCGACTACTTTCAGCAACGCCCAGAACTGGCCGCCAAGCCCCGTTATCGTCGTGCATTGCTGGCCCATTTGCCGCAGATGCTGAGTGAAAATCCGAATTATCGCCGTCGTATCGGGCAGCTGCCGGTTAAATATCAGGCCGCTATTCTTGCCAGTGAGATCGCCTCATCGCTGGTTTATCAGCAGGATCTCGATGCCGAATATGAACAGATGCTCAGTGGCCACTTGCAACGCCACTTTGTGGCGTGATTGCGACAGGAGCTTGATAAATGGGACCGGATCCAATCCTTTCACAGCACCTTGAAGATCGTCGACTTGCGGTGGGCCAGAAGGTGCAGGCGCGCTGGCATGATTGCCGGGGACGTTTCTCGGCTGATGCACGAGTCGTGTTGCTGAAATCACGTTCGGTATGGGTTGAGCTGCTGCAGGCCACCGGGCCCTATCCCGCCGGGCACCGGCTTGAACTGCCGCGTATCAGTTACTTTGAACATTGGACCAGCGAGTACGGAGTGAGGCGCGCCAAGGCCAGTTGACTGCGCGGTAGGGGCTGTAATCAGGGGGCAAGATGGACAGGACGATCCAGGAACTGACCTGGGAGCATGATGCAATCATCAACTCGTCGTCCGACGGCTTGTTTGTCTGCGACGGCAAGGGCGTCATCCTGCGGGTCAATCCGGCTTCGGAGCGGATAAACAACGCTGTCGCCGCCCGGCTGGTCGGACGTGCTTATCTGGATGCGGCCAGAGACGGGTTGCTGATTCTTCCCTCGGCTGCTCTTGAAGCGATCAAAAAAAAAGCACCGGTCAGTCTGCTGCAGGAAAATCGTCATGGACGCAAGCTGATTTCGACCGCAACTCCGGTTTTTGATGATCTCGGAGAACTGATCCGTGTGGTGGTCAGTGAACGTGATATTACCGAGATGGATCGCTTGCAGCGCCAGCTCGAAGAGCAGCAGGCGATTGGTGACCAGTTTCGCCATCAGGTTCTGGACCTGCAGCAGGAGCAGCTTGCGGCGCGGCCGGTGATTGCCAGGAGTCGCAGTATGGTCAAGGCTCTCAGGCAGGCACTCAAGGTCAGCAAGGTTGATACAACCGTCCTGATTCTGGGAGAATCCGGGGTCGGCAAGGGGCTGATTGCTGACTTGATCCATAAAAATTCTCGTCGGGCCGGGCAGCCGGTCATCAAGATCAACTGTGGAGCGATCCCTGAAAATCTGATTGAGGCCGAACTCTTCGGCTATGAAAAAGGCGCTTTCACCGGTGCGGTCGGGTGCAAACCCGGTTTGCTGGAACTTGCCGATGGCGGCATCCTTTTTCTGGATGAAATTGCCGAACTCCCGCCTGCGGCCCAGGTCAAATTGCTGCGCTTTATCGAGGAGGGTCAGCTTACCCGGCTTGGAGCAACAGCGGGCCGTAAGGTTGATGTGCGCATTCTGGCCGCAACTCACCGCGACCTTGAGCAGATGGTTTCTGCGGGCAGCTTCCGGCTTGATCTCTACTATCGTCTCAGTGTGATTCCATTGACTGTCCCGCCGCTGCGCGAACGGCAGGAATGCCTGGTGCCGTTGATTCGCAGTTATATTGATCAGTTCTGTACCCGGTCCTCGGTCCGAAAACGCCTGACTTCGGCCGCTCTCGATTGTCTGGTCCGTTACTCCTTTCCCGGAAATGTCCGTGAACTGATGAATATCTGTGAGCGACTGGTGGTGATGTCGGAGACAGTGTTGATAGACGTTTGCGACCTGCCGCAGAACCTTGTCGATGCCAGTGCCGGCGGAACTCCCGCGTTGTCCGGCAACTGGCCGACCGAGATGACAATGGCGCAGATCCTCGGAAGTGTTGAACGACGGGTCTTGCTCGATGCCGCAAAGCGTCTTCACTCGCAACAGCAGATCGCTCGACAACTTGGAATGAGTCAGCCGACCGTCGCTCGCAGGCTGTTCAAGTACGGTATCGGAGCCCGGCTGCGTGAGTAATACCGGCAGAATTCCTCCTTCCGTTTGATTCGCGGATTGTTCTATTGCCGGAATGCTTGTACACTTTTCCGCATGGCCCCCAAACGTTTCAGTCCCCTCTATCAGTCAATCTATGGTCTGGTACGCCAGATTCCGTCCGGTTACGTGTCAACCTATGGTCGGATCGCACAGCTTTGCGGCTGTACTGCCCGCACGGTCGGGTTTGCCATGGCAGCGTTGCCGGTTGGCAGTGATGTGCCCTGGCAGCGGGTTATCAATCGCCAGGGGAGGGTCAGCCCGCGCACCGATGGAGAAGGGAACCTTTTGCAGCAAGCCCTGCTGGAGGCCGAAGGCCTCAATTTTGATTCCTGTCAACGGCTCGATCTGGTCGTCTGCAGCTGGAACTTTGCACAGGCGGAGGACGCCGATACCTAAGGCGTTATTTCTGCGCGGCTGGAATGTCCGAGGCTCGGTAGTGCCCGATCCGGTAGCCACAGTATGCGCAGCAACCGTGCAGAATGTGATTGGTGCCGATGGTGAATCCGGTTCGATCGATGAGGATTTTGCCGCAGCCGGGACAAAGGGTGTTTTGGCCCGGGTGGCCGGGGACATTGCCGACATAGATATATTGCAAGCCGTTTTTAAAGCCGATTTCGCGGGCGCGATTGAGGGTTTCCACCGGAGTCAGAGGTTCCTTCAGTTGATGACCGGGATGGTAGCGGGTGACGTGCCAGGGGATGTCCGTGCCCAGCGTGTCGACAATCCAGTGGGTCAGGCCGTCAAGCTGCTCATTTGAATCGTTCCAGCCGGGGATGAGGTTGGTGACAATTTCGAGGTGTGCCCCGGCCTTGAAGGCGAACTCGGCATTTTCAAGCACCTGAGCCAGAACGGCACTACCTGTCAGGCGCTGGTAGGTTTCTTCATTGAATCCCTTGATGTCGACCCGGTAAACATCGATATCATTCAGCAGTGTTTTCAGGGCGGGCGGATTGATCATCCCCGAGGTGACAAGAACATTGTAGAGTCCGGCCTGACGGGCCAGCCTGGCGGTGTCCAGAACATATTCGAACCAGATACTCGGTTCATTGTAGGTGAATGCGATCACCTCGCAGTTGTTACTCAGGGCCGTTGCCACCGCCTGTTGAGGCGAAAGTGCGAGCAGTCTGTTGTCATCTTCGGTTGCTTTGCAGTGCGAAATCTGCCAGTTCTGGCAATGTTTGCAGCGCAGATTGCAGCCAAAAGTGCCGATGGAAAACGCTGAACTGCCCGGATGGAAATGATACAGCGGTTTTTTTTCGATCGGATCAATGGCGCTGGCGATCACCTTGCCGTAGGTCAGGGCGTAAAGGGTGCCATCGATATTTTTACGCACCCCGCAGGTGCCGGTGGCCCCTTGCTGAATAATGCAGTTGTGGGGGCAGAGTTGGCAGTGAACCTCTTTGTGCGGCCGCTTTTCCCAGAACAGTGCTTCTTTCATCGGTTGAATTCCTTCGTTTGTCTGTTCATTCTACCATTTCAAACGATGAAAGCTTTTTCTGCCTTTTTTTACCTTGTCGGAGACAATTCTTCAGCCCCCGGTTCAGCATGTTTTGTATAGTCTTCGCGCCGCCAGCGAAACGGTAGATCGACAATGGTTCCTGCATCACTGATCGCATACAGCTGTTTGAATGCTTCCAGGATAACCGCGCGCTGTTGCTGCAGATTGCCTGGCTCTCCCAGCGGGTGGCCAAAGGGCCAGCGCAGGGCGACTGTGCGCGGCGGGCGTACTTTTTCGCTGAAGTCCCGCACAATGGAAACACCAATGGTCGGGATGCCCGCCCGTTCGATTTCTCTCTGGATCAGTCCCACGGACTGATTGCAGATCCCTCAGGCCGGGGTCAGAAGAACCAGGTCGACCTCATCGGAACAGAGTTTTCCCGCAACTTCTTGTGCGCTCTGTTCAATCAGGGTTGGAATGTGTCGGCCATCAATATGACCCATAAAGGCAAAGTGGCGGCTGTTGAGGCGGCCGATCACTTTCTCCGCAACCAGTTCCTGAAGGCGCTGAAGCGGCAGCACGATATTCAGGTCGCGTTCAGCATCGCTGTGGTCATAATAATCGTGCGTAATCTGGAAGTCCGCCGCGATCCGGTCATTGTCCAGTTCCCGATAGCTTGGATCACCATCCTGATCCTGCATGTCAAAAGGTTTCTGGCCGCGATGATGGACACCGGACGTGGTAACCAGTGCGACCTTACACGCTCTCAGGGGTTTGGCCGGTTGAACCCAGGGGATATCTCCCTCTGTTTCCCAAGGCCGATAGGCGGCGATAAAGCGGTCTGCAAGGCCAGGGTACAGGGCGATCAGTTTAGCGATGAATCTGTTCTTGAAACGTTGAAAAACTTGCATGAAGAGGTCCTAGCTACCAAGGGAAAGAGTAATCCAGACCCGCGTTCCGTCATCGGGGAGAACCCCGCTACGCAGGCTCCAGCGATTTTTCCCCTCCAGGTAGTCACGCACGGTGAGTGCCCGGTTGGGGCAGACGGCACCAATACAGCCGTAAAGGCAGACGATGCAGTGTGAGGGGTGCTGCTTGCCGATATAGACCAGGTCCAGCTTGCTGCCTCCGGAATTGACCAGAAAATCGTCGGCTTCAACTGTTTTGCTGCCGAAAAAACCGTCCCAGGTGACACTGACCCGGATCGGAGTGCCTTGCGGCCTGAGGTCCGGATAGGGCGAATCGACATCCATTCTACGGGTGAAGCTGCGTTTGTCAAAGTCTTTGCCGGCGGCACCGATGGCGGCCAGCGCGGCAGCGATCTCCTCATCTGTCGCCCAGGCGGCAATAACCGGTACGCGGCCCACCGCCAGGTTGGCCTGGGTGGCGCTGATGATCAGGTGCCAATGGTCCGGGTCGAAATTGCTTTTTTTCGGGTCGGCGGCAGCCTGCCGCGCCCAGGCTTCGGCGGTGACAACTCCGGCAAAAGTGACGGAACGATGCGCGCGGTCGATGCGAACCAGATCGGGTGGGGTGGCAGGTTCATCGGCCCGGACAGCCGGTGTCGGCAGCAAACAGCCGATCACGAAAAGCAGCAGCAAACAACAGATTCCATGTTGTGCGTGGTGCGACATAGTGGAGCGGATCGGCCTCATTTCAGTTCCGGCTGTTGAGCCTTGGCCACCGGGTTGGGATTGACAATCGGAAGCTCTTCATTGTTCGCCCATTCGATCCAGGATCCATCATAGTTTTTGGCCCGGGGGTAGCCCAGCCCTAAAAGAACCAGAGTCGCATAGGAGGAGCGGATTCCGGTCTGGCAATGGGCCAGAATCTCCTTGTCGGGGGTTATCCCGTAACCTGCCAGCAGCGTCAGTATTTCTGTTTTTGACTTCAGAACTTTGACCCCATCGACCTCTTTTTGCAGTTCAGTCCAGTTCAGATGAGTGGCTCCGGGGATATGTCCACCCCGGTTGGCCCGGATTTCCGACCCCTTGTATTCCGTTGTTCGGCGGGTGTCCCAGATGATGGTCTCGGGATGGCCGAGACGCGTCAGCACGTAATCACCTTCGGCGCGAATGTCTCTGGAATGATTGAGACGGTAGTCTGTAGCCGGAAGCTCGATTGACGATAGAAGTGCCGTCTTGCGCCCTTCCTGGGACCATTTGTCATAGCCGCCATCGAGGACATAGGCTTTTTCGTGGCCGTGAAAACGCAGAGTCCAGATAAAACGTGCCGCGTAGGGGTCATGGTCGGCAGCATAGGCAACCACCGGGGTGTCGGCACTTATCCCGAGTCGATTCATCAGTGCGACGAATTCTTCAGCGGTCGGGACGAGGCTCTTGGTATTATTGCGTCGTGAAAGGAACTGCTTGCGGCCGGCGTTCACCGCACCGTCAATATGGCCGAGCAGGAAGCTGGCATGATTGCGGACATCCACAACTCTGACCTTGTCCTGATTGCCAGCCAGCCAATCGGTCGAAACAAAATAATCTTGCAGGGCGGCCTGGGCCGAGGAAAGCATCCCGAGAGAGAGCAGGATGCTGAGCGCGATTTTTTTCATGGCATTCGATGCCTCCTTCTTTATGGATTTGGTCAACTTTACTCGATTTTTTCTTGATAAATCAAGTATGTTTTTGCTTTGATTGGTTTAACTGAAAATACATGATGAATTACGGATTTGATTTTATCATTAATAAGGGTGAAATAGGGAGGGGGGAGCTGGCCGCGCAGTGTTTTCCGGTGTTGTTTTTGCGGTTCCTGGGCAGGAAAATCCTGTTCATCGATTTCGTCCGGAAATGACCGAACAGAGAACAGGAGTTCCGCGCGTTTTATGGTTCGCTTGCCTGTATTTGACGCTGAATGTTGCGCTTACGTCGTTTGTTCCGGGGAGCCGGGTGATATTCCGTTCCGTTGATACGCGATGTTTACAAGCCAGGTCTCAAAGCGCTCGCGTGAGACGCGCGAGAGGATCTTCTGAAAGACTTTGCGATCATGGAGATAGAGACAGTGCCGGATTATCGTGTAGGGACTGAAGGTGTTTTCGGGGTCTTCAGCCAGGAAGTCGTCGCGATAGTCCCGCACCGTTTTCATGTTTTCGATCAGGCTGCGGTGCAGGTCCGCCTTTTCGAAGTCCGGGCTGAGCCTCAGGATATCCTGCACAAAGCCGTCAACCTTGTAGTCCTTGAAGTCAAAATCACGAAAAAAGTGCCCGGCGACGCGTAAAAAGTTGAAGGCGTTGACCGCTTTTTCATTGGTTGTCACTGCGGCCAGGGTCTTGCCTTCCGTGGCGGCATCGCTGATTGGGGCAACCGTCGCCTGTTGCATCAGTTCGGCCGTTGCGTTGCGAATTTCCTTGAACTCGCGGTCTGCCAGTTCGAACAGCGCGGACAGGACATTGATGCGTCGTCTCAGGTCATTGGGGATCGATTTTTTGTACTTGATCTTGTGATCCAGAACGCTCCAGGCATCCTGGATCAGGGAGCGGATTTGAACTTCAAAAATCAGTCCTTCACAGGCCTGGTATCTGGGTTGGGCCGCCAAATCGTCGTTCAGGGCCAGGTCCATGTGCAATCCCTTGTAGCCGAAGGAATCCTCGGTGCTTTCAACCGCCGAGATTTTGTCAGTGACGTCGATGGTTCGAAAGTGCTGCTGCAGCACCTCTGAAACCAGCGCAATCTGATCCTCATACAGGCAGACGATGCGAATGCCGATCAGGTCGGAAATGTAGTCCCTGATTCGGTACGGTTGTTCGTCAGCTTCAAGTTTGCTCTGGTATTTGCGGTGAAATTTCCTGATGCATTCGGCCCGATCTTTGATCCGCCCTTCGATTTTTGTCACTTCGCCAATATCCGACTGTCGGATCAGGGTACGGATAATGCTGATAAACGCATTTTTGGCTTCCTCGAAGCTCTGGCGGTGATCGTCGTAATATTCTCTGAATTGACGCCGTTCCAGTTCAAAGTTGAGAGAGGCCATGGGGGCTCCTTATCTGCCGGGGATCAGAATGAATTATAAATATCTGAAGTATAACATCGTCCGTAAATCACCATCAGCTTCATGGTTGAATCTGCTCCGGGCACCAAGCGAAAAGAGGCTGATCGCAGCTCCTTCGACCAAGAGGGCGATCCCTTGAGGGGAGGGTGCAGTTGTGCTACTTTGCAGCAGTCACCGATACGACCTTGCCACAGAGGGAACCGATGCAGAAAACACCACATGCCATGATACTGGGAACGGGTCGTGCTGTCCCGGAAAAGATTCTTACCAATGCTGATCTGGAACGGATTGTTGATACTTCCGACGACTGGATTGTTGCCCGCACCGGGATCAGACAGCGTCATGTTGCCGCGCCGGGATCCGCACTGTCGGATCTGGCGACTGAGGCCGCGCGCAATGCCCTGCAGAATGCCGGTGTCGGCGCCGAGGAGATCGATCTGATCATACTCGGTACCGTGACCGGGGATATGAAATTTCCTGCCACCGCATGTCTGGTTCAGGAGAAACTCGGGGCAAAAAATGCGGTGGCCTTTGATCTCTCCGCCGCCTGCTCCGGCTTTCTTTATGGCTTGCAGATCGCCGAGGGGATGATGGCTTCCTCCGGATATCGCCGGGTCCTGGTTCTTGGCGCCGAGGTGCTGACCTCGATGGTCAACTGGCAGGATCGGGATACCTGTGTGCTCTTCGGTGATGGCGCCGGGGCTGCCGTTCTCGGCCCTTCCGATGGTGGCCGCGGCCTGTTACAGACCTACCTGAGATCTGACGGTGCTCATAGTAACCTGCTCTACAATCCCGGTTGCGGCAGTGTCAATCCGCCGACTGCCGAGAATGTTGCTGCCCGTCTGCACACCATTCATATGGAGGGCAAAGAGGTCTTCCGCCATGCGGTGACGTCGATGACCGAAGCTCTCAAACTTGTTCTGGAGCGAGAAGGTCTGCGCGGGGAGGACCTTGACCTGCTGATTCCTCATCAGGCTAACCTGCGTATCATCGAAGCGGTGGTCAAACGGTGCAAAATGCCGATGGAAAAGGTCTACGTCAATGTCGATCGTTACGGCAATACTTCGGCCGCCTCTATCCCGATTGCTCTCGATGAACTCCGCCGCAGTGGTGATCTCAGGCCAGGGGCTCTGGTCGGGGTAGTGACCTTCGGCGCCGGTTTTACCTGGGCTGCCGGACTGATTCGCATTTAGTGTCCCGGTACTGTGATCGTCCTTTTCTTTGTCAGAAATCAATGCCGGGTTGCGGTTCGATCTCCTGCCGATAGGCGTGTTTGATTTCACGCACTTCACTGACCGTATCCGCGAGTTCGATGATTTGCGGGTGGGCATCGCGGCCGGTGAGGATCAGGTGCAGCAGGGGGGGCTTGTTGCGGAGGAGTCCGAGAACCTGATCCAGATCGACCAGCTTGAGTTGAAGCGCGTTGTTGATTTCATCCAGAATCAGCAAATCACAGCAGCCCGCAACAATCTTCTCTCCGGCCAGATCGATGGCGTCCTGAGCGTTGGCGCGATGTTCCGACCAGGGGTAGGGGTTGCCCTGGATGCCGCAGAAGCCTTTACCGGTGGCAACCAGTTCAATGTCGCAGTTCATCTGTTTGATTCCGTCCCACTCTCCGGCGTAGATGTCACCTTTCATGAACTGAATGATAAAGACCTTCATTCCGTGGCCGCAGGCCCGCAACGCCATTCCCAGCGCTGACGTAGTTTTGCCTTTGCCATGACCGGTGATAACGAGGGTGAGCCCCTGACGCACCTTCGGTTCGAGGCGGTCGATCTGCTCAGGTTTTGTGCCGCGTTTGATCATGATTCTCCCGTGTTGACAAGGGCTAAGTTGCCAGTCAGTTTAGCAAGCCTCCCGGATCAGGGAGAAGGAACACAATTATTGCTTGTGTTCTATTCAGAGACTTTCAGTCCTGCCCCAAACGTTATGCACTTATCAGTGCATAACGTTTTATTCGCTTATGAATAAAATATGCGACTTTGAATTTTTCTGTCTGCTTCCACTGTTGTCCGAATCATAAAATAGAGGGTTGCTTCTGTGATATTTTAGCTGGTTACTCGATACCGCTAGACTTCTTGTCTTTGGTATTCTAATTGCTTTCCTTGAATGGGCAGGTCTGCTGTCAGCAGCAAATCTTGTCTCGGGTCTGCTATCTGCAGTAAAATTATAAGTTGTTGCTTTTACATGTCAACCTGTCAGGCTGAGGGCTGAGAAGGAGAGCGAAATGGAAATTATTGAACAGTCAAACAGATCTCCTCAGCGAAAAGCTGCCAGTGAAGGAAACTTCTATCCGCAGAATCAAAGCA